>NZ_AP022600.1:6022519-6328149 GCF_010725885.1 Mycolicibacterium tokaiense | reverse complement strand
GGTGATCCGCCGGTCGCGACGCTGAGCGGTCAGCGCCGCCACAACCACCCGAGGCCGAGCCGAACAGTAGGTCGCGAAGCACGCATGCCCAGTCGGCTGCAGGTGTGGACGAACTCAGGTGGTAGCGGAGTTACATCCGTGTCAGATGCCACCGCCGAGACGCTGAGGTTGCGGGGCAGTTCCACCATCGACATCGGCTAACACCCCAATCCATTTCTCTGTAGACCCCAGCCTGGCCGTGGCGGCCTGCAGCTAACTGGATGGTAACAGCTTGATCGCCGACGTCACAGCTCTTATCAGTGGTGGCCTGTCGGTCCGCTACCTGGCGTGGACCTTCTGCTAACTCGGCGCAGCGATGCCACCCTCGGAGGCGACGCTTCTGCAGCTTATATTGACCCGTGCGAAAGTGGGCGAATCCACGAAGGTGCACCGGTCACGCTCGGCAAATGCCCCACGATTGCTCGATCAATCGGTCTTTCGAGCAGCATTCACGAGCGTTTGAATTCAGCAACGTACCGGGATGGCAGCAAACAGCACCGTTTTGCCGAATCGACAGCTATTTGCGGTGGCCGTCAATTACCGTCCGAGAGCGGCGCAGCAAACTGCCGCCCTGGACCGGGAGAAAACCTCTGATGAAGACCTCCATCGCCTCTGCTGCTGCCCTGATCTGCGTTCTGACCGCCTGCGGTGGCGGCGGCGACACCGCGGCGGATAAGACCAGCTCGCCGACGTCGGCCGCCACCTCCGAAGCTGACTCCAGCACGGAGACCACCACCGCCGACGCGGCGGCCGACGCCGCCGCCGAGCCCGACTACAGCACTCTGCTGATGGCGGCCGAAGATCTCGATGCGCCCGTGCCGTTCATCGCCGATGCTCCGCAGCCCAACGGTGACGGCGTGCCCGGCGTGACGCAGACGTTCCGCGTCGAGGGCAATGGTGCTGTCATCGTCGACACGCTGATCGTGTGCGAGGACGCCGCCCAGGCCGAGGCCGTGCTGACCGAGACGGTCAAGACTCTCGGCCAGAGTGTCGTCGGTGAACCGCAGCCCTGGCCGCTGGCACCCAACGGGACCATCGTGACGGGCACCACGCTGGACGGATCGAGCGCCATCACCGCAGTGCTCTTCACCGAAGACAACGTCTTGACCACGCTCGAGTTCAACAGCCAGCCAGGGGATCTGGAGCCGGCCCCCACCGACTTCGTCGATTCCACCGGCCAACTGCAGATCGATGCCATCCGGGAGGGGCTGCCCGAACTGCAGGGGTGAAGACACGCGCTACGGCCGCAAGGTCCACTCGCAGGCCCCGCCGGCGCGCACGATCTCGCCGAGGGTGACGACCAGTCGGGCCGGGCCCACCAGCATGACGAAGGTCAACGCCTGGTCGGGGTGAGCGTCCACAGCCGGCAGGATCTCCCAGGTACATGTCGACCCGGGGAGCTTCGGCCCCGCCGTCGCGTAGGTGCCGGCGGCGATGTCCTCGCCCACCCGGTAGGTGTCGAAGGTGACCATTGCCGTCGCCGGGCTGGTGGCCGAGGTGATGGTGGTGTCGGTCGGCATCAGTTTCGTCGACGTCTCGGTCACTGTGATCAGTTCTTCCGTCGCGAAGACATCGGTGGACCCGCATCCCGGCAAAGTGGCCGCACAGAGCAGCGTTGCCAGGTTCCGGTGCACCGCAGAGGTCGTCATGGCTAGAGGCTGCGGGTTGAACCGGTTCGTGAACAGAGGGGTGCGGGTACTCACCCCAACTTTTCAGCCATTCCCGCTGATTCTCGCAGCGCGGGCACAGGAAACAGGCGACGGAACGACGAAGACCCCGCCGGGGCGGGGTCTTCATCGGGTGCGCCGTCAGGGTTTCGAACCCCGGACCCGCTGATTAAGAGTCAGCTGCTCTACCAACTGAGCTAACGGCGCGTGAACTGCGCCTGAGACAATAACAGGCCGATGCGCGGAGACGGAAATCCGCGCCCTACCAGGGACTCATGCGCGAGGTCGCATACTGTCTGTGGCTGCCCTTAGACTTGCTGGCAACAGTGCGCGCTCGTCGCGCCCGTCCCGCGAATCCAGGGTGTGAGGTGGAACGTTTATGTGGCAGGTCCGTTCGGTGACCAGGCCGCGTGGCTATCGGTCCTGGCTGGTGGCGCTACTGCTGGTGCCCACCGTGGTGTTGACCCTCAGTGCCTGCTCCACGGGCACCGCTGAGCAGGCGGCGCCGCAGACCATCGACGACAAGGGCACGCCCTTCGGTGACCTGCTGGTGCCCAAGCTCACCGCCTCGGTGGTCGACGGTGCCGTGGGGGTCGCCATGGACCAGCCCATCACCGTGACCGCCGAGAACGGCGTGCTCGGGCCCGTGACGCTGATGAACGCCGACGGCACGCCCGTCGCCGGTGAGCTGAGCAAGGACGGACTCACCTGGTCGTCCACCGATCAGCTCGACTACAACGAGAGTTACGTCCTGGAGGCCAGCTCGCTCGGGCTCGGCGGCCAGGCCAGCCAACGGATGGCGTTCGAGACCCATTCGCCGGAGAACCTGACCATGCCGTACCTGATGCCGGGCAACGGCGAGACGGTGGGCATCGGGCAGCCGGTCGCCATCCGCTTCGACGAGAACATCCCCAATCGGGCGGCGGCCGAACGGGCCATCACCATCACCACCAACCCGCCCGTCGAGGGTGCGTTCTACTGGCTGAACAATCGCGAAGTGCGCTGGCGCCCAGAGCAATACTGGAAGCCGGGCACCACCGTCGACGTGAAGGTGAACACCTACGGGGTCGACCTCGGTGACGGGCTGTTCGGACAGGACAACGCCAGCACCAGCTTCACCATCGGTGATGCCGTCATCGCCACCGCGGACGACGCCACCAAGACCATCACGGTTCGTGTCAACGGCGAGGTGGTCAAGACCATGCCCACCTCGATGGGCAAGAACAGCACCCCCACCAACAACGGGGTGTACATCATCGGTGACCGCTACGCCGACCTGGTGATGGACTCGTCCACCTACGGCGTCCCGGTCAACTCTCCCAACGGCTATCGCACCGAGGTGGAGTACGCCACGCAGATGTCCTACAGCGGCATCTATGTGCATGCCGCCCCGTGGTCGGTGGGCAGCCAGGGCTATTCCAACGTCAGCCACGGCTGCCTCAACGTCAGCACCAGCAACGCGCAGTGGTTCTACAACAACACCAAGCGTGGCGACATCGTGGAGGTCATCAACACGGTCGGTTCGCCGCTGCCGGGCACAGACGGTCTGGGGGATTGGAACGTCCCCTGGACCGAATGGAAAGCCGGCAACGCCAACATCTGAGCGGGTCGTTCTCAAATGTCGTGAACGGAACGGCATCGGGTCAATCGGACGGGGCGGCGGATGTTCGCCTCGGGGCTATGCCCGCGCGGCTAGCGAACGGGCGAGGTTTACCGACTGATTCACGAGCATGAAGGTATGTGTGCCCCTGACGGGCACGAGAGTCTGGTGGTAAAAACCGCTGCCCTGGACGGTCACCTGAACGAAGCCGGAGAGCTTCTGATCCTTCAGCAGTAGGAACAGCAAGCCGAGCAAACAGAACACGAAGAAGATGATGCAGAGGATGACGCCGACAGTTGAAATTCCCTCGTGCCACTGAGACATATCGGTCACAGTCCAGACCGTCCCGCGAATCGGGTGCGGCCCGCTGGGCGTAATCACCCAATGCTCTGAGATGGTGATGTCCCCAATTGTGACCAAGGCAGGTTCGTGCTGGCCAGGCGCGTATTGCGCTGATTCCCCCATGGCGGAATTGAAGCACGGCCGACGGCTGGTGCGCCGTTACTTTCCGCCAGTTCGTACTCGGGTCACATCCAGCCAGGTCCCGCACATCCTCCAAGAATGCAAAAGGTGGGAGAGGTAAAACCCTCTCCCACCTGCGGGGTGGCTGACGGGACTCGAACCCGCGACAGCCAGGATCACAACCTGGTGCTCTACCAACTGAACTACAGCCACCATTGCTGCTCCCCGGTCACCCGGTTGCGCAGCGTGGTTGATCTTAGCCGGTAGACCCGCCGGATACCGAATCGGTTTGTCCCGGCGGCCCCAGGGTCACCGCGACGGCGGCAATGTCACTGGTAGAAGGTCCGGGTGGGGGCACGAACGCGGTCTGGCGGTAGTACTTCAGCTCGCGGATCGACTCATGGATGTCGGCCAGGGCGCGGTGTGCCAGCCCCTTCTCCGGCTGGCCGAAGTAGATCCTCGGGTACCAGCGACGACACAGCTCCTTGATGGAACTCACGTCGATCATGCGGTAGTGCAGATAGCTGTCCAGAGCCGGCATGTCGCGCGACAGGAATCCGCGATCGGTGGCGATCGAATTGCCGCACAGCGGCGCAGTGTTGGCGGCTGTGACGTGGGTGCGAATGTAGTCCAGAACAATGCCTTCGGCGGTGGCCAGGTCGACGGTCGAGCGCTTGACCTCTTCGGTGAGGCCCGAGCGGGCGTGCATCTGTTTCACCACGTCGACCATGCCGGCCAGCGCGGCGTCCTCGGCGTGGATCACCACGTCGACTCCGTCGCCCAGCACGTTGAGGTCGGCATCGGTCACCAGCGCCGCAATCTCGATCAGCTTGTCCGAGCCCAGATCCAACCCGGTCATCTCACAGTCGATCCACACCAATTCTTCACGCACATGCCTCACAGTAATTCCACGGGCCGACAGCGGCGCGTCCACACCCCGTTCTGCGCCGCCGTCGCCCAGTAGGCTCTGCAGATCGTGAGCACCGACGCCGCCGGCGACATCGCGTCCGGGTACCCGGCCGACGGAGCCGCCCTGACCCTGGGCTCGGTGGTGGTCGACGGCACCGCCCACCCGGCAGCACAGGTGCGGATCCCGCTGGCCACCATGAACCGCCACGGGTTGGTCGCCGGGGCCACCGGCACCGGTAAGACGAAAACGCTGCAGCTGATCGCCGAGCAACTCAGCGCGGCCGGCGTGCCGGTGGTGATGGCCGACGTCAAAGGCGACCTGTCCGGGCTGTCCGTACCGGGGGAGTCCGGCGATGCGATCGGCAGCCGCACCGCCGATACCGGTGACGACTGGACGCCGGCAGGGTTTCCGGTCGAATTCCTGTCCCTGGGCACCGAGGGTCTCGGCGTCCCTGTGCGTGCGACGATCAGCAGCTTCGGGCCGATTCTGTTGTCGAAGGTGCTCGGACTCAACCAGACTCAGGAGTCCACCCTGGGTCTCATCTTCCACTGGGCCGATCAGCGCGGCCTGCCGCTGTTGGACCTCAAGGATCTGCGATCGGTCATCACGTTCCTCACCGGCGACGGGGGCAAGGCCGAGCTGAAAAGCCTTGGTGCGGTGTCGAAGACAACAGCCGGGGTGATCCTGCGCGCACTGGTCAACCTGGAGGCCGAAGGCGCCGAGACGTTCTTCGGTGAGCCCGAGCTGCACCCGGCGGACCTCATGCGCCTCGACGCCCAGAGCCGTGGCGTGATCACGCTGCTGGAACTCGGCAAGGACGCCGCCCGCCCGGTGCTGTTCTCCACGTTCCTGATGTGGGTGCTCGCCGACCTGTTCACCGAGTTGCCGGAAGTCGGTGACCTCGACAAGCCCAAACTCGTGTTCGTGTTCGACGAGGCGCACCTGTTGTTCGACGGTGCGTCCAAGGCCTTCCTGGCCCAGGTGGAGCAGACCGTCAAACTCATCCGCTCCAAGGGCGTCGGCGTGTTCTTCTGCACCCAGTTGCCCACCGACATCCCTGGTGGCGTGCTCTCCCAACTGGGTGCCCGCATCCAGCACTCGCTGCGTGCCTTCACTCCCGACGACGACAAGGCACTGAAGAAAACTGTGCGCACCTTTCCGAAATCCAGCGTCTACGATCTGCAGTCGGCGCTGACGTCCCTGGGCACCGGCGAGGCGGTGGTGACCGTGCTCTCCGAGCGCGGGGCACCCACCCCGGTGGCCTGGACCCGGATCCGGGCGCCGCGGTCACTGATGAACAGCATCGGCCCGGACGCCCTCACTGCCGCCGCGAAAGCCAGCCCGCTGCAACGGGAGTACGGGATCACCATCGACCGGGACTCGGCCTATGAGCGGCTGGCGGCCACGCTGGCGCCGCCGCCCGATCTGCCACCGGTGCCGACCGACACCGGTGTCCCGCCGATGCCCGCCCCCGCTGAGCCGGGTCTGCTGGAACAGGTGATGGACAGTCCGGCCTTCAAGAGTGCGATGCGATCGGCAGGCACGGTGATCGGCCGCGAGATCACCCGCAGCATCTTCGGCACCGGGCGCCGACGGAGACGCTGATGAACTCCGAACTCATCGCCGCCCTCGGGGCTGATCTGCGGTCGGCGGGCTACACCACCGACGGGGTGGCAGAGCTCCTGGGTGCAGACGCCGGTGCCGCCTTCAGCAGGGGCCTGTGGTGGTCGGCGTTGCGTGCCACCGACCGCGCCGGTACCGATCAGCGGCGCCTCGCGGTCCTGGTGCGGCTGTTCCTGCTCGGCGCCGACGAGACCGCAGAACGCGTGCAGCAGGCCATGCCCACCGCCGGCCTGGATGCGCTGGTGGACAACGCCGTCGTCGAGGTGGTGGCCGGAAACATCAGGGCCACCCTCGACATCCGCCCCCACGGGGACGGTGTCCGCGACTTTCTGGTGGTCTCCGATCAGGACGCGGCGCTGCGGCCGGGCCCGGTACGGCCCGACCACGTGCTCGGCATCGGCGGGGCGTCGGTGTCGCTGGCGCACGCCGTGGTCCGCAACCCGGTGCGACGTGCCCTCGATCTCGGGACCGGCTGCGGCATCCAGGCGCTGCATCTGGCCGCGCACTGTGAGCAGATCGTGGCCACCGACACCAATCAGCGTGCCCTCACGCTGGCGGCGGCGACAGCCGGCCTCAACGACATGACCTGGGATCTGCGGCGCGGCAGCCTGTTCGAGCCTGTCGCCGGTGAACGCTTCGACCTCATCGTGTCCAACCCGCCGTTCGTGGTGGGCACCGGCGCACTCGACTTCGAATACCGCGATTCGGGGATGGCCGGAGATGCCCTGTGCGCCGGCCTGATCAGCCAGCTGGGTGACCATCTGGAGCCCGGTGGTACCGCGCAGATCATGGCCAACTGGATCATCCGCGACGGTGACGACTGGCGCGACCGCGTGTCGGCTTGGTTGTCCGGCACGGGTTTACATGCGTGGGTGGTGCAGCGCGAGTTCGCCGACCCGGTGAGCTACGTATCGCTGTGGACCTCCGATGCCGGGGAGTTGCCCGAGGAGGCCGCCCGGCGCGGTGGGCTGTGGCTGGATTGGTTCGACGCCGAGGGCATCGCCGGTGTCGGTATGGGCATGGTCACCGTGCAGGCGCCGCGCTCGGGTGAGCGACGGCCACCGGACCTGGTTCTCGAGGAGATCACCGGCGCCGATGAGCAGTTGACCGGACCGGAGGTCGCGGCGTTCTTCGCGCGCCGCGAGTATCTGCACGACACCACCGATGCCCAACTGCTCGGTGCCCGGTTGTCCACGGCACCGGTGTTCCTCGAGGAGCAGTCCCTGCCCGGTCCCGACGGCTGGCAGACGGTGGGCGCGGCGGTCCGGCGACCCGGTGGGCCCGGTGCCGTTCTGGGCGTCGACGAGGTGTCGCGGGCGTTGCTCGCCGGCTGCCGCGGCGAAGTGCCGCTGGGGATGTTGCTCGATCTGCTGGCCGCACACCACGGCGTCGACGGTGACGCGCTGGCCGAGGCTGCCCTACCGGTGATCCGGGAGGCGATCGGGCGCGGGATTCTGTACGAGGCCGACTAGCGGCTCTAGCCGCCGCCGAGCTTCTTGTACACCGCGCCGACGATCGGTGTGACGATGGCGCGCGGGGTGTAGCCGCTGGCCACTGACATCGCCTTGGACGTCACCCCGGGTACCACGCGCATCTTGTTGTGCTCCAAGCCATCCAGCGACAGCTTCGCGGTGTACTCGGTGGAGATCCACAGGAAGTCCGGGATCAACCGTTCCACCAGCGACTGCTCTGTCTCGGCGGGCAGCGTCTCGCGCACCGGGCCGGGTGCCAGCAGCGTCACATGCACGCCGGCTGACTTGAGCTCACCGCGCAGAGACTCGCTGAAGGTGTTGGCGAAGGCCTTGCTGGCCGCATAGGTGGCATTGTTCGGGATCGGCGAATTGCCCGCCGCCGAACCGGAAATCAGGATGCCGCCACTGCCGCGGGCCACCATGCCCGGCACCACCGCGAGGGCAAGATCGTGCACCCCAAGGACATTCAGCTGCACCTGCTGCTTCTCCCCGGCGGGATCGAGTTTCGCGATCGGGCCGAATGTCGCGGTGCCCGCGTTGAGGCACAGGATCGAGATGTTGCGCTCGGCCAGCTCGTCGCACAGCACCCCGCGCGCCGCCGGATCGGCGAGGTCGACCGGGCGGACCTCGACGGTCACCCCGTATTGCGCGGTGATCCGGTCAGCCAGCGCGGTCAGCACCTCGGCCCGGCGGGCGGTGATGATCAGGTGATGCCCGCGCGCGGCGAGTTCGAGGGCCAGGGCTTCGCCGATGTTCTGGGAGGCGCCGGTGACGACGGCGCGCGCATCGGGGTGTGGCTGGGGTACTGGCACGAGGGTCATCCTAGACATCGCCGCGCAGCGCGTGGCCTGCAGAGCTGTCCCGGGTCGCTAGGGTGACCGCCATGAGAGCCCGTTCCCGGATCGCCGCGTGGGCATTGTGGGACTGCGGCTCTACCGGGATGAACGCGATCGTCGTCACATTCGTGTTCTCGGTGTACCTGACCGGGGCTGTCGGTGAGGGCACTCCCGGTGGTGCGTCGCCGGTGAGCTGGTTGGGCCGGGCCGAGGCCATCGCGGGTCTGACAGTCGCGCTGCTGGCACCGGTCACCGGGGTGTGGGTGCAGGCGTCGCGGCTGCGGCGCGAAGTGCTCGCGGTGCTCACCGGCCTCGCGGTGGCAGTCACCGCCTCGATGAGCCTGATCCGCGACGACCCGGCCTATCTGTTCGCCGGCCTGGCCCTGTTGGCGGTGGCCGCGGCCTGCGGTGATCTGGCCAGCGTGCCCTACAACGCCTTGTTGCGACAGCTCTCCACCTCGCAGACCTCCGGCCGGATATCGGGGATGGGCTGGGCTGCAGGCTATTTCGGCAGTGTCTTGCTGCTGGTGCTGGTCTACTTCGGGTTCATCGCAGGCGACGGACCCGAGCGGGGGTTCCTGTCGCTGTCGACTGGCGGCGGCGAGAACATCCGGATGGCGATGTTGCTGGCGGCGGCCTGGTTCGCGGTGTTCGCGCTGCCGCTGCTGCTCACCGTGCACCGCTGGCCCCGCCCGGTGGAACCGCGGCAGGATCGGATCGGCCTGATCGGGGCCTACCGCAAGGTGTGGACCGATGTCAGGGCCGAATGGCAGCGAGACCACAACCTGGTCTACTACCTGGTGTCCAGCGCCGTCTTCCGCGACGGACTGGCCGGCGTGTTCGCCTTCGGCGCTGTGCTCGGGGTGTCGGTATACGGGCTCAGCGAGGGCGACGTCCTCATCTTCGGAATTGCAGCATGTGTGGTGGCGGCCATCGGCGCGGTCGTCGGCGGCCTCGTCGACGACCGGGTGGGTTCCAAACCGGTGATCGTCACATCACTGGTCTGCCTGATTCTCACCGGGCTGACGCTGTTGAGCCTGTCCGGGACTCTGGTCTTCTGGGTGTGCGGGTTGTTGCTGTGCCTGTTCATCGGACCCACCCAGTCCTCGGCGCGCACCCAGCTGCTGCGGATGACGACGGAGGGCCGCGAGGGGGTGGCGTTCGGGCTCTACACGATGACGGGTCGGGCGGTGTCGTTCCTGGCGCCGTGGATGTTCTTCATGTTCATCGACGCCTTTGGCACCGATCGTGCGGGGACCGCGGGGCTGTGTGTGGTGCTGGGCGTCGGGCTGCTGGGGATGGTGTTCGTCAAGGTGCCCGCACACGTGCGCTGACGCGGTACGTCACCCCACGGTGTCTGATGGTGGGGTTCCTCCTCGGGACGCGGCTTCGCCGGGCGTCCCGCATCGGTCACCCCACGGTGTCTGATGGTGGGGTTCCTCCTCGGGACGCGGCTTCGCCGGCCGTCCCGCATCGGTCACCCCACGGACGCACAGATGGTCAGGCCCGTCCCGGTCCGCTCCCGCACCTGCTCACCGTCCACTTCCACCGTGCACGTCACCTCGCGACCGACGTTGAGCACGGTCACCGACGCGGCGCTCAGCGCGGGCGAGGACAGGTTCACCTGCTTCGACCACGGCAGCACCACATTGAACTCCATCTGCAGGACCCCGCCGGCGTCGACGTAGGTGATGCTGATGGCCCGCCCCTCCCCGCTGACGGTGTACTCCACCGGCTCGCTGACTCCGGGCACGGCGGTGGTCGGCGGCAGCAGCGGCACCGAGGTGGACGGCGTGGGCAGCGTCGGCGAGGGGGCAGTGGTGCTGGGCGCGCGGGTGGTGGTGGGAGGCACCGTGGTGGGTGTGGTCGGTTCCTGGGCAACCGGCGGCAGCGGAGCCACGAAGGTGTCTTCCTTGGAGCTGGTCTCGTTGATCACCAGGGCGATCACCAAGCCGACCACGACCAGCACGGCTGTGCCTGCAGCCAGCCACAGCCAGCGCGCCGAGCGTGGCTCCGGCGGTTCGGGCGGCGGCTGCATCGGCTGCTGGGTTTGTGTCCAGTAGGGCGGCAGCTGCTCGGTGTGCTGGGTCGGGGTGTAGCTCGGATAGCTGTACGGCCCGGCGTACGCGGGGTCCGGATAGGGGGCGTCGGGGTAGCGGGCATTGTGATCGCCCATCGGTTCCGTCGGCTGGGACCAGCCACGGCGATAAGGATCAGACCCGTCGGGTCGGCGTGGATCGCTCATGCCCACCTCATGCCTGCAGGCTACCCGCGCAGGTACCCATCCCGGGCAACGTGGGCGGGTCCAACCCGATACGGTGTCGACGGGCTACGAATAAGGGAGGCGTTCGGTGGGACCGCGGGTGCGCGCGATCTACGGGGCGTCACTGTCGCCTGATGGCACGGCGTTCGCGCACATCGTCGACGACGGCGGTTACCCGCGGGCGGTCCAGAGGTTTCTGCGCGGCTGGCGTGCCAGTTCCTCCCGCGACGTGGAGCTGCCCGTCGACGGACCCGTCACCCGGGTCATGCACTCTGCAGATGGTCACTGGTTGGCCTGCGAGGTGGCTCCCGAAGGAGCGTCGCGCACCCAGATCTGGGTGGTCACCACCGACCCCGACGACCGCGACGCGCGGCGCATCGACGGCCTCGGTTCGGACACCGACGACGCCACCGCGGAGCTGATCGGCTGGGACGGCACCCAGGTGGCCGCCATCCTCACCGGCCAGGACGGCGTGGGTGAATCCTGTCTGATCGACCCGGCCACCGGCAACCGCATCGTCTTGGACCGGCGGTCGGCGGGCCGCCTGGTCGACTCGTGGGCCGGCGCCGCCCTGGTGCGGGTGGGCCCGCGCGGGTACCGCGAGCTGCTGATGTTGCGCGGTCTCACCGAGATCTCCCTGCTGCCATACGATCCCGGCTCGGTGACGGACATGGGCGTGATTCTCGACGACCACAGCCCCCGCCGGCTGCGTGCGGGCGCCGAAGGTGAGCTCTCCGAGCTGTACCAACCGGCCTCGGCCTACGGGCTCAACAGCACCGAAGGGTTCGTCCGCGCACTCATCCGGTCCGACAACGGCACCGACCACGCTCGCCTGCTCGAGGTCACCGTCACCGAGGGTGGCGTGACCTACCACGTGGTCGCCGAGAAACCCGGTTTCGAGCTCGACGAGTTCGTGGTCAGCGATGACCTCTCCACCGTGGCGATCCTGTGGAACATCAACGGCTGCAGCGAGTTGCAGATCCTGCGTTACAGCGACTACACGCTCTCGCCGCCCATCCCGCTGCCCGGCCTGGTGGCCAGTGAGCTGTCGATCAGTGCGGGCGGTTCCATGGTCGCCATGACGGTCGAGAGTCCCTGGCAACCAAGCACTGTCGAGCTCGTGGACACCAGGACGCTGGAGTGGGAGCCGGTGGACCGGGTGCCCATGTCCGGGCCGGTGGCCTCAGCGCCGACCCTGGACACCATCACCGCTCGGGACGGGATGACCTTCACCGCGTGGCGTTACACACCGCCGCCGGGGGTCGACAGTGTCGGTGCGCTGATCTACCTGCACGGCGGGCCGGAAGGCCAGTCCCGCCCCGGGTACAGCGAGGTCTTCCCGCAGCTGCTCAACGCCGGTATCACGGTGCTGACGCCCAACGTTCGGGGCTCCGGCGGCTTCGGCCGGTCGTTCATGCACGCCGACGACCGGGAACGACGGTTCGCTGCCATCGATGATGTGGCCGACTGTGCACACCATCTGGTGTCCGGCGGGCACGCCGAGCCCTCCTGCATCGCGGTGGGCGGATGGTCCTACGGGGGTTACCTGACCCTGGCGGCACTGACCTTCCACCCGGAGCTGTTCGCCGCCGGTGTCAGTATCTGCGGGATGAGTGACCTGAGCACGTTTTACCGTAATACCGAGGCCTGGATCGCCGCTGCGGCCTACCCGAAGTACGGCCATCCGATCAGTGACCGGGACCTGCTGGACCGGCTGTCACCGCTGCTGCGGGTGGATGCGCTGACCGCCCCGCTGCTGCTGGTGCACGGCGGCAACGACACCAATGTGCCGGTGGGGGAGTCGGATCAGATGGCCCAGGCGTTGCGGGAGCGGGGCCGCACGGTGCGCTACCTGGTGTTCGAGGACGACGGACATGAGATCGCCAAACGGGAGAACCGGGCCGCCCTGGCCAATGCCGTGTGCGAGTGGCTGCACAGCGCCTTCACCGGTTCTTACTAGCCCACGCGCAGAGATCACAGCCCTCTGCCAAAACGCCACCAAAACGTCATGTTTGGGGATTTTGCGCATGGGTAAACCTTCCTCCGCCAGGTAGTGAGGATGTCGAACGGAGGCTCGGATGCGACGCGGCGGTCTGCTCGGCGTGATTGTTCTGGTTTGGCTCCTGATCGGAGTGTTCGCCGCGTTCCAGCGGGGGTACTTCGAAAGCACTGAAACCAACTGCGCGACAGCGGGTTCCATTGCGCTCACGGTTGTCGTGGGTCCGCTGAATTACGCAGGTGTCAACCCGGCGGTGGAGAGCTGCAATTTGCCGCAACCCAGCGCTTAGACCCCTGCTCGGAGAATCAGTTCATTGAAAGGTAGGAAACATGATCGTCCTCGGAGCAATCCTGCTCATTCTGGGCTTCGTGCTCAACATCAGCATCCTGTGGACCATCGGCATCATTCTGCTGGTGATCGGCGCCGTCTTCTGGATCCTGGGAGCCGTGGGCCGTCCCGTCGCCGGGCGGAAAGCCTGGTATTAACCACCGCGTCTAGCGGGAGTCGTCCGCCCATCGGAGTGCGGCGACGCTCATAGCGCGAAGCACCGCACGTGCGTGCGGTTTGGAGCCGGCCGGGTCTGACCCGGCCGGCTTCGTGCTGTATGGGGTCGAGTTGATCAGTCCGAAGGTCGCGTGAGCCATCAGCCGCGCATCCGCTTCGGGCAGGCCGGCGTGCACCCGGCGCAAGGCCCCGACCCACACCTCGACATATTCGCGCTGGCTGCGGCGCACCTGGCGTAAGGCGGCCTGCGGCAGTTGACTCAGGTCGCGGTCCTGGATCCGGATCAGGTCCGGTTCGGCCAAGGCAAAATCCAGATGGAAGTCGATCAGTCCCGCCAATGCCGCGTCAGGATCGGGCGCGGCCGCCACCACCGCTCGACCCCCCTCGTGCAGTCGCGCGCTGATGCCCACCAGCAATTCGACCAGCATGGCCTCCTTGTTGGGGAAGTGCCGATAGATTGCGGGTCCGCTGACGTCCGCCGCGGCGCCGATGTCCTCCAGTCGCACGCTGAGGAAGCCGCGTTCGGCGAACTGCCGCTCCGCCGCCTTCAGCAGCAATGAGCGCCGGTCGGACTTCGCCTGGCTTCGGCGGGTGGTGTTCGGGGTCGCCACCGCATCCTCCTGGGTCGTCGCTGGACAGATTCAGTTAGTTCCGATTAACATACCATCAGTTATTCGTCATTAACTGAAATGGTGATGAGGTGGGTATGACCCCGGTGCTGTCCGATCGCCAACAGCAGTCCGACCGCGAACAGCATCTGGAGCTGGTGGCTCAGCTGCGGGGGAAGCTGGTCGCCGCTGCGCGGGGCGGTCCGGAGAAGTCCCGCGAACGGCACGTCGCGCGCGGGAAACTGCTGCCACGCGACCGGGTGGACGGTCTGCTGGATCCCGGTAGCCCGTTGCTCGAGATTGCGCCGCTGGCCGCCGACGGAATGTACGACAACGAATGTCCCGGGGCGGGCATGATCGCGGGGATCGGCCGGGTCTCGGGGCGTGAGTGCATGATCGTCGCCAACGACGCGACGGTCAAAGGCGGCACTTATTACCCGATGACGGTGAAGAAGCACCTGCGGGCGCAGGAGATCGCCGCGCAGAACGGCCTCCCGTGTATCTACCTGGTGGATTCCGGGGGCGCATTCCTGCCGCGCCAGGATGAGGTGTTCCCGGACCGCGACCACTTCGGCCGGATCTTCTACAACCAGGCGACGTTGAGCGCGAAGGGAATTCCGCAAATTGCTGCGGTGCTCGGGTCGTGTACCGCAGGTGGTGCGTACGTGCCGGCGATGAGCGACGAGGCCGTGATCGTGCGCAATCAGGGCACCATCTTCCTGGGCGGCCCGCCGTTGGTGAAGGCCGCCACCGGGGAGGTGGTCACCGCCGAGGAACTCGGTGGTGGCGATCTGCATTCGAAGACTTCCGGTGTCACCGACCACTTGGCCCACGACGATCGCGACGCTCTACAGAGGGTGCGCGCCATCGTGGCGACCCTGGGCCCGCGCCAACCGCAGCCGTGGCAGACCCGCCCGGCGATGGCCGCCATCGCCGACCAGACCGAACTCTACGACGTCGTACCCACGGACGCGCGGGTGCCGTACGACGTGCACGAGGTGATCACCCGCATCGTCGACGGCGGGGAATTCTCGGAGTTCAAGGCCGAGTACGGCTCGACGCTGGTGACGGGCTTCGCGCACATTCACGGCCACCCGGTCGGCCTCATCGCCAACAACGGTGTGCTGTTCGGTGAATCCGCGATGAAGGGAGCGCATTTCATCGAACTGTGTGACAAGCGCACCATCCCGCTGGTGTTCCTGCAGAACATCTCCGGGTTCATGGTGGGCCGCGACTACGAGGCCGGCGGCATCGCCAAACACGGGGCCAAGATGGTGACCGCGGTGGCGTGCGCGCGGGTGCCCAAGTTCACGGTGGTGATCGGGGGCTCCTACGGCGCGGGGAACTACTCGATGTGCGGGCGCGCGTACTCGCCACGGTTCCTGTGGATGTGGCCCAACGCCCGGATCTCGGTGATGGGTGGCGAGCAGGCGGCCTCGGTGCTGGCGACGGTGCGCGGTGACATGACCCCGGAGCAGGAGGCGGCCTTCAAGGCCCCCATCCGCGAGCAGTACGAGAGCCAGGGCAACCCCTACTACTCGACGGCCCGGCTGTGGGACGACGGGGTGATCGACCCTGCCGACACCAGAACCGTTCTGGGTCTGGCTCTCTCGGTGGCAGGCAATGCGCCGCTGGAGCCGGTGTCCTACGGCGTCTTCCGGATGTGAGTGAAATGACATTTCATACGATTCTGGTGGCCAACCGCGGCGAGATCGCGGTGCGCGTCATCCGCACGCTGCGGCAGCTGGGTATCCGCTCGGTGGCGGTGTACAGCGACGCCGACGCCGGGGCGCGGCACGTCGCCGAGGCTGATACCGCGGTGCTCATCGGCCCCGCGCCGGCGCGGCAGAGCTATCTGAACATCCCTGCCATCGTCGACGCCGCGCGGCGCACGGGGGCGCAGGCGGTGCATCCTGGGTATGGATTCCTCTCGGAGAACGCGGAATTCGCTGCCGCACTGGATGCGGCAGGGATCGTGTTCATCGGCCCGCCGGCGTCGGCGATCGCCACGATGGGCGACAAGATCACCGCCAAGCAGACGGTGGCGCAGTTCGACGTGCCGGTGGTGCCCGGCATCGCCGAACCCGGACTGACCGATGAACAATTGATCGCGGCCGCCGAGGGCATAGGCTACCCGGTGTTGGTCAAGCCGTCGGCCGGCGGCGGCGGCAAGGGCATGCGCATGGTGGAACGCGCACAGGACCTGCCGGCCGCGCTGGCCGGCGCACGTCGCGAGTCGGCCTCGGCCTTTGGTGACGACACCTTGTTCATCGAACGATTCGTGTTGCGGCCCCGCCACATCGAGGTGCAGGTGCTCGCCGACAACCACGGCAACATCATCCACCTGGGGGAGCGGGAGTGCAGCCTGCAGCGTCGCCACCAGAAGGTGATCGAGGAAGCGCCCTCGCCGCTGCTGGATGCTGCCACCCGCGCCCGTATCGGCGCCGCGGCCTGCGCCACCGCCCGCAGCGTGGACTACTCAGGTGCGGGCACGGTGGAGTTCATCGTGTCCGCCGACCGGCCCGACGAGTTCTTCTTCATGGAAATGAACACCCGGCTGCAGGTCGAACACCCGGTCACCGAGATGGTCACCGGTTGGGATCTCGTCGAATGGCAGGTGCGCATCGCGGCAGGGGAGAAGCTGACCGCGGCGCAGGACGACATCGAGATGCGCGGCCATGCCGTCGAAGCCCGGGTGTACGCCGAGGACGCCGGCCGCGGGTTCCTTCCCACCGGTGGTGATGTCCTACAGGTGGTCGAACCGAACGGGCCAGGGGTGCGCGTCGACTCCGGGTTGCGCGCCGGAACCACTGTCGGCAGTGACTACGACCCGATGCTCGCGAAAGTCATCGCGCACGGCGCGGACCGGTCCGCGGCGTTGCGTGGGCTGGACCGGGCGCTGACGGGCACCGCCGTGCTCGGCGTGGTCACCAACATCGACTTCCTGCGCTTCCTGCTGGCCGATGACGACGTGCAAGCCGGCCGGCTGGACACCGGGCTGCTGGATCGCCGCATGCCGGACTTCGCGCCGGCGGAAGCGGGCGACACCGAGTTCATTGCTGCCGCTGCCTACCGGTGGCTGCAGCGCTGGGCCGCCGCGAGTGACGACCTGTGGTCGGCGCCGACGGGCTGGCGGATGGGAGCACCCGCACCCACACTCATCCGGCTGGCCGCCGGCGAGAAGACCGTGCACGTCGGCATCATCGGACACCCCGATGCCGCGACGGCGACAGTGGAGGGCGGACAACCGGTTTCGCTCGCGACGAGCCTGCAGGGGGAGGTTCTCACCGTGACGGTCGACGGGCTGCGCGCCGAATACCTCGTCGCCGAAACCGACCACCAGATCTGGCTGGCGGGCGGCGGTGCCGTCACCACACTGACCGAGATGCGTGAAGCGCCGGTACGTGCCGACGACGCCCATGCCGGCGACGCGGAGCTGACCAGCCCGATGCCCGGCGCAGTCGTCGCGGTCAACGTCGAGAACGGTGCGACGGTGACTGCCGGCACTGTCGTCGTCGCTGTCGAGGCCATGAAGATGGAGCATTCCCTGACCGCCCCCGTCGACGGCACCGTGCACTTGCTGGTCGCCGTCGGCGACCAGGTCAAAGTCGGTCAGCCGCTGGCCACAGTCATCGCAACAGAAGGTGAAACAACATGACCGATTATCTGTCCACCGGCAACCTGCCCGACGACTACGCCCAGCTGGCCAAGACGGTCCGGGATTTCGCCCGCAGCGTCGTCGCACCCGTGGCCGCCAAACACGATGAGGAACACTCGTTTCCCTACGAAGTGGTCGCCGGGATGGCCGACATGGGACTGTTCGGGCTGCCGTTCCCCGAAGAGTACGGCGGCATGGGCGGCGACTACTTCGCGCTGTGCCTGGCGCTCGAGGAACTCGGCAAGATCGACCAGAGTGTGGCCATCACGCTGGAAGCCGGGGTGTCGCTGGGGGCGATGCCGGTGTACCGGTTCGGCAACGAGGAGCAGAAGCAGCAGTGGCTGCCGCTGCTGGCCAGCGGAGCGGCGCTGGGGGCGTTCGGTCTCACCGAAGCCGGTGGCGGCAGTGATGCCGGGGCCACCAAGACCACCGCCACGCTCGATGACGGCCACTGGATCATCAACGGCACCAAGCAGTTCATCACCAACTCCGGCACCGACATCACCAGACTCGTGACCGTCACCGCGTTGACGGGCGAGGGGGAGATCTCGTCCATTCTGGTGCCCGTGCCCACCGAGGGGTTCACCGCCGAGCCTGCGTACAACAAGGTCGGCTGGAATGCCTCCGACACCCACCCGTTGACCTTCCAGGATGTCCGGGTGCCCGAGGAGAATCTGCTCGGTACCCGCGGCCGCGGCTACGCCAACTTCCTGCGCATCCTCGACGAGGGCCGCATCGCCATTGCCGCCCTGTCGGTGGGTGCCGCACAGGGGTGCGTGGACGAGAGTGTGAAGTACGCCAAGGAACGCTCGGCGTTCGGGCAGCCGATCGGCAAGTACCAGGCCATCGAGTTCAAGATCGCCCGGATGGAGGCCCGCGCCCAGGCCGCACGCGCTGCCTACTACGACGCCGCCGCGCTCATGCTGGCCGGCAAGCCGTTCAAGAAGGAGGCCGCCATCGCCAAGCTGGTGTCCAGCGAGGCCGCGATGGACAATGCCCGCGACGCCACCCAGATCCACGGCGGCTATGGCTTCATGAACGAGTACCCGGTCGCCCGGCACTACCGCGACTCCAAGATCCTCGAGATCGGCGAGGGCACCACCGAGGTGCAGTACATGGTGATCGCCCGCACGATGGGGCTGTAGCACGTGGAGTCAAAAGTCATTGTCCAGCGTGGGCTCTGGTTCGAGGAGATGGAGCTCGGCGTCACCTACCTGCACCGGCCGGGACGCACCATCACCGAGGCCGACAACGTCCTGTTCACCACACTGACCATGAACACCCAGGCGCTGCACCTCGATGCGGCGTTCTCCGATGCGCTGCCGCCGTTCAACCAGCGCCTGGTGAACTCGATGTTCACCCTGTCCACGTTGGTGGGGCTCTCGGTGGCGCAGCTGACCCAGGGCACCATCGTCGGTAACCTCGGCTTCTCCGACATCGCGTTCCCCAAGCCGCTGTTCCACGGCGACACCCTGTACGCCGAGACCGTGATCGCCGAGAAACGCGAATCCAAGAGCCGCCCGGGGGAAGGCATCGTCACCTTCGCCCACACCGGCCGTAACCAGCACGGCGACATCGTGGCCACCGCAACGCGGCAGACCCTCGTGCGCAGAACTCCGGAGGACGACGCAGATGGCGTTGGATAACCCGGGCCCGGCCTGGCTGTTCTGCCCGGCCGACCGCCCGGAGCGGTTCCAGAAGGCAGCCGCGGCAGCCGATGTCGTCATCCTCGACCTCGAGGACGGGGTGTCCGCCGAGCACCGGCCCGCTGCCCGCCAGGCGTTGATCGACGCCCCCCTGGACCCCGGCCGCACCGTGGTACGCCTGAACCCCGGCGGCAGCCCCGAACACGCCCTCGATCTACAGGCGCTGCGTCAGACGCCGTACACCACCGTCATGCTCGCCAAAACCGAATCGGCACAACAGGTCGGCGCGCTCGCCCCGCTGGATGTCATCGTGCTGGTGGAGACTCCGCTGGGGGCGTTGACTGTCGCGGACTCCGCGGGAGCCGACAACGCCTACGCCGTGATGTGGGGGGCCGAAGATCTGTTCGCGGTCACCGGCGGCACGGCCAACCGGTGGCCCGACGGCACCTACCGCGATGTGGCGCGGCACGTCCGTTCGTCGTCGCTGCTGGCTGCCAAGGCCTACGGCCGGCTCGCGCTGGACTCCGTCTACATCGACATCAAGGACATCGAGGGGTTGCGCGCAGAGTGCGACGACGCCGTGGCGGTGGGGTTCGACGCCAAGGTCGCCATCCATCCCAGCCAGGTGCCGGTGATCCGTGAGGCGTACACCCCGACCGAAGACCAGGTGCACTGGGCTCGAAGGGTGCTGGCCGAAGTGGCCGATCAGAGGGGCGTCTTCCAGTTCGAGGGTGTCATGGTGGATGCCCCGGTACTGCGACGAGCGGAGCGCATCGTCGCCCTGGCGCCCCGTCCCGGCACCTCCTGACGGGTCAGGCCGAAAGCCCCAGCCGCGAGACGATCTGCTGCGCCGGTGCCGGGCGGCCCAGGTGGAAGCCCTGTCCGTAGTGGATGCCCAGGCCACGGAGTACGTACTGCTGAGCGTCCCCCTCGATGGACTCGGCGACGGTGCGGGCACCCAATTCCTGGGCCAGTTGGACGATCGAGAAGGTGAGCGCCCGCCGCACCGGATCGTCCTCGATGCCCCTGGTGAGTTCACCGTCGATCTTCACGATGTCCGGTTGTAGCCGCAGGATCTGGTTGAGGTTCGAGTAGCCGGCCCCTGCATCGTCCACTGCAACCTGTATTCCATTGTCACGCAACGGTTTCAGGCCGTGGCGCAGATCGTGGGGAAAGGGTTCGTGTTCGGTGATCTCGACCACGAGGTGGCGTTCACAAGTCAACAGAATCTGTTGGATCTCGGCATCGAGCGCCGCCGCGGGGCTGAGGTTCACCGCGATCGGCGTGTTGGCGGGGAAAGCCACACTGGCTTCGAGAACAGCCTGCAGTGCCCGCAATTCGAGGTCCACACCGCGACCGAGCCGTCGAGCGCGGGAGAACCACTGGCCGGCATCCTGCTCGCCGGCGCCGGGGAAGCGGCACAGCCCCTCGACGGCGACCAGTTCGGTAGAACGCAGATCCACGATCGGCTGGAACACCGGTCGCAGGCTGCCGGCGGCGAGCATGGTGTCCAGCCCGTCGTGCAGATCGTCCTGGTCGGCGCGCTCCGGGATCAGCAGCGCGGCGAGGAAGCGGGTGGTGGCCTGCCGGTCGGACGTGGACTCGAAGTCGTCATACAGATCGTGCAGCAGCCGGGAGAGCTGCGAGTGGGAGCCGATCAGAGCCGAGACCAGACGACTCAGCGAGGTGATGGCATCCACGTCCACCTCGTCGAAGGCGAAGGCCTCCGGAGCGACCACGGAGAGCACGCCCAGGGCGGTGTCGTCGTGGTAGAGCGGGATGACCACCCAGGACCGGAAATCGAGTTCCGCAGCGCGGGCCTGAACGCTGGGCACCAGCCGGGGGTCGACCCACGCGTCGTCGACGACCTCGGGTCGGCGGGACTGCAGCGCGCTGGCTTGGAACGATTCTGACAGGGGCTCCACCCGGCCGAGGTGCGGCGCGAGGGCACCGTGTGCCGAGACGGTGGCCAGGTGGTCATCGGGGGTGCAGAAGCAGACGCCCGCGCCACTGGCTTTGGGGATGAACAGGCAGGTCTGCTCGGCGATCCGGCGGGTCAGCAGGACCGGATCGATGGAGGCGGTGAGCGCCTCGACAAGTCGCTGCATGAGGGCACTTTCTTGCTGACCGGCGTGAACCGAGCCGCGTGCGCAGGCAACGGCGCAGTCGAATCTCACTGTATCGCATTCCGCTGGCCTTGAACCGATTTGCCAGAGATGAGGTGACGCGGACTACACGGTGCCGGCGCACTTGATACTGCGACTCGAATGGCAGAGTCTGCCCGATTGTCGCGGCGATTGAGGATTGTGAAAGTTGCTGTCCGCCAGCGTGTTCAGGTCACCGGCGCTGAGCCGCGGCCAATCGTGCTGCAAATTCCGGGGATTGGATGGAGGACGCCTGCGGGCCGAGCTCGGTGCGCATCGCGCTGTGGTGGGTGTCGGTGTCGACGGTGCCGGGCGACGCGGTAGCCCGCATGGTCGCTTTGGTGGCCAGCACCACCTCGCGCGGAGCGGACGCGGGTCCGCGGGCCAGATCGAGGGCCGCTGCCACCGGGTCATCGGCGACGTGCAGCGCCAACCCGTGCGTGACCGCGGTTTCGGCGTCGAATCGCATTCCGAAGAGCAGAGCGGCCCGGGCCACCTGTGGGCCGACCGCGCGTTGCAGCATCCAGGTGGCTCCGCCACCGGGGTGGATGCCCAATTTCTGGAAGCGCGGATCGAACACCGCTGTCGGCCCGGCGATCCGCACGTCGGCGGCCAGGGCCAGGTTCAGGCCGGCGCCGACGGCAGGACCGTTGACGGCGGCGACTGTGGGCAACGTGCAACTGGCCAGCGCCATGAACCCGTCGTAGATCCGCAGCAGGCCCTCCTCGGCGGCGACTCCGAGGGCGCTGAGGTCAGCGCCGGCGCAGAACGCTCTTCCGGCACCGGTGATCACCACCGCGTGGACCCCCGTGTCTGCCTCGGCGGTCTCGATGGCCTGGCGCAGTTGCGCCGACATCGCGTCGGTGACGGCATTGCGACGGTCCGGATCGTTGACGGTGATCAGGGCGACACGATCGTCGACCTGGTAGAGCACGGGGTCTGCGCTGGCCATGCAGGCACGTTACCGGCCGATCGGGCGTGTAACGCCTGCGGCCCCGCCCGACACTCACGTCCATATTGGCAATGGGAAAGGACGGCGATGACATCGTGACTGCCATGACGCAGACGGACGGCGGCGAGCGTGGGCTCATCGCTGCCCTGAGGGCAGGTGATGAATCGGCGTTCGCCCGACTCGTGGAACAGCACACCGGTGCGATGCTCCGCGTCGCCCGCGGGTATGTGGCCAGCACGGAGATCGCCGAAGAGGTGGTGCAGGAAACGTGGGTGGCACTGCTGCGGGGCATCGGTTCGTTCGAGGGTCGATCGTCACTGCGGACCTGGCTTTTCACCATCCTGATCAACACGGCGAAAAGTCGGGGGGTGCGCGACCGGCGTAACAGCGATCTCGAGGTGCTGGCGTTCACCGGTGGCACCGTCGATCCCGCTCGGTTTCGTGACTCCGGTGACCCCTATCCCGGGCACTGGCTGCCGACCGAGGTGCCCGCCGCGTTCCCGGACACCCCGGAGGGTTCGGTGCTCGGCGACGAGATGGTTGCGGTTGCCCGACGTGAGCTGGACCTGCTGCCGGAGCGGCAGCGGACAGTGGTGACGCTGCGCGACATGTTGGGGATGGATTCGGCAGAGGTGTGCGAGCTGTTGGACATCTCCGTCGCCAATCAACGGGTGCTGCTGCACCGGGGGCGCGCCGCGGTACGGCAGGCTCTCGAGAACTATCTGGAGGAGGCGCCGTGAACCCAGAACCATTGGACTGCAACGAACTTGTCGAGCTGGTGACTGCCTACCTCGACGGTTCGCTGGGCTCCGATGACCGTGCCCGCTTCGATGCTCATCTGCGCGAGTGCGACGGTTGCGTGAACTATCTGCAACAGTTCCGCGTGACCGTGTGCACCGTGGGCCGCATCCCCGCCGACGCCATGGATCCGGCATTCCGGGCGCGCCTCATGGATGTGTTCCATGGCCTGCGGTGATCATTCCTGGTCCTCCTCACGCAGGGTCGCCACCACGTAGACGACAGCTGATGCGGCGCCGAGTGCGCCGCAAGAGGCCACCGTCACCACCAGTGGGTCGACCCGCGGCGGCTCGGGGCTGCACCCGGCGGCCACGGCGGTGGGCGCTGGTAGCAGGATGGCTCCGACGACCAGGGCAGGGATGACGAGGCGGCTGGCTGCGAACATGTCCGCAGCATCGCCGAGGTGCCTTGGCGGATCCTTGTCGAGTTCTCGGCGGCCGGTCAGCCCGGCTGGTAGGCGGTGAGCGCCTGCGACACCTGCGGCAGGTACTGCCCGCAGCCGCGGTCCACCGATGCGGTGAGGATGTCGGCGGTGGATTCGACATCCCAGCCGTCCGCGAGGTAGCCGTCGATGAGCAGGCCGACGTCATCGGGGGTCAACGCCGCGGTGGATGCCGAACGAGCCAGCGCGGCGCACGTGCTGGCGGCGCCGGACGCGATCTCGCGAGACTCGTCGGGTGTGATCACCCCGTAGACATTGGGTTGCTCGGCGGCTGCGCCGGGGGCCAGCGCGATGCCCGCGGCCGCGAGACCGGTGAGTAGTGCCCCTGCCCATGAACTCCTGCGCGCCATGGGTGGAAATCGTAGGCCATCGAAGCGCCACGCGTGACGCCGCGAAATGTGCGGTAAGGCTTGACGTTTGTGTCAATACCGGCTCAGCGCGCGGTGAAACGCCCGGCGTCCAGAGGTTGGGCATCGGTGCTGCCCACGGCGTCCAGCCGCTCCAGCGCGCCGGGCGGCAGAGTGACCTGGGCTGCGGCGACGTTCTCTTCGAGGTGGCGCACCGAGCGCGTGCCCGGTATGAGCAGGGTGTGCGATGAGTGCGCCAGCAGCCAGGCCAAGCCCACCTGAGCCGGGGTGGCATCGAGCTCGGCGGCCACGGCCTGCACGTCCGGATTGTCGGTGACACTGGGAAAGCCGGCGAAGGCCGAGCCGAGGGGGAAGAACGGCACCCAGGCGATGTCCTGGGCAGCGCACAGGTCGAGGGTGGCTTCCTGGGCGCGATCGAGCACGCTGTAGGCGTTCTGCACGCAGACGATGCCCGCACCCAGAGCGGCGCGCACGCCGTCGGTGTCCACCGCGCTGAGCCCGATGCCGCCGATCTTGCCTTCGTCGCGTAAGGCGATCATCTCCGCGAGTTGATCGTCGAGGCTGACCACCTGGTCGCCCTCGGCGGCGAGGCCCGGACCCAGGTCGAGGCGGCGCAAGTTCATCACGGGAATGCACTCGAGACCCAGTTCGGTCAGATTGGCCTCGACCTCGGCTCGCAGTTGTTCCGGCTTCTGTGCGGGCTGGAGCGGCCTCGGACCGGCTGCCGGGGTGGCTCCGACCTTGCTGACGATCAGCAGGTCGTCGGGGTAGGGCGCCAACGCCCGCCTGATCCGGCGGTTCACCTCTCCGGCGCCGTAGAACGATGCGGTGTCGATGTGGTTGACGCCCAGTTCGACCGCACGCCGCAGGACTGTGGCGGCGTCGTCGTCGCCGACCTGTTGGTCGAGCTGCATCGCGCCGTACCCGACGCGGTGAACGGAGTGGGTGCCGATCTGTGCCGCCATGTCTTCTCTCGCTGGCATACTCGTGCTGATTCGGAGGTACCTCCGTTTTCACCCTACAGAAACGGAGGAGCCTCCGCTATGGCCGAGCGGGAACGGGCTGACGCGCGGCGCAATCGCGAGCGGTTGGTGGCAGCGGCCGCCGCGGCGTTCGCGGCCCACGACGGGCCGGTGTCCCTGGAGGGCATCGCCCGCGCCGCCGGCGTCGGGATCGGCACGCTCTACCGCCATTTCCCGACGCGGGATGCCCTGGTCGAAGCGGTGTACCGGGCCGAGCTGGCCGAGGTGTCGGCGTGCGCACCCGCCTTGGTGGCCAGTCACCCGCCGGTCGAGGCGCTGCGGCTGTGGATGCGCCGGTACGCCGACTTCGTCGCGGCCAAACAGGGGATGGCGGAGTCGCTGCTGGCCATCTTCGACGCCGGGATCGTCGAGCGCAGTGACACCAGGGCGGCCATCGTGGATGCGGTCGGGATCCTGCTGGAAGCCGGTGTCGCCGAGGGCAGCCTGCGTGCCGACGTCCGCCCGGACGACGTGGTGTCGAGCCTGTTGGGCATCTTCCTGGCCAGCGGTGACGCCGAGCAGTCCGCCCGCCTGGTGGATCTGCTGATCGACGGCTTGGTGGCGTCGCGCTAGATCACTTGCGCAGCAACGTATCCAGCTTGTCGAGCTGTGCCTTGTAGCCCCATTTCATGCCGAACGCCGCCAGCTTGGCCTTGGGCCCGATCTTGGTGATCGTGACCTGCAGGCGCACCGTCGTCGTCCCCGCCTCTTCGCTCAGGGTGACGACGTTGGTGTGGTGGATGGTGGTGGCCTCCTCTTCGCCCTCGGTCCACGAGCGCGCCTCGTAGGCCAGGTCCGTGGTCGGGTCGACGCGGGTGAAAGTACCGGCCATCGGCCAGCGGGTGCCCTGGTACTTACCCATCTCGGGGCCGGCTTCCATGACGATGTGGATCTCACCGCCGACCTGCGCCTGCACCCGGCAGTCCGGCACGGTCGTCTTTTCCGGTCCCCACCACAGGCGCAGCATCTCGGCGTCCGTCCAGGCCCGCCACACCGCGTCGATGGGCGCGGGGTACGAGCGTTCGAAGTTCAGGTTCTTCGGCTTGAGCAGTTGCAGCAGCATGGTCAGTCCTTGTCGCGGTCGGTGATCGAGCCGAGCAGCCGGCCCAGGGAGTCCAGTCGGGTCTCCCAGAGCTGCTCGAAGGAGCCGAGCCAGTGCCCGATCTCCTCGAACGGCTCCGGTTCCAGGTGATAGATCCGTTGCCGAGCCAGGGCTTCGGCGGTGACGATCCCCGAATCGCCCAGTGTCCGAAGGTGTTTGCTCACCTGTGGTTGGCGGATTCCGAGGTGCTCGGCGATCTCGTTGACCGACTTCGGCCCTGTTTTCAGCAGCTCGACGATCCTGAGGCGACTCGGCTCGCTCAGCGCCGCGAAGACCGTGGGCTGCATGGTCACACGGTAGAACCCACGACATATTCCTGTCAAGGAATATGTCAGCGAGTGGCCACCATCTGGTTGCCGCTGGTGCTCCATGCGGCTTCGAAGACCTCCATGGTCACCTGTTCGTCGGCGCCGTCGGCAGTCCCGCTGTCGTTGAGGTGCACGACGCCGGCGGTGGTGTCGATGCCGGTGACCACGACGGCGTGGTCGGCGATGGTGCGGTCGCCGTCGACGTCCCAGATGCTCTCCGAGTTCAGGTCGACGATCACCGCCCCGCCGCGGCCCAGCACCTGTTCGATCGAATGCACGGAGGCGCCTTCGACGTGCCGGGCCTCAACCCCAAAGTGGGACAACACAATCGGGAGATCGTCGAAGATGGTTCCGCCGTTGGGGTCATCGTCGTCGTCGGTCTGGTCGTAGATCATGTCACCGGGCTCGGCGACGCTGGGGGTGTGCTTGGCGAACTCGACGATGGCCTCCTCGTCGGGGGCCACCCCCGTCATCTGCCCGATCACGTCGGAGGCGGCCATCAGTGCGCAGTCGTTGTAGGCCTGCTCGACCGTCCAACCGGCCATCCCGTCGGGATCGCCGAACAGTTCGGCGTGCGCCACTCCGGAGGTGCCGAGTGTGGCCAAGCCGATCAGGCCGGCGGCAAGAACGGTGCGGAACATGGAGGCGGTCATCTCATCCCTCTCGGTAGCTGGTGAGAGGAGATTCGCCGGCAGGTCTTGGGGGATCCTTGGTGGATCCTTGCGGCGGCGCCGGGGTGTGGCTGTGGCGCCCCCGGCAGGGATCGAACCTGCGACCAACCGCTTAGAAGGCGGCTGCTCTATCCGCTGAGCTACGGAGGCAGCGCACATACCCTAGCCCAACTGCGGGCCGCGAATCGATCGGTGGAGCCCGGGATGCACTGCGCGGTTGCGCCAGCGCAGCAAACTCCAGCGGACGTTGGCCGCCGGGGCGGGAACGCCGAGGTGGGCAGACGGTGCGGCTGGGTGCGGCCAATGCCGTCGACCGGCGTGTCGCGTCGCCGGCGTCCTGGTGTGTCGCGGTGTGACCTCGGCACCCCCGACGTGAACTGATGAATTCACAGGTTGGTTTACCGGCACGGATGCGGGCCCTCGACCTGCGACTATGCAGATCGGCTAACAACTCGCCCAGGAAACGCCCGTCCGCGCCGTCAAAATTGGTTACCGTTGTGACCCGCGGCACAGTCGGGGCTCGCAGGTCCCAGGTCGCGGCGGGCCACCGTGTCCGCACGAGACTGCGAAGGTGCACGCGCGATGAGCATGACGATGGACTTGAACCGCGCCTCGGCGGCCGGGGCCCAGGCGCTCCGGCTTGCAATCGACCCGCGGGCCTATCGCGCCGGCCTGCTGGTGGCGCGCGGCTGTCCGTCGCTGGCGTCGTGGTTGGCCGGTTGGTTCAGTGCCGAGTTCACCGCCGGCGCCGTCGCCGGGCACGCCCTGTCCGCGGTGCGGGGCACACCGTGGGACCGGGTGAGCTGCAGTCTGGCTGCGCAGCGCGCCGACTCCGTGCTGGAAGCGGCCCTGACCGAGTCCTTCGGCGAGCGCCACGACCAGGTGGTGCATCCCTTGCAGTTCCAGGCCCACCGGCCTGGGTTGTCGGCGTTCTGGCACGCCACCCAGCATCGGCGCCGCTACGCCCGGGCCACCACCAACATCTCCTACGGACCCAACGGGCGTGACCATCTGCTCGACGTCTGGCGGCTGCCGGAACTGCCCGCCGGCCGGCCCGCCCCGGTCCTGCTCCAGATCCCCGGCGGGGCATGGGCACTGAGCGAGAAGCGCGGCCAGGCGTACCCATTGATGAGCCGCCTGGTGTCGCTGGGGTGGGTCTGCGTGTCGATCAACTACAGCCGCAGCCCGGGCCGGGCCTTCCCGTCACACATCATCGACGTCAAACGTGCCATCGCCTGGGTGCGCGAACACATCGCCGACTACGGCGGCGACCCCGACTACATCGCCGTCACCGGCGGATCGGCCGGCGGCCACCTCGCCGCGCTGGCGGCCTTGACCCCTGGCGATCCCGCCCTGCAACCCGGATTCGAGCGTGCCGACACCAGCGTGCAGGCCGCGGTGCCTTTCTACGGGGCCTATGACCTGACCAACGTCGCCACCATGACGCCGTTGATGGTGCCGTTTCTCGAACACTTCGTGATGCGGGCCAGCCTGGCCGAAGATCGGCGCCGCTACGAGGCGGCGTCGCCGACCCACCACGTGCGCGCCGACGCACCGCCGTTCTTCGTCCTGCACGGGCGGGACGACGCGGTGATCCCGCAGGCCCAGGCGCGTGATTTCGTGGCCGCGCTACGTGGGGCCGGGGCCGAGGTGGTGACCTATGCGGAGTTGCCCAACGCCCACCACGCTTTTGATCACCTGGCCACCGTGCGTTCACAGCTCGCCGCTGATGCCGTCGCGCAGTTCCTGGGCATCGCCTACGGGAGGCACCTGCAGCGCGTCGAGAGTGCCGCGCCGATGCGGGCCACCAGCTGAGCTGTACGAGTCGCCAATTCATCGTCGCGGTAGACGGCGGGCCGACTAGCGTAATGCCGGCAACAACAGGCGGTGCGACAGGAGGACTGTGTGACGAGCGGATTGTCCGATGAACTCGGGGCGGTGGACCAGTTACTGCATCGCGGTGAGGCCAACCCGCGGACCCGCTCGGGGATCATGGCCCTGGAGCTGCTGGACACCACACCGGAGTGGGAGCGCTACCGCCGCAACTTCGAGTACGCCTCGCGCACCATCCTGCGGCTGCGTCAGAAGGTGGTGATGCCGACGTTGCCAACGGCCGCGCCGCGCTGGGTGGTGGACCCCGACTTCAACCTGGACTTCCACGTACGCCGGGTGCGCATCCCCGAGCCGGGGACGCTGCGCCAGGTGTTCGACCTGGCCGAGATCATCCAGCAGTCGCCGCTGGACATCTCCCGCCCGCTGTGGAGTGCCACGCTGATCGAAGGTCTGCCCGACGGTCGCGCCGCCCAGCTGCTGCACCTGAGCCATGCGGTCACCGACGGTGTGGGTGGGGTGGAGATGTTCGCACAGATCTACGACCTGGAACGTGATCCCGAGCCCCAGCCGGCCCCGCCGCTGCCGATTCCGCAGGATCTGTCGTCCAACGACCTGATGCGTCAGGGCCTCAACGCGTTGCCGTTCACCCTCGTCGGTGGAGTGCGCGGCGCCGTGGCCGGAGCAGTGGGCGCGGTCGGGAAGGTGATCAACGATCCGGGCTCGGCGGTCACCGGCGTGATGGAGTTCGCCTCGGCGAGCCGGCGCGCCACCCGGCAGGCCGCCGCGCCGTCCCCGCTGCTGCGCCGGCGCAGTCTGGCCAGCCGCACCGAGGCCATCGACATCAAGCTCAGCGACCTGCACCGAGCCGCCAAAGCCGCCGAGGGTTCCATCAACGACGCCTACCTGGCGGGGTTGTGCGCGGCGCTGCGGCGCTATCACCAGGCACTGGGTGTCCCGGTCGTCTCCCTCCCGATGGCCATCCCGGTGAATCTGCGTGCCGAGTCCGACCCGGCCGGCGGCAACCGCTTCACCGGCGTCAACCTGGCGGCACCGGTGGGCACCACCGATCCGGGTGAACGCATCCGCAAGATCCGCAGCCAGATGGCCCACCGCAAGGAGGAAGCGGCCATCGACGTGATCGGTTCACTGGCACCGGTGCTCTCGCTGCTGCCCGACGCGGTGCTGGAGTCGATCACCGGCACCGTGATCGGCGCCGATGTGCAGGCCAGCAATGTGCCCGTCTACCAGGGCGACACCTTCATCGCCGGCGCGCAGGTGTTGCGCCAGTACGGTCTTGGGCCGCTGCCGGGGGTGGCGATGATGGTGGTGCTGGTCTCGCGCAGCGGTTGGTGCACGGTGGCGGCCCGGTACGACCGCGCGTCCATCACCGACGAGGCACTGTTCGCCCGGTGCCTGAAAGAGGGCTTCGACGAAGTGCTGGCACTGGCGGGTGATCCCGCGCCGGAGGCCGTTCCGGCGTCGTTCGAGCTGCAGGAGCAGTCATGACGGGTCCCAGAGACATGCGCCTTCCCGGTTCGGTGGCCGAGGTCAGAGCCAGTCCGCGCGGACCGCACATCGGCGCCTTCTTCGACCTGGACGGCACGCTGGTGGCCGGCTTCACCGGCGTCATCCTGACCCAGGAGCAGTTCCTGTCCCGTCAGCTCGGCGTCGCCGACTTCTTCGGCATGATCCAGGCCGGGTTGAATCACAAACTGGGGCGGCGCGAGTTCGAGAACCTCATCACGGCGGCCTCGAAGGTCATGCGGGGGCGTCCGCTGTCAGATCTGGACCAGCTGGGGGAGCGGCTGTTCCGGCAGAAGATCGAGTCGCGGATCTACCCCGAGATGCGGGAGCTGGTGCGCGCCCACCTCGAACGTGGCCACACCGTCTGCCTGAGTTCCTCGGCGCTGACCATCCAGGTCGAGCCGGTGGCGCGCTTCCTCGGGATCCCCAACACCCTGACCAACAAGTTCGTCGTCGATGACGACGGCGTGGTCGCCGGCACCATCGTCGAACCGATCCTGTGGGGGCCGGGCAAGGCCAATGCCGTGCAGAAGTTCGCCGCCGAGCACGACATCGACCTGCAGGACAGCTACTTCTACGCCGACGGTGACGAGGATGTGGCGCTGATGTACCTGGTGGGCAATCCGCGGCCCACCAACCCCGAGGGCAAGATGGCTGCTGTTGCGCGCCAACGTGGTTGGCCCATCCTGCGCTTCTCCAGCCGCGGTGGCAGCAGCCTGAGCGGTGTGGTACGCACCTTGGCCGGGGTGGGATCGATGGTGCCGGTGGGCTACGGGGCGCTCGGCTGGGGTCTGCTCACCCGCAGCCGGCGCCGAGGGGTCAACTTCTTCACCGCCAACTGGCCGCAGACCCTGCTGGCGGCCAGCGGGGTGCAGCTCAACGTCCTGGGCCGGGAAAACCTCACCGCGCAGCGGCCTGCGGTGTTCATCTTCAACCACCGCAACAACTTCGACCCGGTGATCACCTGTTCCCTGGTACGCGACAACTTCACGAGCGTGGCGAAGAAGGAACTCGAGAACGACCCGCTGGTGGGTAATCTGGGCCGGCTCATCGACGCGGTGTTCATCGACCGCGACGACCCCAAGTCAGCGGTCGAGTCGCTGCGCAAGGTGGAGGATGCTGCTCGCAACGGGCTGTCCATCGTGATCGCACCGGAGGGCACCCGGTTGGACACCCATGAAGTGGGCCCTTTCAAGAAGGGCCCGTTCCGCATCGCCATGGCAGCTGGTGTCCCGGTGATCCCGGTGGTGATCCGCAACGCCGAGGTGATCGCTGCCCGGGACTCATCGGTGATGAACCCGGGCACCGTCGACGTCGCGGTCTTCCCGCCGATCTCGATGGCGGACTGGACGGTGGACAACATCGACGAGCGCATCGCCGAAGTCCGCCAGCTCTACCTCGACACCCTGGTCAACTGGCCCGAGGATGAATTACCGGAAGCCGCACCGTATCTCCATGATGCGCCCACCAAGAAGCCGGCGAGGAAAGCCGCCAAGAAGGCCGCCAAGAAGGCAGCGCCGAAGAAGGCCCGGCCATGAGCCCGGAACCTTACGACGTGCCGGTCGTCGAGATCACCGATGATTCATTGATCCTGGCGTCGGTCTCGTCCCCGGCCGAACACGATCTGCTCGACGGCTGGATCCACCGCCAGCGCACCCGCCACCCCGACCTCAAACTGGCGGTGCTGCAACTGCCGGGTGAAGACGAGGAACCCCCGGCGGGAGTGATCGCCGAGCTGGTGAACGAACTCTCCGAGGGGGAGGACCGCTCGGTTGTGCCGGTCCGAGTCTTCTGGGCTCCCGGCGGACTGCCCACCCGGGTGAAGGTGGTCGGTCTGCTGTCGGGCCGGGACACCTACCGGCCACCGGAGTTGTTGCAGCGCCGCATCCTTCGTCGTGACCAGTCGCGGGCAACGGTGGTGGCCGGTGAACCGGCAAAGGTCTCCGAGCTGCGTCAGCAGTTCCAGGACACCACCGTCGGCGACAGTCCCCGTGACTTCGCCCGCTTCGTGCTCCGCCGGGCCAGCCTGGCCATCGAACGCATCGAATACCGGCTGCTGGGACCGGAATACAAGTCCCCGCGGCTGGTCAAGCCCGAGATGCTGGCCTCGGCCCGCTTCCGGTCCGGCCTGGACAAGATCCCCGGCGCCGACGTCGACTCGGCCGGCGAGATCCTCGACGAACTCGCCACCGGGTGGAGCCGGTTCTCGGTGGACCTCATTCCCAACTTCTCGAAGTTCCTCTACAGCCGCGGTTTCGACCCTCACATCGACTACGACGCCGAGCAGGTCGAGGCCATGCGGCACGCCCTGGAGACCCATCCCGCGGTGATGTTGTGGTCGCACCGTTCCAACCTCGACAGCGCCGTTCTGACCGTGGCCCTGCAGGAGAACCGCCTGCCCCGGGTCAATCTGTTCGCGGGCATCAACATGTCGTTCTGGCCCATGGGTCCGTTGCTGCGCCGCTCCGGGGTGATCTTCATCCGGCGCCGCCTCGACGATCCCCTCTACAAGTACGTGCTGCGCGAGTTCGTCGGCTACATCGTCGAGAAGCGGTTCAATCTCAGCTGGTCCATCGAGGGGACGCGCTCGCGCACCGGAAAGATGTTGCCGCCCAAGCTCGGCCTGCTGGCCTACGTCGCCGACGCCTACCTGGAGGGGCGCAGCGAGGACATCCTGCTGCAGCCGGTCTCGATCAGCTTCGACCAGTTGCACGAGATTGCCGAGTACGCCGCGTACGCTCGCGGCGGCGAGAAGGCGCCCGAAGGGGTGGGCTGGCTCTACAACTTCATCAAGGCACAGAAGGAACGCAACTACGGCAAGATCTACGTCCGCTTCCCGGAAGCGGTGTCCATGCGTCAGTACCTCGGCATCCCGGGCGAGGACGGCGCCGAGATCGATTCGCAGGCAACGCGGCTGGCGATGCAGAAGATGGCCTTCGAAGTCGCCTGGCGGATTCTGCGGGTGACACCCATCAATGCCAGCGGCTTGGTGGCCGCACTGTTGTTGACCACCAACGGTATTGCCCTGACGCTCAACCAGGTCCACCACACCATGCAGGACTCGCTGGACTACCTGGAGCGTAAGCAGACCCCCGTCACCGACAGTGCGCGTCGGCTCCGGACACCGGAGGGGGTGCGCGCCGCGCTGGACGCGCTCTCCGGGGGTCATCCGATCACCCGCGTGGACGGCGGGCGCGAACCGGTCTGGCGCATCGCCCCCGAGCACCAGCACGAGGGGGCGTTCTACCGCAACACCCTGATCCACGCGTTCCTGGAGACCTCGATCGTCGAACTGGCGCTGGCCTACGCCGCCCGCGCCGACGGTGACCGGCTGGCGGCGTTCTGGACCCAGGCGATGCGGCTGCGGGATCTGCTGAAGTTCGACTTCTATTTCGCCGACACCGCGGCCTTCCGGGCCAACATCGCCGAGGAGATGGCCTGGCATCAGGATTGGGAGGGTCATGTGGCCGTCGGTGGTGACGAGATCACCACCCTGCTGTACGACAAGCGGCCACTGATGGCACACGCGATGCTGCGGCCCTACTTCGAGGCCTACGAGATCGTCGCCGATGTGCTGCGCGGCGCCTCCCCGGACATCGATGCCAAGGAACTCACGGATCTGGCGCTGGGGGTAGGTGCTCAGCACGCCGCCCAACACCGGGTGCGCACCACCGAGTCGGTGTCGGCGCTGCTGTTCGCCACCGCGCGGCAGGTGGCCGCCGACCAGGGGCTGCTGGCCGCCGCGCCCGACCTGGCCGAGCGACGGTCGGCATTCCTCACGGAGCTGCGCGGGGTGCTGACCGACATGGACAGCATCGACGCCATCTCCCGCGAGCAGTTCGTCGAGCGGGAACGGCGATCACGGACGAAGTCCGACCCGCTGTAGTAGGTCGCTACCCTGGACAGGTGAGCGCACCTGTTTCCAGCACAGCCACCCGGTCGTCGGTGTGGCCGATCCTGGTCGGGGTGGCGCTGCTCGCGGGCGCTACAGCGGCCGGACTGGCAGCGCTGTCGCTGACCGAAGCCCTGACCGCCACCGGCCTGCCCGACCCCGGGCCCGTCACCACGCTGGGGCTGCCGTTCGTGCGGGCGGTCGGTGAGGTCGCCGCCGTCATCGCCATCGGCTCCTTCCTGTTCGCCGCGTTCTTCGTGCCGCCCCAGACGTCCGGGGTGCTCGACGCCTCCGGCTATCGCGCGCTGCGGACCGGCAGCGTGGCCGCCGGGGTGTGGACGGTGTGCGCGGCGCTGCTGGTCCCACTGACCATCTCCGACGTGTCGGGGCAGCCGCTGCGTGACCACCTCAACCCGGTCACCATGTGGGGGCTGGCCGACCTGGTGGAGACGGCCGGGGCCTGGCGCTGGACGGCCATCCTGGCGGCGGCGGTGACGTTGGCCAGCATCCCGGTGCTGCGCTGGTCCTGGACGCCGGTGTTGACTGCGGCCGCGCTGGCCACCCTGATTCCGCTCGGGCTGACCGGGCACTCTTCCTCCGGTGGCTCCCACGACGTGGCCACCAACAGCTTGTTGATCCACCTGGTGGCCGCGTCGCTGTGGGCCGGGGGCCTGCTGGCGCTGTTGGCGCACGCGCTGCGCGGCGGCGGCCACGCCGATGTGGCGGCCCGGCGGTTCTCGGCGGTGGCGCTGTGGTGCTTCGTGGCCATGGGCATCTCGGGTGTCATCAACGCACTGGTGCGGATGTTCCCCGGTGACCTCTTCGACACCCGGTACGGGCTGCTGATCCTGGTCAAGCTGGCGGCGCTGGTGGCCCTGGGGGTGCTGGGCTGGCGGCAGCGCCGGACCGGGGTGGCTGCCCTGGCAGCCGACCCGACGGCGCGGCAACCGTTGATCCGCCTGGCCCTGACCGAGGCGGCCATCTTCGGGCTCACCTTCGGGGTGGCCGTGGCGCTGGGGCGCACCCCGCCTCCGCCACCGCGCGTGCTGAACCCGACGACCACCGAGGTGGAGCTGGGCTACAACCTCGCCGGCCCGCCGACGGTGGCGCGGTTGCTGTTCGACTGGCGCTTCGATCTGCTGCTCGGTACGGCCGCGATCGTGTTGGCCCTGGTGTATCTGGCCGGGGTGCGCCGGCTGCGCCGCCGCGGCGACGCCTGGCCGGTGGGCCGCACAGTCGGGTTCCTGCTGGGCTGTCTGACGCTGCTGATCGCCACCTCCTCGGGCGTGGGTCGCTACATGCCGGCGATGTTCAGCGTGCACATGTCCGCACACATGCTGCTGTCGATGCTGGTGCCGATCCTCCTGGTGCTCGGCGCGCCGGTGACCCTGGCGCTGCGGGCGTTGCCGACGGCGGGCAAGGGGCAGCCGCCGGGGCCGCGCGAGTGGCTGCTGGCCGCCCTGCACAGCCGGTTCTCCCGATTGATCACCAACCCGTTCGTGGCCACCGCACTGTTCGTCGGCGGCTTCTACGGACTGTATTTCGGTGGGATCTTTGACGCCGCAGCGGGCAGCCACGCCGGGCACGTCGCGATGAACGTGCATTTCCTGTTGTCCGGCTACGTCTTCTACTGGGTGGTCATCGGGATCGACCCGACACCGCGGCCCATGCCGCACCTGGGCAAGCTGGCCATGGTGTTCGGCTCATTGCCCCTGCATGCCTTCTTCGGTGTGGTGCTGATGGGGATGAACTCTGTGATCGCCGAGCCGTTCTACCGGTCCCTGGGGTTGCCCTGGAATGCCGATCTGCTGGCCGATCAGAAGCTGGGCGGCGGCATCGCCTGGTCGGCGGGTGAAGTGCCGCTGGTGGTGGTGATGCTGGCGCTGCTCATCCAGTGGACCCGCAGCGACCGTCGCACCGCCAAACGGGTGGACCGCGCGGCCGATCGCGACGACGACGCCGACCTGGCGGCCTACAACAACATGCTCGCGGTGCTCGCCCGCCAGGAACAGAACGCGCAGCGTCAGGACGGATCCAGGTAGGCCACGATGGCGTTGGTCAGACCGCGCCGCGCCAGGTCGTGGTCGTTGAAGCTGCCGAGCTGACGTTCCGAGGCCAGCCCCCTCATGGCGCCGGGAATGAACGCGGCCACCTCGCGGATCCGCTGCGGGTCAACCCCCAGGTCGGCGAAAGCCTTCTGGCAGGCGGCATTCCACGCGTGCCCCCAGGAGACGAACTCCGCGGCGGTCTGTGGGTAGAGCCGCTCGAGTTCCGTGGGGTCGCTGGGCAACGCGGCCCGCAGGTTCTCGATGGCCCGCGAATGTGCTGACAGCAGCCCGTCGAAGAGCAGGTCGATGATCGCGGCCACCCGCTGGTGCAGTGCAGTGACGTCATCCGAGGGCGCGGGCAGCTCGCCGCGCCGTTGCGCCGTGTGGTGCAGTACCGCGGCCCAGAAACCGTCGACATCGCCGAACTGGTACTTCACCGCACCCCAGGTGGCGCCGATTTCCTTGGCGATCCGGGCGGCCGACACCGACCCCGGGTCGCCGGAGGCCAGTGAGCGAATTGCGGCGTCCAGCATGTTCTCTCGGGTCGCCTGGCCACGCCGGTTGCTCCGTCTGCCCTGCGTGCCCGCTGCCGCCACCCGGTTGATGGTACTGGACACCGAACTTTTCACAGTGCCCTCTATCAATCTATGGCAGTGGACACTACTATTCCGGAGCATGGCGAAACCGCCGCTGTCGATGAAGCCCACCGGGTGGTTCCAGGTCGCCTGGTCCGACGAGCTGGCCGTCGGTGACGTCCTGCCCATGAAGTACTTCGGTGAGGAACTCATCGCCTGGCGCGCACAGTCCGGACGCGTGACCGTCATGGCCGCCTACTGTGAACACCTTGGCGCGCACCTGGGTTTCGGCGGGCACGTCGAGGGCGAGGTCATCCAGTGCCCGTTCCACGGGTGGCAATGGAACGCCGAGGGCCGCAACGTCTGTATTCCCTACGAGGACAGGCCCAATCGCGGCCGGCGGATGGCCACGTACCCGGTGGCCGAACGCAACGGCTCGATCTACATGTGGCATGACACCGAGGGGCGTGTCCCGTTCTTCGATGCGCCGGACATCTTCGCCGACTTCGGTGACGGTGCCACCGCGGCCGACTACTACCCGCAGCAGCGGCTGTATCGCCAAGCGCTGGAGCTGCATCCGCAGTACGTCCTGGAGAACGGTGTGGACTTCGCCCACTTCAAGTACGTGCACCAGACGCCCATCGTGCCTGTGTTCACCCGGCACGATTTCGCCGGACCGGTGTCCTACGTGGATTTCACAATCACCTTCGAAGGTGATGAGTTTCAGTCCATCGACGACGTCCGCAGCGGGGTCGAGGCCATCAACGGCGGGCTGGGGGTGGCGGTCACCAAGAGCTGGGGGATGGTGGACAACCGCACCATATCGGCGGTGACACCCGTTGACGACACCACCTCCGACGTACGCTTTACCGTCTACATCGGCCGCACCCCCGGCAAGGACCAGCCGCGGCACGAGGCGAAGGCGCGGGAATTCGGCGACGAGGTGATCCGGCAGTTCGCCCAGGACGTTCACATCTGGTCGCACCAGCGGTACTCCGATCCGCCCGCGCTGTCGAGCTCGGAGTTACGGGGCTTCACCGCCATCCGCACCTGGGCGATGCAGTTCTACCCCGACGGACTCGGTGGTTCCGCTGCCGACCTACACGCGAAGACCAGGGAGGCGTTGCGATGACAATACGAGTGTTCCAGGTGGCGACCGGCAACGTCGGCTCGGAGATGATCAAGCGGATCGCCCTCGAGCCCGACCTGGAACTGGTTGGCGTGCACTGTTATTCACCAGAGAAGATCGGACGCGACGCCGGTGAGCTGGCGGGTATCGCTCCTAACGGCGTGATCGCCACCGGCACCGTCGAGGACATCATCGCCGCGCGGCCGGACGTCCTGACCTTCCACGGCGTGTTCCCGGACGAGGACCTCTACGTGAAGGTTCTCGAAGCCGGTATCAACATCGTCACCACCGCCGACTGGATCACCGGCTGGCATCGTGATCACAACCACCCCCACCCCTCGGGCAAGCTGGTGTCGGAGTTGCTCGCGGAGGCGTGTGCGAAGGGCGGGTCGACGTTCTACGGCACCGGGATGAACCCCGGGGTGAACCAGATCCTGGGCGTGGTGTGCTCGGCTGACGTCGCCGAGATCGAGAACGTCACCACCATCGAGTCTGTGGACGTGTCGTGCCACCATTCCAAGGAGACCTGGATCGAGGTGGGATACGGTCTTCCCGTTGATGATCCGTCGATTCCGGACAAGCTGGAGAAGTACACCCGGGTATTCGCCGACAGCGTGCTGATGATGGCCGATTGTTTCGGGCTGGAGCTCGACGAGGTGACGTTCTCCTACGAACTGGGCGCGTGCACCAAGGACGTCGACTTGGGCTGGTACGTCCTGCCCAAGGGCTCACTGGGCGGCAACTACATCAAATACCAGGGCATGGTCGACGGGGTGGCGCGGGTGGAGACGCACCTGGAGTGGCAGATGACACCGCACACCGATCCCAGCTGGGACATCAAGGGCTGCTACATCACCCAGATCAAGGGTGACCCCTGCATTTACAACAAGCACATGATCTTCCCGAAGCCGGGCGTCGATCTCTCCGAGCCGGCCAACTTTGCCTCCATCGGCATGACGGTCACCGGCATGCCCGCGCTGCACGCCATCAGCTCCGTGGTGGCGGCGCCGCCGGGCCTGCTCACCAGCGCCGACCTGCCGTTGCGGGGGTTCGCGGGGCGGTTCAAGATCTAGGTTCACGGACGTCCTCGCTACGCCCGTGGGCACGCCACCCGCCACCCGGAGGTTCTCCTGAAGATCACGCCAACACGCCCGCTACCAACGTCACGGCCGAGTACATCCAGGTTCGTACCCATATGCGGAAGTGCCCGCCTTGGAGCGACATTCGAGCGACAATCGAAGTGGTTGTCGGGCAATGTTTTTTGTCGGTGGCCGCTTGTAGTGTCGGTGGCATGTTCGATGTCCTGCCGACGCAGATCACACGGTTACGCGGTAGCGGTGACGCGGCCGCCTGCGTCGACGCCGCCGTGGGCTGGGGTCGCGTGTGCGCGGCCGCGGAGGCGCAACGTCTGTCGGCGATCGCGGAGTTCGCCGTCACCTTCTTGGCGTCGGACCGCGCCTACCGCATCGCAGCAGAGCGCGCGCGGGGCGACGCCCGGGTCGCCGAACGCAACCGACCGCCCGGCTTTTAACTCAATGCGCCCGCGGCGATGGCGGCGGGCCAACTCCCGAACGAGCTGATGTCCTTGCCTGCGGCGGCAGCGTATCCGTCGCACCCGAACGCGGTCCGCCACGTGCCGTCGTCGAACTCGACCTTGCCCAGCTGCATCGGCGCGGGCAGGGCGGTCAGGAAGGTGCCCAGCGCCGCGGGGGAGAGCAACCACCGGTGTCCCAGGATCGCCGTCCCGGCGACGTCGTCGGGAACCCGCACGATGGCCGGCTTGGGCGGCGTGGTCTGCATGGCGGTCATCCGGTAGCGCGGCGCGGTGGTCAGCTCACCGGCCCACCGGGCGCCGAGATCGGTCAGCTGATGCACCAGGACCCCGCCGCGCAGGTGCGCCCCGAACACCACCAGCTCCAGGCTGCCGGCCGGGCCGGTGGGCCAGATGTCCTGCGGCACATCGTCTCCGGTGATCATGGCGGCGATGTCGAAGGCCACGGCGTCCTCGAAGGTGCGCGCCAGCACCGACACCCCGAACTGCGCGTCGCCGGCCATGCCGAAAGGCACTGCCACAGCGCACATGTCGAAGAGGTTGCAGAAGTTGGTGTAGGTGCCCAGCCGGGAGTTGACGCCCACCGGGTCGGCGGCCACCTCGTCGATGCGGGGATGGTTGGGCGCGGTGGGCACCAGCAGGGCGTCCGCACCGTCGAGTTGCGCCATGGCCACCGCGCGCAACCGTTCGAGCTCGCCCCGGTCGCGGATCAGGCGGTGCGCCGGGATGTCGCGCGCAGCGGTGATGATGCCACCGACAGTCGGATCCACCGCGGCATCCGGATGCGCATCGATGAACTCGCCCACCGCGGCGTATCTTTCGCTGACCAGCGCGCCATCGTAGAGCAGCTTGGCCGCAGCCAGGAACGGAGCGATCTGGACGGTGACGATCTGTGCGCCCGCGGCCTCCAGATGCTGCACTGCGTCCTGGAAGGCGCTGCGCCAGGAGGCGTCCAGCTCGGGCAGCTCATCGGGGACGGCAACCACCGGATGTTCGGGCGCGGCCAGCCGCACATCGGCGGGCCAGCTGCGATGGGGAGCTCCGCCGGCCATGGCGGCCATCGCCCGGTTGGCGGTGTCGAGGTCGCGGGCGAAGATCGTCGGGCAGTCGTAGGACTCGCAAGCCGGCACGATGCCCTGGGTGCTGAGCACGCCGTAGGTGGGCTTGATGCCCACCAGCCCCTGGAATGCCGCCGGGATGCGCCCGGACCCCGCGGTATCGGTGCCGATGGCAATGTCGGCCTCGCCGAGGGCCACCGCCACCGCAGAGCCCGAACTCGAACCGCCACTGACGTACTCGGGCCTGCGGCTGTCGGGCACGGCGCCGTAGGGGGAGCGGGTGCCGACCAGGCCGGTGGCGAACTGATCCAGGTTGGTCTTGCCGACCACCACCGCGCCGGCGGAGCGCAGGCCTGCCACCACCGGGGCGTCAGCGCACGGCTGGTAGGCGAATTCGGGACATCCCGCGGTGGTGGGCAGCCCGGCGACGTCGACGTTGTCCTTGACCGCCACCCGGAGTCCGGCCAGCGCGCCGCCCTCGGCACGGCTGGTGAGCAGGGCGGATTCGACCTCGGCGGGGTCCCGACGCGTGATCCATACAGCGCTGTGGGATGACATGCCGGTAAACCTAGCGCTCGACAGGTATTTGTGCGACTCCACAGTCAGGACTTCATCCACAGGTAACACGGGCAACCGCCCGTGGCGTCGTTGCGGTGTCGGTATGGGGGTCGACGGTGAGGTCAGCGCCACCGCTCGGGGCGCATCGATGCACCGAATGAAGGGACACCACGATGTTCGAGACACCTCTGACCGTGACCGGCAGGATCGTCACCGACCCGGTTCGCCGCCGCGTGGGCGATCAGGAGTTGGTCAAATTTCGGCTGGCAAGCAACTCGCGCCGTCGCACCGCTGACGGTGTGTGGGAGCCGGGCAACTCGCTCTATCTCACCGTCAACTGCTGGGGCAGGTTGGCTGCCGGTGTCAGCGGCAGCCTGGCCAAGGGCGACGCGGTGATCGCCTCCGGGTACGTCTACACCAGTGAGTACGAGGACCGCGACGGCAACAAGCGCTCCTCGGCCGAGCTGCGCGCCACCGCAGTGGGGCCGGACCTGGCCTGGTATCTGGTGAAGCTCGAGCGCATCAATCAGCCGCAGGGAACGCCGGCCCAGGAGGTTGCGGCGGAGGAAGCGGACGACGACGGCGAGGAAGCGCCGCTGCCGCTGTCGGCCTGACGGATGCTCACCGGGCGGTGGCCGTGCGGCCCTGCTCGGTGAGCCTGTGCCACCGCAGCGCCAACGCCGCCTCCATCGCATCGGGGAACCGGGTCAGGTCCAGGCCGGTGATCTCACGGATGCGTTTGACGCGGTGATTGACGGTGTTCACGTGCACGAACAGCTCACGTGCCACCCGGGACTGCGACAGGTCGTTGGCCAACAGCGCTTCCATCGTCTGCGCCAGGTGCGGGTGGTCCGACAGTGGCCGCAGACGGGTCGTCACCAGGGTGTCGGCGACCGCGGGGCGACTGCTGAGCAGGATCTCCAGCAGTGCCTCCCGGTAGTCGACGATGGTGGCGCCGGATGCGGCGGTGCCGGCAGCTGCAGCGCGTACCGCCTCCAAGGACTGGCGGCAGGATTCCCCCGCAGCGGCCAGGTTGTCGCTGAATTGTCCGATGCCGCAATAGATCACAGTGGTGCTGCTGAGGTTCGGCAAGGCCTGGGAGAGGATGGCGCGCGGTTCGGTGCCCGCTGAACGCAGGGCGGCCAGAGCGACGGTCGCCTCGCCGACGTCGCCGAAGACGATGTGGGTGGTGTGCGGCTGCAGTTGGGCGGCCAGTCGGCGTCGCAGACGCTGCAGATCCAGCGGATCGGCCTGGCTGCCGCCCAACAGGGCAAAGGCGAACCAATTCACGGCTGCGTCGATCTGCAGGGTGTGCGCCCACTGCTGCAGCTCGGCCGAAGTCACCGGGTGCCCGCTCGCCAGTGCATTGACCAGCTCGTTCTCGGTTCGCCTGCGGGTGGCCTCGATGGCCGACGACGTATCGCGGTAGGCGTTGATCATCTCGTCGGTGAGCAGATCGAAGGTGGTGATCACCAGGTCGGCCCGGCGGTTGGCCTGCTGCTGCGGCCAGGCCCGGGAGTCGGCCACCAGGTCGAGCAGGATCACCCGTTCGGTCGAACGGTAGGCCTGGATCACCGACTCCAGGGGCACCGACTGGCTGGCGCGCCGGGTGCCCAGCGCCCGCGCCGGGGCCAATTCGGCGGCGGTGGGCTCGCGGTTGCGGCGCACCACTGCCACCGCGAGGTCGAGGTTCGCTCGCACCGAGGGCATCAATTCGTCGTGGCCGAAGCGGTCCTCGGAGTACCCGGGGTAGATGTGCCACATCAGCTCCGCCGCCCGCTGCGTCAGCTCCACCAAGTCGGGCGCATAATCCGGGAGATGCTGTGAAACCATCACAACAGACTACAAAAAACGTTGGGAAAATCCGGGTCGACTTAGTAGTTCTCACAGAGCACTGTGATGGGGGACACGACCACGCGAACTTCAGGAGGAACCGTGACGATGACGGTCATCGACGAGATCGAACGCGAACTCACCACACCGTCGCAGGCGCTGATCGAGGAGATCGCGACCCTGGATGGTGACATCACGGTGCTGGGGGTCGGCGGCAAGGTCGGTCCGAGCGTGGCGATCATGGCGCAGCGCGCCGTCGAGGCCGCCGGCGTCGACAAGTTGGTCTACGGCGTGGCCCGCTTCTCCGACCCGGCGGCCAAGGCCTCGCTGGAGCGTGCGGGCGTCACCGCCGTCACGGCCGACCTGACCGACGACCTCGAACTCGACGCCATCCCCGACGCCGCGAACGTCATCTACATGGCCGGCAACAAGTTCGGCACCGTCGGCAACGAGCACTTCACCTGGATGATGAACTCCTACCTGCCGGGGCGGGTGGCGCAGCGGTTCCGCGCGTCACGCATCGTGGTGTTCTCCACCCTGGTCACCTATCCGCTGGCCGACGTCGCCACCGGCGGCTCCCGCGAATCCGACCCGTCCGGCCCCGTCGGCGAGTACGCCGCCTCCTGCGTCGGCAGGGAGCGGATGTTCGAGCACTTCTCCCGCAAGCACGGCACGCCGGTGCTGCTGTTCCGGCTCGGATACTCCATCGAGACCCGCTACGGCGTGCTGCAGGAGATTGCGCAGGCGGTCCACGACGGCACCCCCATCCCCCTGGAGATGGGACACGCCAGCGTCATCTGGCAGCGCGATGTCGCCGAATACGCCCTGCGCTCGGTCACTTTGGCGACCAGCCCGCCGCGGGCGCTGAACATCACCGGCCCGGAGATCGTCTCCATCCGCTGGCTGGCCGAACGATTCGGCGAGCGGTTCGGACGTGCCCCCATCTTCGACGGCCAGGAGAGCGGAACCGCCTACGTCATGGACGGATCGGCGCTGCAGTCCGAATTCGGTTACCCCACAACCACAGTCCCGCAGATGATCGACACCGTGGCCGAATGGGTGGACGCGGCCAAGCCGCTGATCGGCAAACCCACCAAGTTCCAGCAGCGTCAGGGCGCGTTCTGATGACACTGACCAGGCCGGTCTTCGAATCGGTGGTCGGTGCCGGCGCCATGATCAACTGGATCACGGTGGCCCGGGAGAACCTGCCGATCTACGAGGACTGGTACAACTACCAGCACCTGCCGGAGCGGGTGTCCACCCCGGGGTTCCTGCGCGCCCGCCGCTTCAGTGCCACCGACCAGGCCGACAACAAGAGCTGCGACTTCCTCACCCTGTACGAAACCACCGACGTCAGTGTCCTGGCCTCCCCGGAATATCTGCGGCGCCTGGACAATCCGACCGACCTCACGCTCGAGGTGGTGCCGCTGTTCGCGGAATTCCGCCGGGCGGCCTGCCGGGTCACCGTGGCCCGCGGGCACGGTTCCGCCGGTCGGGTGGTCGCGCTGGAGATCGAGTCCGACGTCGATCCCGACCGTCTGCGCGATAAGCTCGGCGGCGACGTCTTCGGATCGCTGATCACCGAGCACCACCTGGTGGCGGCATCACTGTACGAGCCGGACCTCGCGGTCAGCGATGCGAAAAACGCCACCGCCGAGGGGCGATCTTCGGACCAGCAGCGGGCCGCCGCCAGCGTGATCCTCGCCGAGTTGCACACTGGTGCCGACGCAGCCCTGGTGGCCGACGAGCTGGTGGCACGCTCGGCCCAGGCCGGCGTCGTGATCCGGCCGGTGGCGCCGCATCGCGTCTTCACCCTCATCTACGAACTGCGTTCGACCTCACCCGACCAGGAGCCCGCATGCGGATAGCCAATCTCGATGACCGTCTCGTCCTGTTGTGTGACGGGGGCGCACTCGATGTCCACACCGCCAGCGGGGGCCGGTTCGGCCCCGATCCGCAGTCGGCGTTCGACGACTGGCCGGCCTTTCTGCAGTGGGCCCGCGGCGCACAGGGGCAGGCACGGCCCTTCGACGACGCCGACCTCGGCGCGCCGGTGCCCCGCCCTCGGCAGATCTTCGCCATCGGGTTGAACTACGTCCGCCACGCACACGAATCCAACCTGCCGATTCCCGAGCAGCCGATGGTCTTCACCAAATTCCAGAGCGCGGTCACCGGTCCGTCCGGGCGGATCGCCCTCACCGGTGACACGGTGGACTGGGAGGTGGAACTGGTCGCCGTCATCGGCACCCCCGCCCACCGGGTCGACGTCACCCAGGCATGGGACCATGTTGCGGGACTGACTGTGGGACAGGATCTTTCGGACCGCACCGTGCAGACCGCGGGCAGCCCGCCGCAATTCAGCATGGGCAAGTCCTTCCCCGGGTTCGCGCCCATCGGCCCCGCGCTGGTCACCATCGAGGAGTTCGCCGACCCCGACGATCTGCGGGTCAGCACCGACCTCAACGGCGTCACGGTCCAGGACTCCCGCACCTCCGACCTGGTGTTCAGCGTGCCGGAGCTCATCGCCTACCTCTCGAGCATCGTCACGCTGCTGCCCGGTGACCTCATCTTCACCGGCACCCCGGAGGGCGTGGGCCTGGGGCGCACACCCCCGAGCTATCTCGTCGACGGCGACACCATCGTCACCACCATCGAAGGCATCGGGTCGATGCGCCACGACATGTACGTCCCGGAACACCTGAATCAACCACATTCGCTTTCTGGCAAAGGTGCCTCATGACCAATTCCGTTGATGCCGGCCGAGTGTCACAGCTGACCGCGGCAACGGCGTACACCCCGCGCGAGCGCCGATTCGTGCTGATCTTCGCGGTGGTGGGCGCGCTCATCGAGAGCATGGAGCTCAACCTGCTGAGCTTCCCCATGTCGGACCTGGCCCAGTCGTTCGGTGTCACCAACCAGCAGGTGGTGGCGGCGATCACTGCCCAGAGTCTCGCGTCGATCGTGGGCGGCTTCCTGTTCGGCTGGATCGCTGACAGATTCGGGCGCAAACCGTCCTACATCCTGTTCACGGCGAGTTACTCGATCGCGGCGATCATCGGCAGCACGCTGTCGGATTTCGACACCTTCGTGGTCACCCGGGTGATCGCGGGCGTGGCCATGGGCGGAGCATTCGGGGTGCTGTTCGCCATGTTCGCCGAGAGCTGGAAGTCCCGTAAGCGTGGCTTCATGGGCTCGGTGCTGCAGGCCATGTTCATCGCGGGCCAGCTGCTCACGCAGATCATCCTGTTCACCACCATCTCCACCCTGGGCTCCGACGCGGGCTGGCGCATCGGGTTCGCCGTGATCGGCGTGGGCTGTCTGGCCATCGCCGTCGCCGCGTACTTCTGGCTCCCGGAATCCAAGCTGTGGCAGGCCAGCCGCACGATGCCCCACGGGCACGGCGTCGATCCGGGCCCCACCGCGGAGACCGATGACCTCCGCGGCAAGCGGCTGGCCTGGGGTGCGGTGTTCCTCACCATCTGCACCACCGGCGTGTTCGCCGCCAGCTACTCCTACATCACGTTCGCGCCGACCTTCCTGCGTCAGACCCTGGGGCTCTCGCTGGGCGTGTCGACGGTGGTGCTGACCATCGGCACGCTGCTGGGGATCGGCAGCTACATCGTGTTCGGCGCCCTCTCCGACCGGGTGGGTCGGCGCCGCTCCACCATGTACGCCTGCCTGGTCGGCGTGGCCGGCTTCGGTGCCTTCGCCCTGGGCAGCAACGGGTCGGTGACCGTCGGCGTCATCGCACTGGCCGGCACCGCGATCGGCTACGCCGGCTTCGGCGTGCTGGGGACCTGGATCTCGGAGTTCTACCCCACCCGCTTCCGTGCACTGGGCTCCAACGCCACCTATTACGTCGCCCGCGGGCTCGGTTCGGGCCTGTACCCGCTGTTCGCCCTCACCCTCGCCGGCGGCGATCTGCGCTTCGCACTGGCCCTGGGTGGTATCGGTGCGGCGCTGGGCTTGATTGGATGTCTGTTCGTACCCGACACCGCCGGCCGCACCATCACCGCACAGTGATGCCACACCCCAACGAAGGGACGGACGACATGACGCCCGACACGATGCGCGCAGCGGTCTGGACCGGTGACGGCCCCACTCTGCAGACCGAACAGATCCCGGTACCGCAGCCCAAGCAGGGCGAAGCCCTGGTCAAGGTGACCGCGTGCGGGGTCTGCCACACCGACCTGCACGTGATGAAAGGCGAGGTGGCGTTCCCCTCGCCGGCGGTGCTCGGCCACGAGATCTCCGGCACCGTGGTGGCGCTGGGGCCCGGCACCGACCCGGCCCGCGGCGTCGAGGTCGGAGCGACGGTGGTCGGGGCGTTCATCATGCCCTGCGGTGAATGCCGGCAGTGCCTGCGCGGGCGCGACGACATGTGTCTGCCGTTCTTCGCCGAGAACCGGCTCAAGGGTGCGCTCTACGACGGCACCACCCGCCTGCAGCGCAGCGACGGGACCCCGCTGGCGATGTACTCGATGGCCGGGCTGGCCGAATACAGCGTGGTCCCGGTGAACGCGCTGGCACCGCTGCGCGGCGAGGTCCCGGAGGCCCAGGCCGCCGTGCTGGGCTGCGCCTTCTTCACCGCCTACGGTGCCGTGCACCAGACCGCCGGGTTGCAGGCCGGGGAGACGGTGGCCGTGGTCGCCACCGGGGGAGTGGGGTCGGCCATCGTGCAACTGGCCCGCGCCGCCGGCGCCGAGACCGTCATCGCCGTCGATGTCAGTGACGAAAAGCTGGATGCGGCACGGAAACTGGGCGCTGACCACGTGGTCAACTCGGCGACGGGGGACGCGGTGGCCGCGGTGCGCGAGCTCACCGACGGCGCCGGGGTGGACGTCGCCTTCGAGGTGCTGGGGCGACAGCAGACCTTCGAGCAGGCGGTCAGGATGCTGACCGACGGCGGTCGAATGGTGGCGGTCGGCATCGCGGCGGGCCAGTCGAGTGCCAACATCGAGATCACTCCGCTGGTGCGTCGCGGCTACCGGATCCTGGGTTCGTTCGGGGGCCGCACCCGCCACGACCTGCCTGCTGTCATCGAGCTCGCCGCCACCGGCGTATTCTCGGTCCAGGACACCGTCACGCGGACCTACTCCCTCGAGACCGCGGGCGATGCCTTCGACGCGCTGGCCAGAGGGGAGATCCAGGGCCGCGCCGTCGTGACCATGAGCACCTGACATCCGGGGCGTCCATCTCTGCAGATCGAGCGGCCTAGGATGTTCGGCGAGCACCACCTGCAGACCAGAAAGGCACCACGTCAGCATGGCTGAGTTCATCTACACGATGAAGAAGGTCCGCAAGGCCCACGGCGACAAGGTCATCCTCGATGACGTCACCCTGAACTTTCTTCCTGGCGCCAAGATCGGCGTCGTCGGCCCCAACGGCGCCGGCAAGTCCAGCGTCCTGAAGATCATGGCGGGCACCGACAAGCCCAACAACGGTGACGCCTTCCTGGCCACCGGCGCCACGGTCGGCATCCTGATGCAGGAACCGCTGCTCGACGAGAGCAAGACGGTGCGCGAGAACGTCGAAGAGGGCGTGCCGATCAAGGGCAAGCTCAATCGGTACAACGAGGTGGCCGAACTGATGGCCACCGACTACACCGACGAGCTCATGGAAGAGATGGGTCAGCTCCAGGAGGAGCTGGACGCCGCCGACGCCTGGGACATCGACTCCCAGCTGGAGCAGGCCATGGACGCGCTGCGCTGCCCGCCGCCGGACGAGCCCGTCACCCACCTCTCCGGCGGTGAGAAGCGTCGTGTCGCGCTGTGCAAGCTGCTGCTGAGCAAGCCGGATCTGCTGCTCCTCGACGAGCCCACCAACCACCTGGACGCCGAGAGCGTGCTGTGGCTCGAGCAGCACCTGGCCTCCTACCCGGGCGCCATCCTGGCCGTCACCCACGACCGGTACTTCCTGGACAACGTGGCCGAATGGATCCTCGAACTCGACCGCGGCCGGGCCTACCCCTATGAGGGCAACTACTCCACCTACCTGGAGAAGAAGGCCGAACGCCTCGCGGTGCAGGGCAAGAAGGACCAGAAGCTGCAGAAGCGCCTCAAGGAGGAGCTGGCCTGGGTGCGTTCCGGCGCCAAGGCCCGCCAGGCCAAGAACAAGGCCCGCCTGACCCGGTACGAAGAGATGGTGACGGAGGCCGAGAAGACCAGGAAGCTCGACTTCGAGGAGATCCAGATCCCCACCGGCCCCCGGCTGGGCAACACGGTGGTCGAGGTCAGCCATCTCGACAAGGGCTTCGACGGCCGCATCCTGATCAAGGACCTGTCGTTCACGCTGCCCCGCAACGGCATCGTCGGCGTCATCGGCCCCAACGGTGTCGGCAAGACCACGCTGTTCAAGACCATCGTCGGCCTCGAGGAACCGGACAGCGGCACCGTCAAGGTGGGCGAGACGGTCAAGCTGTCCTATGTCGACCAGAGTCGCTCGCGCATCGATCCCAACAAGAACGTCTGGGAGGTCGTCTCCGACGGCCTGGACTACATCGAGGTCGGCCAGAACGAGGTGCCGTCGAGGGCCTACGTGTCCGCCTTCGGCTTCAAGGGCCCGGATCAGCAGAAGCCCGCCGGGGTGCTCTCCGGTGGTGAGCGCAACCGGCTGAACCTGGCACTGACCCTCAAAGAGGGCGGCAACCTGATCCTGCTGGACGAGCCCACCAACGACCTCGACGTCGAGACGCTGAGTTCGCTGGAGAACGCGCTGGAGAACTTCCCCGGCTGCGCTGTGGTGATCTCCCACGATCGCTGGTTCCTCGACCGCACCTGCACCCACATCCTGGCCTGGGAGGGTGACGAGGACAACGAGGCCAAGTGGTTCTGGTTCGAGGGCAACTTCGGCGGCTACGAGGAGAACAAGATCGAAAGACTCGGTGCCGAAGCAGCGCGTCCACACCGGGTTACCCACCGACGGCTGACACGCGACTAGTGTTGCCGCTGCGTGCCAATGGGGCCACGCAGCGACGTCAGGAGTGATCCAGCATGACGGTGAACCCGGGTGCCACAGAGAAGTCGGTGCTCTCCCCGGAACTGATGGCCAAGCTCAGCCAGGCCTACCAGGACACGTATCGCGGGCCGCACGGGGACGCCCCCGGCGCCGATACCGCTGACACCGGTCCCCTGCGCCAGGCAGGCACCGAGGACCATCTGGTCTCCGCCGCGTTGCTGGCAGCGCACGTCGCCCTGGCGCGCCGGCGGGCGCCGGGGCAGGTCGCCGTTGCCGTGCACGTCGGCGATGAGGACTTCGCTCCGGCGCTGCAGGTGGTCGCCGATCACGGTGGCATGCAGATGGATTCGGTGACACTGTTGTTGCACCGTCTCGGCGTCGCCTATACCGCGATCATGAATCCCGTGTTCGGGGTGCGCCGCGACGCCACCGGCGAGCTGGAGGACGTGGTGCCCGGCACCGGCGACGCCCCGGCTGAGACGTGGATCCACATCCAGTTGGCGGAGTCGGTGAACCGCGCCGCGCTCGACCAGGCTGTCGAGGCCCTGCCCCGCGTGCTCACCGACGCCCGTCAGGTGTCCCTGGACTCGGTCGCGATGGGCTCGGCGCTGCTGAGCCTGGCCGCCCTGCTGGACGCCGACGACTCGGGTCGCTTCTCCGGACCCGACCGCAGCGACGTCGCCGACCTGCTGCGCTGGCTGGCCGACAGCCACTTCGTGGTGCTCGGCTACCAGCGATGCCCGGTCAGCGACGGCCGCGCGTCGGTGGACACCTCGAGCCGACTCGGGGTGCTGAAGTTCCGTGAGGACGTGCTGCCGCAGCTCACCAGTGACGACGATCTGCTGGTGCTCGCGCAGGCCACGATCCCGAGCTATCTGCGCTACGGGACCTATCCTTACATCGTCGTGGTGCGGGAGAATGCCGGCGCCGGACACGCCGTCGAGCACCGCTTCGTGGGCCTGTTCACCGTTGCCGCGATGAGCGCCAACGTGCTGGAGATCCCCCTGGTGTCCAAGCGGGTTCACGCGGCGCTCGCGTTGGCCGAGCAGGATCCCGGCCACCCCGGGCAGCTGCTGATCGACGTCATCCAGACGGTCCCGCGCTCTGAGCTGTTCGCGCTGTCGGCCGAACAACTGCGCGACATGGCCGAGGCGGTCATCGATCTGGGGTCGCGGCGACGCAGCCTGCTGTTCGTGCGCGGAGATCAGCTGGGCCACTTCGTGTCCTGCCTGGTGTACCTGCCGCGAGACCGCTACACCACGGCGGTGCGGCTGGAGATGCAGGACATCCTGGTGCGCGAGTTCGGCGGCACCAGCATCGACTACTCGGCCCGGGTCAGCGAATCACCCTGGGCGCTGGTGCATTTCACGGTCAAGATGCCGCCGCAGACCGATCCGCAGACCATCGACGTCTCCGAGCCCAACGAGCGCCGCATCCAGCAGCTGCTGACCGAGGCCGCCCGCACCTGGGGTGACCGGCTCTTGGGGGCGGTGGCTCCCGGATCACCGGTCGCCCCGCTGGCCGAGCACTACTCCTCGGCGTTCTCCGAGGTCTACAAACAGGCCGTCACCCCGGTGGAGGCCATCGACGACATCGCCATCATCGAGGCGCTGGCCGAGAACACCGTCAAGCTGGTCTTCGAGGATGCCGGCGACGGCGGCAACGCCCGGCTGAAGTGGTACCTCGGCGGGCGCTCGGCGTCCCTGAGTGAGCTGCTGCCGATGTTGCAGAGCATGGGTGTCATCGTGCTCGACGAGCGGCCGTTCACCGTCACCCGGCCGGATGGACTTGCGGTCTGGATGTACCACTTCCGCATCTCGTCGCACCCCACCATCGCCCCGGCCGCCCCCGAGGATGTCGACGACGTGGCGCAGCGGTTTGCCGACACCCTCACCGCCATCTGGCACGGACGGGTGGAGATCGACCGGTTCAACGAGTTGGTGTTGCGCGCCGGCCTCACCTGGCAGCAGGTCACGATCATCCGCGCCTACGCGAAGTACCTGCGGCAGGCCGGTTTTCCCTACAGTCAGTCGCACATCGAGACGGTGGTCAACGGCAACGCCCTGACCACCCGCGCCCTGGTGCAGCTGTTCGAGGCGGTGTTCGACCCGGATCTGGCCGAAGCCGACCGCTCGCAGCGGGCTCAGCTGGCGGCCGCTGCGGTGGCGGCCGACATCGACGCGCTGGTGAGCCTGGACACCGACCGGGTGCTGCGGGCCTTCGCCTCGCTGGTGCAGGCCACGCTGCGTACCAACTACTTCGTGACCGACGAGAACTCGGCGCGCAGCAACGGTGTGCTGGCGGTGAAACTGAACCCCGGGCTGATCGACGAGCTTCCGCTGCCGCGCCCCAAGTTCGAGATCTTCGTGTACTCACCACGGGTGGAAGGTGTGCACCTGCGGTTCGGCTCCGTCGCCCGCGGAGGTCTGCGGTGGTCGGACCGACGTGAGGATTTCCGCACCGAGGTGCTGGGGCTGGTCAAGGCGCAGGCCGTGAAGAACGCGGTGATCGTGCCGGTGGGCGCCAAAGGCGGCTTCGTGGTGAAGAACCCGCCGCTGGGCAACGACCGGGAGGCGGTGCGCGCCGAAGGCGTGGCCTGCTACCGCTTGTTCATCTCCGGGCTGCTGGATGTCACCGACAACGTCGACCCCGCGTCGAAGGCCGTCACCCCGCCGCAGCGGGTGGTGCGCCGCGACGGCGACGACGCCTATCTGGTGGTGGCCGCCGACAAGGGCACCGCGACCTTCTCCGACATCGCCAACGACGTCGCCAAGTCCTACGGCTTCTGGCTGGGCGACGCCTTCGCCTCCGGCGGTTCGGTGGGCTACGACCACAAGGCCATGGGCATCACCGCCAAGGGCGCGTGGGAGAGTGTCAAACGGCACTTCCGGGAGATGGGCGTCGACACCCAGACCCAGGACTTCACTGTCGTCGGCATCGGCGACATGAGCGGTGACGTGTTCGGCAACGGAATGCTGCTCTCCGAACACATCCGGCTGGTGGCGGCCTTCAACCACATGCACATCTTCCTCGACCCCACCCCGGATGCGGCGACCAGTTTCACCGAGCGCAGACGGTTGTTCGACCTGCCGCGGTCCACCTGGGATGACTACGACACTTCGCTCATCTCAGCAGGCGGCGGCATCTACAGCCGCGAGCAGAAGTCGATCCCGATCACCCCGCAGGTGCGCGACGTGCTGGGTCTGGGCGCCGACGTGACCGACCTGACCCCACCGGCCCTGGTGAAGGCGATCCTGCAGGCTCCGGTGGACCTGCTGTGGAACGGCGGCATCGGCACCTACATCAAGGCCGAGAGCCAGTCCGACGCCGACGTCGGCGACCGCGCCAACGACCCGGTGCGGGTGAACGGGAATCAGGTGCGCGCCAAGGTGATCGGCGAAGGTGGCAACCTCGGTGTCACCTCCCTGGGACGGATCGAGTTCGACCTGGCCGGCGGGCGGATCAACACCGACGCCCTGGACAACTCGGCCGGGGTGGACTGCTCCGATCACGAGGTCAACATCAAGATCCTGGTGGATTCCCTGGTCACCCTCGGTGAGGTCCCCGAGGGGGAGCGCACGGGTCTGCTGGAGTCGATGACCGACGAGGTGGGCACCCTGGTGCTGGCCGACAATGCCGCCCAGAACGACTTGATGGGCACCAGTCGGGCCAACGCGGCCAGCCTGCTCAACGTGCACGCCCGACAGATCAAGGAGCTCGAGGAGACCCGGGGGCTGAACCGGGAACTGGAAGCGCTGCCGTCGGACAAGGAGATCCGGCGGCGCACCGAGCTGGGGCTGGGCCTCACCTCGCCTGAACTCGCAACGCTGATGGCCCACGTCAAACTGGCGCTCAAGGACGATGTGCTGGCCAGTGAACTGCCCGACCAGGACGTGTTCGCCTCCCGGTTGCCGTCGTACTTCCCGGCGCCGCTGCGGGAGAACTTCGCCGGTGAGATCCGCAATCATCAGTTGCGACGCGAGATCGTGACCACGATGCTGGTCAACGATCTGGTGGACACCGGCGGGATCAGCTACGCCTACCGCGTCACCGAGGACGTCGGCGTCGCCCCGGTGGACGCGGTGCGCACCTACGTCGCCACCGACGCGATCTTCCGCGTCGGCGACGTCTGGCGGCGGATCCGCGAAGCCAGCCTGGAAAACGATGTCCCCGTGCATATCTCGGACCGGATGACCCTGGATCTGCGACGACTGGTGGACCGCGCCGGCCGCTGGCTGCTCAACAACCGCCCGCAGCCGCTGGCGGTCGGTGCCGAGATCAACCGCTTTGCCACCAAGGTCGCTGCACTGACCCCGCGGATGCGGGACTGGCTGCGTGGTGACGACAAGGCGATCGTCACCAAGGAAGCCGCCGAGTTCGCCTCACACGGGGTGCCCGAGGACCTGGCTTACATGGTGTCCAGCGGTCTGTACCAGTACAGCCTGCTCGACATCATCGACGTCGCCGACATCGTCGACCGCGACGAGACCGAGGTGGCCGACACCTACTTCGCGCTGATGGATCACCTCGGCACCGACGGTCTGCTCACCTCGGTGTCCGGGCTGCCCCGTGATGACCGCTGGCATGCATTGGCGCGGTTGGCGATTCGCGACGACATCTACAGCTCGCTGCGGACGCTGACCCTCGATCTGCTGGCCGTCGGCGAACCCGACGAGAGCGGTGAGGAGAAGATCGCCGAGTGGCACCACACCAACGGTTCGCGGTTGGCGCGGGCGCGGCGCACCCTCGATGAGATCTACCGCGACGACGAGCGCGATCTGGCCACCCTGTCGGTGGCCGCGCGTCAGATCAGGAACATGACACGATCGGGGTCCTCGGCTTGACGTCAGGAAGTACGGAACGGTTCGTCACACCCGTCGGGGTGCGGTGGTCCGACATCGACATGTACCAGCACGTCAACCACGCCACCATGGTCACCATTCTGGAAGAGGCGCGGGTGCCGTTCCTGGCGCCGGCGTTCGGTCCCACCATCACCGAGGTGGGCCTGCTGATCGCCGAGGTCAAGGTGTCCTACAAAGGCCAACTGCGACTGGTCGATTCGCCGTTGCAGGTGACGATCTGGGTGAGCCGGTTGCGCGCCGTCGACTTCACCCTCGCCTACGAGGTGCGCTCGGTCGGCGCCGATCCGGATTCGCGGCCTGCCGTGATCGGGGAAACCCAGTTGGCGGCCTTCGACATCAAAGAACAGAAGCTGGTGCGGATGTCGCCGACGCACCGGGAGTACCTGGAGCGATGGGTTCGCTAGGCGAGCGCGGCCTGTGGCTGACCGACCCGGTGCACCGGGCCGATCTGACCAGGTTCGTCGAGCGCGCACAGACCCTCGACGACGCCGCCGTGATCCGGATCCGGGCCCGCTCCGACGGGCTGCTGGGGGCGTGGGTGGCCACCAACTTCGACGTGCTGGCGGGCCGCGCCATCGGCGGCACGGTGCGCCCGGACGACGTGTCGGCGGGTGCCGACGCCCTGCTGCGGGGGCTGGAATCGGTGGACGCCGCCGGCTTCGTGGACCCGGGGTGGGCGATGGACTCGTCGTGGCGCGGTGTGCTGCCGCCGGAGGCCGGGTTCGCCCATCTCGACGATGTGCCGGCCCGGGTGATGCTGGACCTGGCCCAGCGCGGGGTCACGCTGGCTCGCGAGCACGGCAGCGCGCAGGGGCCGCCGGTGTCGCTGCTGGATCAGGAGGTCATCAGCGTCAGCGCCGACGGGGTGAGCGTCGGGATCCCGATGCGCTGTGTGTTCGCGCTGACGGCCATGCGCTTCCTGCCGCAGTCCAGCAGCGGTGAAGGGGAGTTGGCGCCGGAGTCGGTGACCGCCGACGAGATCGTGCGGGTGCGGGTGCTGCCGGCGTGGCTGCGGATCGATGCCCGCTTCGGCTCGGTGTACCGCCGCCGCGGCGATCCGGCGCTGGTGCTGCGCTGAGCGCTCAGAACGGCGAGTTCATCATCGACTGCGCCGCCATCTCCAGGTAGTCCAGCAGCGCCTTGCGGTGCTCGTCGTCGAGGGTGGAACCGTCGATCTCGGCCACCGCGGTGTGCATGCACCGCAGCCAGGCGTCGCGCTCCAGCGGCCCGATCCGGAAGGGGTTGTGCCGCATCCGCAGGCGGGGGTGCCCACGCTGATCGGAGTAGGTCCGCGGCCCGCCCCAGTACTGCTCGAGGAACATCCGCAGCCGGGTCTCGGCGCCCTCCATGTCGTCGTCGGGATACAGCGGTCGCAGGATCTCGTCGTCGGCCACCTGCTCGTAGAACCGCGAGACGATTCGATGGAACGTGTCGGCGCCGCCGACGGCGTCGTAGAAGGAATTCGGGTCCGAGGGCACGGCTCCATTATGCGTTTCGACACGTCACACGATGTTCACCGGATTGACCTGCGAACACGGCCGAAATTGTCGTGCGGTGGCCGCTGATCCGTGGTGGACTGTCCGCGGAGGGACCAATGGCCCAGCGCAAGCGAAACCAACTGAATAGGGTTGGACACCGCGCGGCGGTGGGCCGATCCGGGTCTGGTGTAGCCACGCCGCTGCACACCGTCGACACCGCGATGTCGCCCCCGAACGAGGCGACGTCGGTGTGGGGTCGCCGCCGGGTGCTCCTGCTCAATTCCACCTACGAGCCGCTGACGGCGCTGCCGATGCGGCGCGCCATCGTCATGCTGCTGTGCGGCAAGGCCGACGTGGTGCACGACGACCCCGCGGGGCCGGTGATCCACTCCGCGACCCGCACCATTGCCGTGCCGTCGGTGATCCGGCTGCGCACGTTCGTCCGGGTGCCATACCGGGCGCGGGTCCCGATGACGCGGGCAGCCCTGATGCACCGAGACCGTTTCCGCTGCGCCTACTGCGGAGCCAAGGCCGACACCGTGGACCATGTGGTGCCCCGCTGCCTCGGCGGCGAGCACACCTGGGAGAACTGCGTGGCGTGCTGTGCCAGCTGTAATCACCGCAAGGCCGACAAGTTGCTCTCGGAGCTGGGCTGGACGCTGCGTGTGACGCCCACGCCGCCCAAGGGGCAGCACTGGCGGCTGTTGTCCACGGTCAAGGAGCTGGATCCGGCCTGGGTGAGATACCTCGGCGAGGGCGCAGCCTGAAAAACGGCGGCTCACTCCGACGCTGCGTAGTTGGTGGGATAGGTTTGGGACTGTGACCGAGACCGCGATTGCCCATTCCGTCATGGGCGGGGTGCCGCTGCTGCTGTTCTTGCTGCTGGCCGTGATCTTCCTGCGCAAGCCGGGGCCGCACCCAGCCTCCTACAAGCTGTCCGAGCAATGGACGCATGAGCCCATCCTGTGGGCCGCCACCGACGAGGTGATCGGCGACGCACACGGACACGGCTCGCACGAATTCACCGTGGGAGGTGGCGCAAGTGGCAAGTGGTAGTGAACCCACCACCGAGGTCCTGAAGCGGGAATCGGAGAAGCTGCCCTACGGCTGGGCCATGACCTACAGCGGTCGGCTCTCCGGGGTCACCGAGCCCGGCGAGTTGTCGGAGACCTACCCGTTCTCCATCAAGGAGCGGGTGGAACTCGACGAGGCGCTGAAGTGGGGCTCACGAGCTGCCAAGGCGCGCTTTGCGGTCTACATCGGCGACCTGGGCGCCCCCAGCGCCGCCGCGGCACGCGCGCTCCTGGCCAAGGTGCCCACGCCGGACGAGGCCGTGCTGATCGCGGTGTCGCCGAACCAGAAGGTCATCGAGATCGTCTACGGGTCTGGTCTGCAGGGCCGCGGTGCCGAGTCGGCCGCGCCCCTCGGAGTGGCCGCAGCCACCTCGGCCTTCAAGGAAGGCAACCTGATCGACGGTCTGGTCAGCGCCGTGCGGGTGATGTCGGCAGGCATCGCCAGGCCCTGACGTTATCGGGGGTCTGCTGATCCCTGGCAGGCCGCTGTGAGCCTGGGACACTGTGGTCATGGACCAAGGTCAACTGGCTGACTTCCTGCGCACCCGCCGTGAGGCGCTGACGCCGGCCGATGTCGGGTTGCCCACCGGCCCGCGGCGGCGCACCGCGGGACTGCGGCGCGAAGAGGTGGCTGCCCTGGCGGTGATCTCGACCGACTACTACACCCGCATGGAGCAGCAGCGCGGCCCGCAGCCGTCGGCCGAGGTGTTGGCGTCGCTGGCCCGGGCGCTGCGGCTCAACCTCGACGAGCGCGATCACTTGTTCCGGCTGGCCGGCCACAACGCCCCCGCCCGTCGTCCGGCGTCCGAACAGGTCAGCCTGGCCACCATGCGGATCCTGGAGAGGTTGCAGGACACCCCGGCCCAGGTGATGTCGGCGCTGGGGGAGACCCTGGTGCAGACGCCGGCCGCGCGGGCACTGCTGGGCGATGAGACGCGCTACGAGGGCTTCGCCCGGAGTGTGGTCTACCGCTGGTTCACCCACCCGGGCGCGCGCGAGGTCTACCCGGAGGCCGACCATCCACACATCTCGCGCACCTGGGTGGCGGGGACCCGGGTGGCCTACGTGCGCGACGGGCCCGGATCGCGGTCGGCGCAGATCGTCGACGACCTGCTGCGGCGCAGCGCGGAGTTCGCCGAGCTGTGGAAGCTGCACGACGTCTCTGCGCACAACGATCTCCACAAGCGCATCGCCCACCCCGTCCTGGGGGTGCTCGACGTGCAGTGCCAGGTCCTGCACGACCCGGCGCTGCTGCACACCCTGCTGGTGTTCACCGCCGAGCCGGGCACTCCCAGCTACGCCAAACTCGCCGCTCTGGGTGCCGATCCGCAGGCCTATCTGCGTGACGAGCGGGTGCAGGCAGGGACCGCCGATCAGTGGACAGCTCGACTCTGAATCCGGGTGCCGGTCATCGGGGACCGTGGTCGTAGAGCGTTTCACGACCGATGACCGAGGAGAGTTTGCATGACATTCGACGTGCCGGATCTGAGCGGCAAGCTGGCGGTGGTGACCGGAGGCAGTGACGGGATCGGCCTCGGCCTGGCGGGCCGCCTCGCAGCCGCGGGCGCCGAGGTGATCCTGCCGGTGCGCAATCCCGACAAGGGCGCTGCCGCCGTCGAGACCATCCGGGGCCGGGTGCCCGCCGCCGTGGTGAGCACCCGGCGACTGGACCTGTCTGCGCTGCAGTCGGTGGCCGATCTTGCCGGTGAGCTGGCCGCCGAGGGCCGGCCGATCCATCTGCTGATCAACAATGCCGGCGTGATGAATCCACCGAAGCGGCAGAGCACCGCCGACGGGTTCGAATTGCAGTGGGGCACCAATCATCTGGGCCATTTCGCGTTGACCGCCCGCTTGTTGCCGCTGCTGACGCAGGGGCGGGCGCGGGTCACCACGCAGTCGAGCATCTCGGCCCGCAGCGGCGCGATCAACTGGGATGACCTGAACTTCGAGAAGTCCTGGTCGAGTGGCAAGGCCTACAGCCAGTCCAAGATCGCCAACCTCATGTTCGCGCTGGAGCTGGACCGCCGCAGCGCGGCCGCCGGCTGGGGCATCACCAGCAACGGTTCCCATCCCGGCGTCACGCCCACCAACCTGCTGGCCGCCCAGCCGGGCATGGGCCGCTCCAGTGACACCGTCAGTGTCCGGGTGATCAGGGCCATGTCCCGACTGGGCGTACTCAACACCGTCGACGTCGGGCTGCTGCCTGCGCTGTACGCCGCCACCAGCCCGGCCGCCTCCGGCGGGAAGTTCTACGGTCCCAGTAGGTTCCAACACCTGTCCGGCCCGCCCGCCGAGCAGGAGGTGTACCGCCCGGCCCGCGACGCCGCGGAGGCGAAGCGCCTGTGGGACATCTCCGAGACACTGGTGGGCGTGCAGTTCGCCACGGCCTGAGCCGCTACCCGGCGTCGAAGGTGCGGGCGCGCAGGGCGCGCTCCACCCCGGCGCGGCCCTCGAGCACCAGCCGCCGCAAGGCGGGCGGGACGTCGCCGCCGAGGAACCGGTCGGCCGCGTCGATGGCGGCCTGGCTGATGTCCCAGGACGGGTAGAGGCCCACCACCACGGTCTGGGCCACCTCACTGGAACGGCGCTCCCAGATCGCGGAGATGGTCTCGAAGTACCGCTCGGTGAACGGCAGCAGCAGCTCGCCCTGACCGGGACGGACGATGCCCCCGATGATGGCGCGCCCGGTGATGTTGGCCAAGGTGTCGTCCTCGATCACCTGGGTCCACGCGGCCTCCTTGACCGCGGTCTGCGGGCGGGCAGCCTTGGCGGCGGCGGCATTTCGCCGGCCCGCGGCGGTGGGATCGGTGGCGGCCTCGTTGTCGATGAACGGACTGTCGGTGCCGTCGGCATCCAGGTCGCCGCTGGCCGCCAGCGCAGTGACGATGCGCCAGCGCAGGTCGGTGTCGATCACCAGCCCGGACAGATTCACCGCGGCGGGCTCGTTGTCCAGCAGGGTGGCCAGCACCGCGACGTGGTTGCGCGAGAGCACCGAGGTGCACAGCGCGTTGACGAACGCGAGCTGATGGTCCGAGCCCGGTTCGGATTCGCGGGCCAGGTCAAGCAGCTTGTCCGCGAAGGCCGGCCAGCCGGTGCTCTGTGCCCAGCCCGGCTCGGCGTACGAGCCCAGGGCGGTCTGGGCCTGCAGCACCAGCCGCTGGGCCACCCCCACCTCGGTCTCGGCGTGCAGCCCGCTCATCACCAGCGTCACGAAGTCCCGGGCCTTCAGTTCGGCCTCGCGGGTCATCTCCCACGCGGCCGACCACACCAGGGTGCGGGGCAGTGGCTCGGCGATGTCGGCAATCCGGCTCAGCGCGTTCTGCAGCGATTCCGCGTCCAGCCGCAGCGAGCAGTAGGTGAGGTCGTCATCGTTGACCAGGATCAGCTTGCCCCGTGAAATGCCCTGCAGCGCAGGGACATCTGTGCTCGATCCTTCGATGTCGAGCTCTTCGCGGTGCACCCGGACCAGCTTGCCCGAGGCGTCCTCGTCGTAGATGCCGACGGCCAGCCGGTGCACCCGGGTCTCGCCGGCACCCGGCGCCGCCCCGCCCTGGGTGATGGCGAAGCGGGTGAATGCGCCGTCGGCGTCGACGTCGAAGTCCGCGCGCAGGGTGTTCAAGCCGGTGGTCTTGAGCCACTGGCGACCCCAGCCGGACAGGTCGCGGCCCGACGACTTCTCCAGTGCCCCCAGCAGATCCCCAAAGGTGGCGTTGGCGAAGGCGTGGTCGCGGAAGTAGTCCCGCAGTCCCGCCAGGAACGACTCCAGTCCCACGTAGGCCACCAGCTGCTTGAGCACACTGGCGCCCTTGGCGTAGGTGATGCCGTCGAAGTTGACCTCGACGGCGTGCAGGTCAGGGATGTCGGCGGCCACGGGGTGCGTCGAGGGCAGCTGGTCCTGGCGGTAGGCCCACGACTTCTCCACGTTGGCGAAGGTGGTCCACGCCTCGGTGTACTCGGTGGCCTCGGCCTGGCAGAGCACGGAGGCGAAGGTGGCGAAAGACTCGTTGAGCCATAGGTCATCCCACCACTGCATGGTGACCAGGTCGCCGAACCACATGTGCGCCATCTCGTGCAGCACCGTCTCGGCGCGGCGTTCGTAGGAGGCGCGGGTGACCTTGGAGCGGAACACGTAGTCCTCGAGGAAGGTCACCGCGCCCGCGTTCTCCATGGCGCCGGCGTTGAACTCGGGTACGAACAGCTGGTCGTACTTGCCGAATGCGTAAGGGGTGCCGAAGTTCTGGTGATAGAACGCGAATCCCTGCTTGGTCTCGGTGAACAACCGCTCGGAGTCCATGAACTCGGCCAGCGAGGCGCGGCAGAAGATGCCCAGCGGGATCTCGCCGTGCTCGTCGCTGTAGGTGTCGTCCCAGCGTGCGTAGGGACCGGCGATCAACGCCACCAGATAGGTGCTCATCCGCGGCGTGGTGGCGAAGGTGTGCACCTTCGCTTCGCCGGAGTCTTCGACCAGCGTGGTGGCGCCATTGGAGATCACCTGCCAGTGGGCAGGAGCGGTGACGGTGATGTCGAAGGCGGCCTTGAGGTCGGGCTGATCGAAACACGCGAACATCCGCTTGGCGTCGGCGGTCTCGAACTGCGAGTAGAGATACACCTCGCCGTCGACGGGATCGACGAAGCGGTGCAGGCCCTCCCCGGTGTTGGAGTAGCTGCAGTCGGCGTCGATGACCACCACGTTGTGTTCGGCGAGTCCACTCAGCGCGATGCCGGTGGACTCGTCGTAGGCAGAGACGTCGATGTCGTGGCCGTTGAGGCTGGCGCTGCGGACGCGGTCGGCGGCCAGATCGACATAGGTGTCGGAGCCGGCGAGGGCGTCGAACTCGATGGTCGTCACCGACCGGAAGGTGCGCTCACCGGGAGCCGCGCTCCCGTCGGTGAGATCCAGCGAGATCCGGTAGCTGTCGACGGTCACCAGGGCGGCGCGCTCGGCGGCCTGGTCCTGAGTCAGGTTGGGAAGTGCCACGTCCGCCAACACTAATGGCCGTGGCGGCAGGGTGCGCTAGAAGGCCGGTCGCCGATGCGGCGACGGCGGAGCCGGGGTGGCGGTCCCCCCAGCGCAGCGAGGGGGAGCAGGGCCGGGCTCGTGCTAGAAGGCGCCGAGTCCGGACAGCAGGCTGGAGCCGACGAGTCCGTTGAGTCCCGTCAGGCCGTCGAGTCCGTTGAGCTGGTTCAGCACGCTGCCGTCGGCCACCGACGCCAGGAACTGCGGGCAGTACGCCTGGATGGCGATGCCGGCGAAGAACGAGGCCATGTCCGGGTTCACGCCCCGGTTCTGCACCTCGGCCACCGTCGACGCGAAGTCCTTGCCCGGCTGCACCAGCATGTTGCACACCTGGCGGCCCAGGTCGGTGGTGTCGCCTGCGTTGCCATAGGCGATTCCCGCGCTGGTCAGTAGGTTCAAGAAGTCGTTGTTGGGATCTGCTTCGGCAGGACCGGCGGCCACGACGGCGGCGGTGGCCAATGCTGTGGAGAGTGCGACGACGGTGGGTGTGCGATAAGCCATGGGAGCTCCTGCTCGAGGTGGATCGGATAGCACTCTGGTCTCGCAGGTAACGGTGGTCTACTCGGGTAACGTCCGTAACACGGTTCGGTCAAGATTCGAACCCTATGCGTTTCATGGGCGCGGTATGTGATGCGTCCGTGTTGGACGGGAACACACCAGCGGCATCGCAAGTTGTGCTGAAAGTTGAAGTCTGACCACCGAGAGGAATGCCGAGATGGCCGGGAAAGATACTGCTGGATTCTGGTTCGATCCGCTGTGCCCGTGGTGCTGGATCACCTCACGTTGGATTCTCGAGGTTGAGAAGGTCCGCGATATCAACGTCGAATTCCACGTGATGAGCCTGGCGGTGCTCAACGAGGGGCGTGACCTGCCCGAGGAGTACCAGGAGATGATGAAGAAGGCCTGGGGCCCGGTGCGGGTGGCGATCGCCGCCGAGCAGGCGCACGGCTCGGAGGTGCTGTCCCCGCTGTACACCGCGATGGGCACGCTGATCCACAACGAGGACAACAAAGATTTCGACGACGTGATCGCCAAGTCGCTGGCGCAGGTCGGGCTGCCTGCCGAATTGGCCGAGGCCGCCACCACCGACAAGTACGACGAGGCGCTGCGCAAGAGCCACCACGCCGGGATGGATGCCGTCGGCGAGGACGTCGGTACCCCCACAATTCACGTCAACGGCGTGGCGTTCTTCGGTCCTGTCATCTCGCGTATCCCGCGCGGCGAAGAGGCCGGAAAGCTGTGGGACGCGTCGGTGACGTTCGCGTCGTATCCGCACTTCTGGGAACTCAAGCGCACCCGCACCGAGCGCCCCGAATTCGACTGACGCGCGACGGGAGCTGCCCCTATGCGGGTAGCTCCCACACGCGGTTGGAGCGCACCGTGTCCAACCGGTAGTCCGTCACCCTGGTGTCGTACAGCCGCGCGGCAGTGGCGCGGGCCCTGTCAACGGGATCTGTTGGATCGCAGACGATTTCACCGCGGCTATTGCCATTGCCCACCACCACACCCACCAGGTCCTGGCGCAGGTAGCGGGTCAACTCTTGGAACTGCGCGACGACGCCCTGGGTGGCGCCGACATAGTTCTCCTCGCACGAGATCAGGACCGCGACCCGTTTGTCCATGATCCCGGCCACCACGTCGTCGCGTTGCGGCGCGCTGTTGGCGGTGTAGCAGAACAGCCGGTCGAAGACGGTCTTGAGCCGGGCGGGCATGCCGTAGAAGTACAGCGGCATCGCATAGATGATGCCGTCGGCAGGCAGCACGTGGTCCAGTAAGAGTTCCTGGTAACGGTCGTCCAGGCTGCAGGTGCCGTCATCAGGGCGGCGGCACTCGCGGCAGTTGCCGAGCATGCTGTGGACGTAGTCGTCGAGGTGAACCAGATCCACCGAGTGGCCGGCCCCGTGTGCGCCGGCCACCGCGGCCGCGGCGAGAGTGTGGGAGTTGCCGTCATCTCGCGGGCTTGCGCTGATCACCAGGGTTCGCACGTTTCGGACAACTGCAGGCCACCGTGGAATGTTCCTGGTGTTGCATCGCGGCGACCGGCAGGCCACGGTGTATGCCATGACGCCCGCGGAGATGCTCGACGTTGCCTATGCCGAAGCCCGGAAGGGTCTGGACGAGGGCGGGATCCCGATCGGGGCGGCGCTGTTCAGCGCTGACGGGACGCTGCTGGGCAGTGGTCACAACCGCCGTGTGCAGCAGGACGACCCGTCGGTGCATGCCGAGACCGACGCCTTCCGCGCGGCCGGACGCCAGCGCGACTACCGGTCGACAATCATGGTGACCACGCTGTCGCCGTGCTGGTACTGCAGCGGCCTGGTGCGGCAGTTCAACATCGGTGCCGTGGTGATCGGGGAGAGCCGCACCTTCACCGGTGGTCACGATTGGTTGGCCGAACACGGAGTGTCGGTGACCCTGCTCGACGACCCGCGCTGCGTGTCCATGATGACCGACTTCATCGCCGCCCAGCCGCAGCTGTGGAACGAGGACATCGGCGTCAGCTGACCGCCACCCGTCAGAAGCGCAGAGGCAGCAGCCCTGGCTCCACGCGGAAACCGGGGCTGCTGCTCGAGCTGACTGACTACGGGCTGGCGTTGTCGCTGCCGTCGTTGCCCTGGCTGCCGGTGCTGCCGCCGAGGCCGCCCTGGCCGCCGGCGCCGCCGTTGCCACCGGTGCCGGCCTTGCCTGCGTCCGGGTTGGCGCTGCCGCCGCTGCCGCCATTGCCGCCGTTGGCGTTCAGGCCGCCGCTGCCGCCCGTGCCACCGTTGCCGCCGCGCGAGGTGCCGCCGGTGGCCGCGCCGCCGCTCATGCCCTGGCCGCCGATGCCCTGGATGGCACCGCCGTTACCGCCGTTGCCGCCACGGCCACCGATGGTGTTGCCGCCGGTCGACTCGGCAGCGCCGCCGCGACCGCCGCGGCCGCCGAGTCCGGTGGCGATGGAGTCGCCGCCGCTGCCCGCAGCGCCGCCGGTCGCCGAGCCGGACTGCGAGGTGGCCTTGCCGCCGTTGCCGCCGTTGGTGCCACGGCCGATGAGGCGCTCGCCGCCGTCGCCACCGGAACCGCCGACAGCCTTGGCGTCGCCTCCGGCGGTCGCCGAACCGCCACTGCCGCCGCCGCGTCCCAGGACCTCCGGAGTGCTGCCCCCTGACAGGGTGCCCTTGCCGGCCATGCCGCCGTTGCCGCCGGTGGCGGTCTGGGTCGCGGCACCGGTGTTGGTGGTGGCGTCGCCCACGCTGGCCGAACCGCCGGCACCGCCGGCGCCCGCGCCGTAGGTGGTGGTGTCGTCTTGCGAGAAGGGGATGCCGATGGTCGCGCCGCCACCGATGCCGCCGTTGCCGCCGGTGGCATTGCCGAACAGCGAGCTGGCGCTGCCGCCGGCGCCGCCGTCACCCGCGTTGCTCGGGCTGAAGGTCGCGCCGTTGCCGCCGCGCCCGCCGGCACCGCCCACAGCGTCGACATCGCCGGTCGCGTTGACGTTCGTGTCGGCGCCGCCGGCGCCGCCATTGCCGCCGTCGCCGGTGAACAGGCCGGCGCTGCCTCCGTTGCCGCCGTTGGAGGCGGCCGAGATCAGCGCACCCGTCGTCGGGTCGTAGACCGCATCGACACCGGCACCGCCGTCGCCGCCACTGCCGCCGAAGTACCCGGCGTTGCCGCCGTTGCCACCGTTGGCGCCGGCGCCGCCGTTGCCCCACAGCAGTCCGCCGTTGCCGCCGTTGCAGGCGCTGCCGGAGCAGTTGGCGGCGGCGTCGACGCCGTTGCCGATGAGGAAACCGCCCTCACCGATGACCGTCGCGCCGGTGTAGACATTGGCCGACGCGGTGGCCGGGCCTCCCTCCGTGTACAGGAACGGGTTGATCGGAGTCTCGTCGTTGACCAGCGTCACCTCGGTGTGCACGGCTGCAGACACCGACGGTTCCTCCGACGCGGCGCCGGCGGCCACCAGGGCGCCGAGGCCCACCATTGCCGCGCCGGCAACACCCGTAGCCACGTGCTTGTGCACGGAACGGTGCGTCGCCCTGTGGCGTCCGGACTTGACGTACATGTACCAACCCCCATCGGGATGACGGCCTGCGAGCGCAGGCATATGTGGTTTCTTGGCGATTCCTGTGAACGGCCGCCCTGATTGTTGGGTTTGCGGGTTCACCCGTCAAGACCTACCCCTAGGCAAGCCTTACCTATCGTTGCGTATGCAACTACACGCGAGCATGGTTCGGCTGTATTGGCGCTTCTTGCTGCGGTTCAACGATGTCGTCAATTGTTTTTATCGCCACGGCGACGTGTCCTAAATGCTCAGAGCTGTGAATTCATCTGTATCGAGAAGGCTGAAGGTGGCTGCGTCAAGTGCGCGCATCTGTTTGCTGTCAATGAACGTCTGACAGTGGCGGCGGCGATCGTGCCGCAGGAAAGTAGGGTTACCGCCATGCGCGTTTACCTCGGTGCCGACCACGCCGGATACGAACTCAAGCAGGCCATCTTCGATCACCTGACCGCCGCCGGCCACGACCCCGTGGACTGCGGTGCATACAGCTATGACGCCGAGGACGACTATCCCGCGTTCTGCATCGCGGCGGCCGAGCGGACGGTCGCGGACCCGGGCAGCTTGGGAATCGTGATCGGCGGATCGGGCAACGGTGAACAGATCGCGGCGAACAAGGTGCCGGGTGCACGGTGTGCCCTGGCTTGGAGCACCGAAACCGCCTCGCTGGCCCGCCAGCACAACAATGCTCAACTGGTCGGCATCGGCGGTCGCATGCACACCACCGACGAGGCGCTCGCCATCGTCGACGCCTTCCTGAGCACTCCGTGGTCGGAGGCGCCCCGTCATCAGCGCCGCATCGACATCTTGTCCGAGTACGAGCGCACTCACCAGGCACCGCCCGTGCCAGGCGCCGCGGAGTAACACATGCCCGAAGGGCACACCCTGCACCGGCTGGCCCGCCTGCACCAACGCCGATACGGTCGCGCGCCGGTGCGCGTCGGCAGCCCGCAGGGCCGATTCGCCGACGGCGCAGCCGTGGTGGACGGTCGGGTGCTGCGCACGTCCGAGGCCTGGGGTAAGCATCTGTTTCACCACTACGACGGCGGGCGGGTGGTGCACGTGCACCTCGGCCTCTACGGCTCGTTCAACGAATTCCCCGCTGCCGACGTCGACGCCATCCCGGAGCCGGTGGGGCAGGTGCGGATGCGGATGATCGGTGCCGAGTACGGCACCGATCTGCGCGGCCCGACGGTCTGTGAGGTGATCGACGAAGCCGAGGTCACCGAGGTGGTGGCCAAGCTCGGCCCCGATCCGTTGCGCAAGAACGCCGACCCGGCCCCTGCCTGGCAACGAATCACGAAGTCTCGCAGACCCATTGCGGCGCTGTTGATGGATCAATCGGTGCTCGCCGGGGTGGGCAACGTCTACCGCAGTGAGTTGCTCTTCCGGCACCGCGTCAACCCCTTCCGCCCGGGAACGGACATCACCTCTGACGAGTTCGCGGGCATGTGGGCCGATCTCGTCGAGCTGATGAAAGTGGGTCTACGCCGGGGCAAGATCGTGGTGGTCCGCCTCGAGGATGATCACGGCGCACCGTCGTACCGGACCGGGCGGCCCCGAACCTACGTCTACCGCCGGGCCCTGGAGCCGTGCCGCATCTGCGCGACGCCGGTCAAGACGGTGGAACTCGAAGGGCGCAACCTGTTCTGGTGCCCGACCTGTCAGGCCTGACCGCGTAGCCAGCGAACTCCCGGGTTTGACGCGACAATCTGCGGGTGGAACTCATCCTGGTTGTCGTCGGCGCCATTGTCGTCACCGCCGTCGCGCACCGGCGCGGCCTCGAGCCGGCCCTGATCATCGTCGTGATCGGCGGTGCGGTGTCGTTCATACCGGGATTTCAAGCGCCCGAACTCGATTCGCACATCCTGCTGACGGTGGTGCTGCCACCGCTGTTGTATTCGGCGGCGCTGGACTTCTCGTTCCCGACTTTTCTGCGCAACATCAAACCGATCCTGGGTCTGGGTGTGGCCCTGGTGGTGGTCACCGCGTTCACAGTGGCGGCAGTGTCATCGTGGTTGGTGGTGGTGCCGTTGACCTTCGGGACCGCGCTGATCCTCGGCGCCATCGTTGCCCCACCGGATGCGGTGACCGCGGTGGCTGTGGGACGCAAACTCGGCCTGCCCAAGCGGGTGATGGCGATCTTGACGGGGGAGAGCCTGATCAACGATGCGGCCGCGTTGTCCTTGTTCTCCATCGCGGTGGCTCAGGTGGCGGGTACCCACACCTTCATCGAGAACCCGCTGCTGCTGTTCGGTTACAGCGCCGTGGTGGGTCCGGTGGTCGGCGCCGCCCTGGGCTACGTGACGCTGTGGATCCGTCGGCGGCTGGCGAATCCCGGATTGGAGACCGTGCAGGGGCTGGTGGTTCCGTTCGCAGCGTTCATCGCCGCCGAACACTTCCACGCCTCCGGTGTCCTGGCGGTGGTGGTGGCCGGATTCGTGGTCGGCAGCGGCACTCTCGACGCCGGCTACCAGACCCGCCTGCAGGAGCGCTACGTCTGGAACTCCGTGGATGTCCTGCTGGAGGCATTTGTCTTCGCCTACATCGGGCTGCACCTGAGATTCGTCCTCGAGGACCTGCGTGAGGCGCACGAATCGTTGGGTGAGGTGGCGATCGCCTCGCTGATCGTGCTGGCGGTGGTACTGGCGATCCGGCCGCTGTCGGTGTTCGCGATGTTCGGCCGGGGCGTGCTGTCCCGCCACGTCGAAAGGCGTTTGAGCGTGCCGGTTCCCGAGCAGGGCGGCCGCGGTGCGCTGGGCACCCGCAAACGCGACCGAGCCCCCGCTCGGTGGAGGTCACGGATCGACAACCGCAGACTCACGTGGCAGGAGAACGTGGTGGTGTCGTGGACCGGGATGCGCGGCGTCGTGACTCTGGCTGCCGCAGCGGCCATTCCGGTGACCACCGCGGCCGGCGAACCGTTCCCGGAACGGGCCACCATCCAGGCCATCGCCTTCGTCACCGCCATCGGCACCCTGCTCCTGCAGGGGTGGACGCTACCGTCGCTGATCAGCCGGCTCGACCTCACCTCGGACGAAGAGAATCGGTACGCCTACGCCGAGACCGCCAAAGCCGAGGAGGTGGTGCACCGGGCAGCGGACGCGGTGTTGGCCGAATTCCGCGCCCACCCACCCGAGGGACTTGACCCGCGGGTCCTCGCCGAGATTCGAACCACCATCGCCCGCCAGTCGCAGGACGCTGACGAGATGCCCGATCCGGAGGCGCACACGCTGCGCGCCGAGACGTTCGCTGCGCTCTACCGCGCTGTCCTGACGGCGCAGCGCGCCGCACTGATCGGCGAACGCGACGAGGGCCGCATCGACGACGAGGCGGTGCGGGCCATGCTCGAGCGCCTGGACCTCCAGGAGGCCGGCGTCACCGCGCGCTTGGAGAGCCGCTTCTAGCCGGACGCGCCTCAGAAACCGAAGTCGCCGCCGAAATCGCCGCCGCCGAAATCGCCACCACCCCAGTCGCCGCCGCCGAAATCTCCGCCGCCGTCGCCACCGAAGTCGCCGCCGCCGTCGCCACCGTCGCCGAAGCCCTGGTCGTATCCCTGGGCGAAGCCCTCTTCGTATCCCGTGCCGGCCATTCCGGAGAACAGCGTGCTGAACAGCAGCATCGAGCCCACGCCCCAGGCGCCCGCCACCAGGGCCGGCTTCCACCACGGCTCGGAGTACCAACCCGCGGGCACCGGACGCCCGGCCACATTGCCACCGGGGTAGTAGTTCGGGGTGCGCTGCGAGGGGCCGGGGGAGGCTTCGATCTCGCGGCCCTCGAACTGCACACGGCGGTCCTCGGTGACCTGCCCCGCGGTGCGCTGCCCCTGCAGCAACTCCAGCTCCGGACCCGGATCCATGCCCATCGCCACGCGGGCCGCACGCACGTAGTACAGCCCCTCGAGGGCGCTCTCCTTGGCCAGCAGCGCCTGCTTGGCGGTGGTGGCCTGCTCGATCTGCGAGCCGGCCGCGGTGAAACGCTCCGAGGCATCGGCGAGGGCCTGCTTGGAGGCGTCATCGGTGCCGCTGAGATTGATCACCTGTCCGCCGAGACGGTCGATGACCCGCCGGGCGTCGGCCTTGGCGTCGGCCAGCGACGCCTCGTTGCGCCGGCCGCTGTTACGCGCCGAGCTCCACATGGCCAGGCCGATGGCCGCGACAACGACGAGGATGAGTAGCAGCAGAAAGCCGTCCATGGCGTCCAGGGTACTCACAGAAACCGAGTGCGCCCTGGGCGTCAGAACCGGATGTCGACAGGCGCGAACCGGGAGGTCACGTCACCGGCCAGGGTCTCGTCGTACGGATCCACCCCGTGCGGTGGCACTCCGGCGCCGATGTCGAGGCCGTCCAGTTGCGCCCACAGCACACTCGGGCTGGTGGTCAGCTCGAAGTAGTAGGTGCGGTTGGTCAGGTCGCACACGGTCCGGTATTCGGTGTTGTACACCCCGAAATCCTCGTAGGGCGCCCCGAACGGCACTGACACGTTGCGGGCCACGGCCATCACCGCGGCCACCGCCTGCCGTTCGCCGGCCGGTTCCGGCAGCAGGGCCGAGAAATAGGCCGCGCGCTGAAACCGGTCGACCGCGTTGACGTTGCCCGGCAACGGCGTCACGCCGGTGGGATGGGAGAAGTCGTGCGCGGCGAGCAGCTGGAGCTGCTCGTCGTAGGTGGGGTCGTTGGTCATCAGCGTGAATTCGCGGCCGTGGTGCACCATCGGCACGCCGTCGGCCAATTCGATGATCGCGGAGTCGCCCCCGGCATCCTCGAGGGCGACGTGGATGTTGGCGTCGAAGCCGCGCACGTTCACCAGCACCACCGCGATGGCATCCATCAGGGCCAGCGCCTCGGAAACCGTCCCGGCCTGGTCCAGCAGATACTGCACCCAGAGTCCGCTGTGCACAGCGGGTTTGGCACCGTCGCGATCACCGAAGTCGGTGGCCTCCAGGTAGAGCCCGTGGGCGGCCAGCCCCCGCTCGTTGAAGCCGTCGATGGTGCCGATGCCGTAGATGGTGGTGACCAAGCTCCCGTACCGGCTGGTCCACGTCAACGGGTTCTCGTCGACCACCTGGTCACCGAGTAACCCGCCGTTGCGCGCACGGCCGCGTGGCATCGCGACCAGCAACGGCTGGGTGGACTCCGGCCAGTCCATGGTCCGAGCGGTCAGCACGGCCAGATCGTTGGTGTTCCACAGAATCCGGGTGCACACGTCGCTGCCCTCGACTCAGCGCGCTGACGCACCGGTGAGCATGGCCTCGATCCCGGACCCGGCGCTGCTCGGCGGAATCGGCACATACGGCAGCGTGGTCGGCACCGCCTGGGCTGCCGTGGGCAGGGAGATCGCGACATCCGAGATGTTCACGAGACCGAAAGACGTGAAGTCCTCGTAGGCCACCGCGGAGTCCACGATCTGCAGCCGCAGCCGGTCCTGAGGGTCGGCCATGGTGTAGGCGATGTTCTCCATCGCGATCTCCACGGTGCGCTGACGACCGTCGAGTGTCACCGGGATCGGCGTGACCAGGTTGCCGACCACCAGGCCGGTCTTGTCGTCCACCAGTTGGGCATAGACGGCGCGGCTGGTACCCAGACCGGAGTACGTCATCGTCAGCGTGGGTGCGCCGACGACGTGTACCGGCGACTGCGCGGTGCCCTGGCTGGCGATCTCGACCTCGAGGGCGTACCGGGACTCGGCGGCCGAGGGCAGCGACAGCGGGAACGGTGCCTGGTTCTGCGGCCCGGACCCGCCGAGCAGAGGCACCACCGGCAGCAGACCGCCGTCACCGGACGCCTCGATCACCCGGGAACCGAAGAAGCCCGAATCCGGCAGGGGGAGGTCGTCGGCGGCGAACCAGTCGCCGTTCTGATCCACCCACATGAACGTCGGGCCCGGCGTGGGGTCGTCCTGGCCCTTGTTCATGACGTAGGTGTCCATCCAGGCCAGCGTCTGACTGGTGAGGTAGCCGTACTGATCGGCGCTCTGCTGCTCGTCCAGGTTCAGGCAGTAACCGTGGCCGCCGCAGTACCAGATCATCCGCACCGGGACGTCGTCGCCGAGCTGTGCGGCGTTGTCCAGCGCCTGTTGCAGGACGAACAGCCCGTCGACGGTGCCCTGCAGGAACAGCGTGGGTGCGGTGATGTTCCCGACCACGGTGTCGGGGCTGTTGCGGGCGAGGAACCGTTGTTGACCCGGCGTCAGGAACCCGGTGAGCAGGCCGGTGAGGATGCCGGCGTAGATCTGGGGGTCCGGGCGCGCGCCGGTGACCACCAGCGACAGCGCCAGCAGCGACGCCCACGCCGTCTTGAACGTGTTGTCCGGATACAGCGCGGTGTTGAGCGAATTCCACGCGATGCCCGGTGCGATGGCGTCGATGCGGTCATCGGTCCCGGCCGAGGTGAGTTGGATGCCGCCGCCGTAGGAGCCGCCGACCATGCCGACCAGGGGATCGCCCGTGGCCTCGTTGCGCACACCCGCCTGAGTGCTGGCCCAGTCGATGATGGCCGAGACGTCGCGGGCCTCGAACAATTCAGAGTCCAGGTGCATCAGGCCACCCGAGGCGAACTCGCCGCGCGGGTCCCAGGTGATGACGTTGTAGCCGGCGGCCCGCATCTGCGACACCCCGGGCACCAGGCCGGCAACGGTGCTGGCCTGCTGCAGGTTGGTGTAGCCGGCGGTGGCGAGGCTGGGTCCGTTGAGGATGGTCGGGGCGTCCTCGCCGAACTCCAGGCCCCCGGCCGGGAAGAAGTTCACGCTGATCGGGATGCCGTCGAAGGACGTGATCTTGGTGGTGAACGCGATGGGCGCCGCGTCGTCGCCGACGTAGGGCGCGACGTCGACGACGACGCGGTACACCTGCGCACGACCGATCAGCGGGGAGAGCACGTCCTTGACGATCGGCACCTGCTGCAGCACCACGATGATGCGGGGGGCGAGTGTCCCCACCACCGGGATCTTCTCGATGGCCTGGGTGAACCGGGTCTGCTCACCGACCAGAACCGAAAACCGCTCCTGGCCGGCCGGACGCGACGGCGACAGGTAGGGCAGGAACGTGAAGTCGCCGTCGGAGGAATCCAGGCTGACCTTGCCGCCCCCGCTGGGACCGCGCACCACCGTATAGGTCACCGGCCGTGGCGCGGGGGCGGTGTTGGTGCCGGTGAGGACACCGTCCTCGAGCGCGACGTCCGGGGCGTAGGGCACCACGGGATCGAGGTCGTCCGCGGCGTCGGCAGCCGACTGTTCGGGCTCGTCGCGTGCGGAGCTGTCGTCGGCGGCTGACACGCTCTGGGCGCCGACGGCCTCCGGCGTCTCATCGTCCTTTGCCGTATCTTCGTCTTCCTCGGAGGTCGCGGTTGCCTCGTCCTCGGGTGCGCTCTCGGTGGGTTCGTCGGAGTCGTCGTCGTCCCGCGAGCTGACGCTGCTCGAGCGCGGCGCTGCCGCAGGGGTGTCCTCGCTCTCGGTATCGGCGTCGTCGCCCTCGGTACGTTCCGCAGGCTTGCTGTCAACCTTGTTGTCCTGCTTGGCATCCGAGTCGCGTTCCGCGGGGGTGGAGTGGGATTCGGAGGCAGAGGTGCCGGGGGAACCGGTCTCGGTGTCCGCGCTCGCGGCGCCCGCGCCCACCATGATGGCGGCTCCGACGCCCAAGGCCACCGCGAGTCCGCCCACTCGCCCCACGTATTTTGCAGCGCCCATCTTGACCTCTTTGCCAGTCGACGGAATGTGGGCCGACAGTACCGCCGATCAGCGCCGCAATTGACGGCATTCGCAAATTAGAGTGGCCGAGAGGACTGGCGCAGCCGGCTCAGCGGTAGTAGATCTCGCCGCCGCTGGGGTAGCCCCCGCCGGTGGTGGTGATGTGCACGTGGTCGTAATGGCCGTAGCCGCCACGCTGGGCTCCGCTCGGGGTGTAGTAGACGCCGCGCCAGATGGCGTCCTGGATGCCGAACCGATCGGCATGTTTGAGGACGTACGCCACGATCTGATTGCCCAGCTCGATGCCCGCCGCGGAGTTGGGGTTGTCGATCATCACGTCGAGCGCCAGACCGTCGGGATGCCAGCGCAGGGCATCGGACCTGACGCCGCCGATCTGCTGGATCTCCGGGAACACTGCGCTGATGCTGCGGGCGGTCAGGATGGTCCGGACCTGCAGGCCGCGCTCGGGTGCGACGCCGGCGGGCAGGGTGCGTTCCACGGTGCGCAACCCTCGCGAGGCGGACGCGTTCTGGTCGGCCGTGTAGGTGAGGTTGCCGCCCGCGAAGCCCATGGGGGCGACGGCCACGAACTCTGTGCAGCACAGGGCGGCGGTCTGGTCGGGGCTCGGTTCGATCTGGTCCACCACGGGGGCCGCCTGGACCTCGACTGGCACCGGGCCTACGTCGCCCCTGGCGATGAAGAGCAGGGCGGCGGGGACGGCCACGGCGGCGACGACCATGGACGGCCTGCGCCGCGTCGTCGGTAGAGAATGGCGTCCCACGGTCAGGACTGTAACCAAGCGGGGCAGCGTACCGCAACGGATCGTGCCACCACAGCCCCGACACGTTTCGTTACGTGATCGAGACGGCCACGGGATGCGCTGGTGATGTCAGGGCGCGCGCCGCCGGGGCTGTGATGGCCCTCGAACGATGAATGCTGTTGTCTGGCAACCCCTTCGGGGCTAGCCGGCGCCGCCGTTGGAGGTGCCGTCGGTGCCGGGCCCACCCGAGCTGCCGCCGACGCCACCGGTGCCGCCGGAGCCGCCCTTGCCGCCGTCGGCGTCGCCGCCGGGGCCGGTCGAGGCGTTGCCGCCGTCGCCGCCGTTGCCGCCGTCGCCGCCCACGGCACCCCCGTTTCCGCCGAAGCCGCCGCTGCCGCCGACGGTGTCGCCGTTGTTCTGGGAGCTGCCGTCGCCGCCGCGGCCGCCACCGCCCCCGTTGCCGGCCAGGACGCCGCCGCGGCCGCCCTGGCCGCCCTGGCCGCCGATGCTGGTGGTGCTGTTGCCGTCGCTGTCACCGCCCCGGCCGCCGGTGCCACCGGTGCCACCCCACGACGAGTTGCCGCCCTTGCCGCCCGTGCCGCCGATCGAGATAGAGGTCTCGTCTCCGCTGTCGTCCCAGTTGTTGGCGCCACCTCCGGTGCCGCCGTCACCGCCGTCGCCGACCACGGCGTAACCTCCCGCACCCCCGGTACCGCCGGTGGCCGTGGTGCCCGGGGACTCTTCGGCGGCGCCGAAGCCGCCGGTGCCGCCCTTGCCGGCCTCGCCGAACGTGGTGTCGCCACCTTCGCCGCCGACACCGCCGGTGCCGTTGCCGCCGTTGCCGATGCCGCGGCCGCCGGTGCCGCCGTCACCCCCGTCGCCGAACACCCATCCACCGCGTCCGCCGTTGCCGCCCGCCGCGCCGAAGGCGTCCGCCAGCCCAGGAGGCGCGTCCGCGCCGAGCAGGTTGTCGTCATCACCGCCGATGCCGCCGTTGCCGCCGTCGCCGGACAACAGTCCGCCGCGTCCGCCGTTGCCGCCCCTCGTGGCCTGGGAGGTGCGCGTGTCCGTGGTGACGTCGTAGGTTGCCTCGGCGCCGTTGCCGCCGTCTCCGCCGTTGCCGATCACCCAGCCGCCGTTCCCGCCGCGCCCGCCCGCGGTGGCCGCGGACACCAGCGTGCCGTCCTCGGCGTACACCGCCTGCATGCCAGTGCCGCCGTCGCCGCCGTTGCCGAACAGGAAACCGCCATCGCCGCCGTGCCCGCCGTTGGCGCCGTTTCCGCCGTTGCCCCACAGCACGCCGCCGTTGCCTCCGTTGCAGGCGGTGCCGGTGCAGTCGGCCGCAGCATCGATGCCGTTGCCGATCAGCCAGCCGCCGTCGCCGATGGCCGTTCCCATGGTGAACGAGGAACTGGTGAAGGCCGCCATGCCGAGTGCGTGCCCGTTGCCGTCCAGCAGGTAGTTGAGGCTGGACTCCGAGGTGGTCAGCGCCACGTCGACGGTGGCCGCACCCGGTTGCAGTGCCGCGGTGAACGCCAGCGCGCCCAGGCCGGCCAGGGCCAGGCCCGCGGTGGCTGCGGCGGTGGTGCGACGCGGATGTGTTGTTGCCATGAAGACCAGTTCCCCTGCCTGTGGACATGCCGGGCCCGCGCGGTGAGCACGCCGGACGGCAGCCGATGATGAATTCAGGCAGACCCTAACGCCTGGTCAGGGCGAAACGGGGAAAACGAGCAAAGTATTGACGAAGGTGTCGCCGCAGTGTCCGGCAAACGAAACCAGAAATTCGCCAGATGTTGCTGTGTGGCGAGCTGGGGAGTGACTGCGCGGTCCGCCGAAACATCGTTCGACGGACCCTGCGCCGGTCTCGTGGAGCGGGCGACGGGAATCGAACCCGCGTAGCTAGTTTGGAAGACTAGGGCTCTACCATTGAGCTACGCCCGCGTGCATTGCTCGAGCCAGACTGTACCGGCCCGGTGGAGCTCAAATCCAATTGATCCCCCCGAGCCGGGTACCGCCTGGTTCGGATCGTGCGCGCGCACGCCGTAGGATGCCGTGGGCTTGTGATGAGCATGCCGGGGTGTAGCGCAGCTTGGTAGCGCATCCGCTTTGGGAGCGGAAGGCCGCAGGTTCAAATCCTGTCACCCCGACCAGCACGACCACCGACCGAACATCGCCCCAGGCGATGGACAGACCATCGAAAGTGATTCGAGGAGTACCAGTGAAGAGCACCGTCGAGCAGTTGAGCCCCACCCGGGTGCGGATCACCACGGAGGTGCCCTTCGAAGAACTGAAACCGGACTTCGACCGCGCATACAAGGAGCTGGCCAAGCAGGTCCGCCTGCCCGGCTTCCGCCCGGGCAAGGCCCCGGCCAAGCTGCTCGAGGCCCGCATCGGTCGCGGCGCCGTGCTGGAGCAGGTGGTCAACGACGCACTGCCGGCCCGCTACAGCGAGGCCGTCACCACCACCGACGTCAAGCCGCTGGGGCAGCCCGAGATCGAGGTCACCAAGATCGAGGACGGCGAGGAGCTGGTGTTCACCGCCGAGGTGGACGTCCGCCCCGAGATCACGCTGCCCGACCTGAGCGCGCTCAAGGTCGAGGTCGATCCCATCGAGATCAGTGACGAGGACATCGACAAGGAACTGCAGAACCTGCGCGCGCGGTTCGGCACCCTCACGGGGGTGGACCGTCCGGCCCAGGAGGGCGACTTCGTCTCCATCGACCTCTCGGCCACCGTCGACGGCCAGGACGTGCCCGACGCCAAGACCGAGGGCCTGTCCCACGAGATCGGCTCCGGCCAGCTGATCGAGGGCCTGGACGAGGCGATCATCGGTCTCAAGGCGGGCGAGACCAAGGTCTTCACCACCACCCTGGCCGCCGGTGAGCACGCCGGCCAGGAGGCCGAGGTCACCGTCACCGTCGGGTCGGTCAAGGAGCGCGAGCTGCCCGAGCCCGACGACGAGTTCGCCCAGCTGGCCAGCGAGTTCGACACCATCGACGAGCTGAAGGCCAACCTGTCCGAGCAGGTCGAGCGCTACAAGCGCATCCAGCAGGCCGAGAGCATCCGGGACAAGACCCTGGAGACCCTGCTGGAGCAGGTCGAGGTGGCGCTGCCGGAGAAGATCGTGCAGGCGCAGGTCGACGAGACCGTGCACCAGGCCATCCACGGCCTCGACCACAGCGAAGAGCGTTTCGCCGAGCAGTTGGCCGAGCAGGGCAGCAGCCGCGAGGAATTCGACGCCGAGGCCCGCACCAACGCGGAGAAGGCCGTCAAGACCCAGCTGCTGATGGACGCCATCGCCGACGACCTCGACATCCAGGTGGGTCAGAACGACCTGACCGAGCGGCTGGTGCTGATGTCGCGCCAGTACGGCATCGAGCCTCAGCAGCTGCTGCAGGTGCTGCAGCAGAACAACCAGCTGCCCGCGATGTTCGCCGACGTGCGCCGCGGCCTGACGGTCGCCGCTGTCGTGGAGGCGGCCACCATCACCGATTCCAGCGGTGCTGTGATCGACACCTCGGAGTTCTTCGGATCCGGCGCCGACGAGGCCGATGCCGAGGCCGAAGAGGCCGAGGACGAGGCGGAATCGTCGGTCGAGCCCGACGGCGACACCAAGTAGCAGACGACGCCGGCACCCCCGGACCGTGACGCTCACAGCGAAAGCACCGGTCTGGGGGAGTGCAGGTGTCGGCGGGTTGGTTAGGGTCGTTTGAGTATGAACACGAGAAAGCAGGTATCCCGTCGTGACTGACATGCGTTCCGGGTCCATGGGCCTGAACCTCACCGACTCGGTCTACGAGCGGTTGCTGGCCGAGCGGATCATCTTCCTGGGCACCCAGGTCGACGACGACATCGCCAACCGGCTGTGCGCGCAGATTCTGCTGCTGGCGGCCGAGGACCCCACCAAGGACATCAACCTCTACATCAACTCGCCGGGCGGCTCCGTCAGCGCCGGCATGGCCATCTACGACACGATGGTGCTCGCACCGTGCGACGTGGCCACCTACGCCATGGGCATGGCCGCCTCGATGGGTGAGTTCCTGCTCGCCGCAGGCACCCGGGGCAAGCGCTTCGCCCTGCCGCACGCGCGCATCATGATGCACCAGCCGTCGGCCGGCATCGGTGGTAGTGCCGCCGACATCGCGATCCAGGCCGAGCAGTACGCGCTGACCAAGAAGGAGATGAACCGGCTCAACGCCGAGTTCACCGGTCAGCCGCTGGAGCGCATCGAGGCCGACGCCGACCGTGACCGGTGGTTCACCGCACCCGAGGCCCTCGAGTACGGCTTCGTCGACCACATCATCACCCGCGCCCACCTCAACGGGAGTGCCTCATGACCAACCCCGATCTGCACCCGAGCGCCCGGTACATCCTGCCGTCGTTCATCGAGCACTCCAGCTTCGGTGTCAAGGAGTCCAACCCGTACAACAAGCTGTTCGAGGAGCGCATCATCTTCCTCGGCGTGCAGGTGGACGACGCCTCGGCCAACGACATCATGGCCCAGCTGCTGGTGCTGGAGTCGTTGGATCCTGACCGCGATATCACGATGTACATCAACTCGCCCGGTGGCTCGTTCACCAGCCTGATGGCGATCTACGACACCATGCAGTACGTCCGCGCCGACATCCAGACGGTGTGCCTGGGGCAGGCCGCCTCGGCCGCCGCGGTGCTGCTGGCCGCGGGCACCCCGGGCAAGCGCCTGGCGCTGCCCAACGCCCGCGTGCTCATCCACCAGCCCGCGGTCGGCGGCGCCATCCAGGGTCAGGTTTCCGACCTCGAGATCCAGGCCGCCGAGATCGAGCGCATGCGCACGTTGATGGACACCACGCTGGCGCGCCACACCGGCAAGGACCCGGCCGTCATCCGCAAGGACACCGACCGCGACAAGATCCTGACGGCCGCGGAGGCCAAGGACTACGGGATCATCGACACGGTGCTGGAGTACCGCAAGCTCTCGGCCCAGTCGGCCTGACACGCGGCGGCGGTGTCGCGGTCGGATAACCACCGCGACACGGCCGCGCGTTGCGCGCCCCGCACGGGGCCGCAGACGCTATGTTCTTGCGACAGGCGAATACCACCGACGCTATTCGCTTTATCGGTCGCCCAGTACCCGCGCAAGCGGGTAGCGTCGGGAAGAGCACCAGAGACAGCCCGGCATTCCGGTGGACTCCACCGGCGGACAGGAAGTGGGACCCCTGCACCATGGCGCGCATTGGAGATGGCGGTGACCTGCTGAAGTGCTCTTTCTGCGGGAAGAGCCAAAAGCAGGTCAAGAAGCTCATTGCGGGCCCCGGGGTCTACATCTGCGACGAGTGCATCGACCTCTGCAACGAGATCATCGAAGAGGAACTGGCTGACGCCGACGACGTCAAGCTCGACGAGCTGCCCAAGCCTTCGGAGATCCGGGATTTCCTGGAGGGCTACGTCATCGGACAGGACACCGCCAAGCGGACACTGGCCGTGGCCGTCTACAACCACTACAAGCGCATCCAGGCCGGCGAGAAGAGCGGCCGCGACTCCCGTTCCGGAGAGTCGGTCGAGCTGGCCAAGTCGAACATCCTGATGCTCGGCCCCACCGGCTGCGGCAAGACCTACCTGGCGCAGACGCTGGCCAAGATGCTCAATGTCCCGTTCGCCATCGCAGATGCCACCGCCCTCACCGAGGCCGGCTACGTGGGCGAGGACGTCGAGAACATCCTGCTGAAGCTGATCCAGGCCGCGGACTACGACGTCAAGCGGGCCGAGACCGGCATCATCTACATCGACGAGGTCGACAAGATCGCCCGCAAGAGCGAGAACCCGTCGATCACCCGCGACGTCTCCGGTGAAGGCGTGCAGCAGGCACTGCTGAAGATCCTCGAAGGCACGCAGGCCTCGGTGCCGCCGCAGGGTGGACGCAAGCACCCCCACCAGGAATTCATCCAGATCGACACCACCAACGTGCTGTTCATCGTCGCGGGTGCGTTCGCCGGCCTGGAGAAGATCGTGTCCGATCGCGTGGGCAAGCGCGGCATCGGCTTCGGCGCCGAGGTCCGCAGCAAGGCCGAGACCGACACCCAGGATCACTTCTCGGAGGTCATGCCCGAGGACCTGATCAAGTTCGGGCTGATCCCGGAGTTCATCGGCCGCCTGCCGGTGGTGGCGTCGGTGACCAACCTGGACAAGGAATCGCTGGTCCAGATCCTGTCCCAGCCCAAGAACGCGTTGGTCAAGCAGTACACCCGCCTGTTCGACATGGACGGCGTGGAGCTGGAGTTCACCGCCGACGCGCTGGAGGCCATCGCCGATCAGGCCATCCATCGCGGTACCGGTGCCCGCGGCCTGCGCGCCATCATGGAAGAGGTCCTGCTTCCGGTGATGTACGACATCCCCAGCCGCGATGACGTCGCCAAGGTGGTCGTCACCAAGGAGACCGTGGACGACAACGTGCTGCCGACCATCGTGCCGCGCAAGCCTTCTCGCACGGAGCGTCGCGACAAGAGCGCCTAGCTCCCGAGCCCCAGAGATCAGCGCCCCCTTCGCGAGAAGGGGGCGCTGATGTGTTCTCAGCGTGTTGCGCGCACCACGGCCCGTTCGGCGATCACCTCGTCGATCAGGGCGGCGATCTCGGCGACCCCGTCGCGGCGGGCGTAGGCACTTTCCAGCGTCCGGGCGCGGGCCAGGAAGTGGTCGTGGTCCAGCACGTCGCGGACGGCGCGACGCAGCATCCCGGCTGTCGGGGTGCCGGTGCCCAGGTTGATGCCGGCGCCCGACCACTGCACGCGCGCGGCGACCTCGGGCTTGTCTTCGGTGTCGCCGGCCACCACCAGCGGTACGCCTTCCGACAGGGCGCGCTGCACCGCCCCGTAGCCGCCGTTGGTCACCATCACGTTCATCTTCGGCAGCAGTACGTCGTGCGGAAGGTACTCCGCCACCCGCACGTTGGCGGGCAGCTCGACCCCGATCTGCTCGACGGGACGGCCGCCGGTGGTGGCGACCACCAGCACGTCCTCGTCGGCCAGCGCCGTGATGGTGGGTTCGAGGAGCCGGCCGAGGTCGGCGTTGTCGATGGTGCCCTGGGTGACGTGCACCACCGGCCGGTCGCCGTCGAGTTCGGCCCACCAGCGAGGCGGCTGGAAACCCTGCGTCGGCCGCGGTTGCACCTGGCCGACATAGCGGACATTGGCGGGCAGATCGCTCCGCGGGTAGTCGAAAGTCGGCACGGTCGGCGCGATGAGGCGGTCGGCCAGGACGGGGGAATCCATGACGAAGACGGGCAGCGGCGGGGCGTTCAGGCGCCGCAACTGGGCGTTGGCGGCCTGGTGCGAGGGGCGCATCATGACCCGCTGCGACAGCACATTCAGCGCCCGGTTGCGCACCCGGCCCGCGGCGGTGGCGCGGGGTTGCAGACCCAGGCCGAAGGGGGCGTGATCGCGGCTGCTGATCATCAGCGGTGTGGTGGAATACATCAGCACCGGCGGCCGGGCGGCCGGCTCCCCGAGCAGGAACGGCAGGATGCCGAAGAATCCGGCGTCGACCACCACGGCGTCATACCGGGTGGTGAGCATCAGGTCGGTCAGGGCAGCGCACTGGTGGCGCATCGGCGCCAGGAACAGATTGGTGATGTCGAAGTTCACCCGGGTGATGCCCGATGTCGCTGCGCGGCCCGGGAATTCACCCTCCAGATCGGTCTCGTCGAATTCCGCCTCGGGTGGTAGTGCCGCCGGAATGGCGCCGACGGCCCGGATCCGGTCGGCGTGCCATGCCGCCGTCAGGACGGTCACCCGGTCGCCGCGGGCCACCAGCCCCTCGGCCACGCTGAGCAGCGGTCCGACGTGGCCGGCGGGCTGCATGGAAGCTATCAAGATCTCGGCCATCGTCTGGCTCCTCCTCGTGAACTGGTCGCTGATGCGTCGGCGTTGATGCTGTCCGACGGCGCGGCAGTGAACTTGGAGGTTGTGTGGAGATCAGCTGGAGATTGCGGGGGGAGCGGATCAGTTCATGTTCCAGGGCGATCCGTAGGTGGTCACGCTGTCGCCGGCCGAGGAGATGAGTCGGGCGTAGGGGCGCAGCAGCACGCCGCCGGCAGCGCCGGTGACGGTGCCGTGTGCGTTGGAGACCGCGACGGCACCGTTCGGGCCCTTGACGTCGACGGAGAAGGTGGCGACTTCCTGGATGCCGGGACCGTTGCCCAGATCAGCGGTGATGGACGCGCCGGGGAACAGCGGCGGCGTGACGACCGCGGGGATCAGGTCCAACTGGCTCGGCACACCGGGGCCGAAGGACCCGAAGTCCTGGCTGTCGAAGGCGATGTTCGGTGTGGTGTAGCTGAAGTTGATGCCCACGCCCAACGACCACGGGAAGCCGACCTGGTAACCCAGCTCGAGCACGCCGGAGAAGTCCTCGGCGCCGTCACCGGTCACGGAGTAGACCGCTTTGCCGGAGTGAAACCACTCGCGGGTCAACCGGTTTCGGTCCAGCGGGAAGACCCCGTTGAGGAAGGTGTCCCATTGCTGGATGGTCAGGGTGCGGCCCTGACCGTCGACGAGACTGAGTTGATTGTCCAGCCCGGCGTTTGCGATACCGCCGCCGGTGAACAGCGCAGCAGCCACGCAGGCGCTGAGCACCGCGAGAATCCGACCGATGACCCGCATGAGTGCTCCTCGCTACCAGGCTGTGACGACGAGCAGAACCTATAGCCAAACAGGACGCTTCGGTGGCCGAGAGTGCCTCGGCTGGGCGGAATTCGAAGGTTTCTGTGGGCCGGCTGATGCCACGAGGTGCGGCGATGGGCGCATCTGCCAATCGGCTGTGGCAATGCTTGCGGTCAGGTGATGCGATCGGGCCGGCTGTAGATGTTCATCGAGTCTCCGCGCAGGAACGCCACCAGGGTGAGCCCGGACTGGGCGGCCAGATCCACGGCCAGCGAGGAGGGCGCCGACACCGCCGCCATGACGGGAATGCCTGCCATGACCGCCTTTTGGGTCAGCTCGAAGGAGGCCCGGCCGCTGACCAACAGCACGGTTCCCGACAGCGGGATGCGATTCTGCTCCAGCGCCCAGCCGATCACCTTGTCGACGGCGTTGTGCCTGCCGATGTCTTCCCGCAGCGCCAACAGGGTGCCGTCGGCGGTGAACAGCGCCGCGCCGTGCAGGCCGCCGGTACTGGCGAACACCTTCTGTCCGGCGCGCAGTGTGGCCGGCAACGTGGTCAAGGTCTCCCGGGTGATGGTGGTCGGGTCGTCACCGGGTGCGTGGCGGCTGATGGTGGCCACGGCGTCCAGCGAGGCCTTGCCGCAGATACCGCAGGACGAGGTGGTGTAGAAGTTGCGACGGATGTCGACATCCGGCAGGGGCACACCGGGAGCCAGGGTGACGTCCAGGACGTTGTAGGTGTTCACGCCGTCGTCGTCGGCGCCGCGGCAGTAGCGCACGGCCGCGATGTCGTCGCGACCACCCACCACGCCTTCGGTGAGCAGAAAACCCTGCGCCAGTTCGACATCCGAACCCGGGGTCCGCATGGTCACCGTCAGGGCACTGCCGCCGAGCCGGATCTCCAGGGGTTCTTCGACCACCAGGGTCTCCGGGCGTTCGCTGACGTGCTCCGCGCGGATGTGGCTGGCCCGCCGGCGCGCGGTGACCCTACCCATGAACCGGCTCGACCCGGATCACCACGGCTTTGGACACCGGGGTGTTGGACCTGGTGGCCGTGTGGTCCAGCGGCACCAGCGGGTTGGTCTCCGGGTAGTAGGCGGCGGCGTTGCCCACCGGGGTGGAGTACGGCACCACCCGGAAGTTCTTCGCCCGACGTTCCTGGATGCCGCCGGCGCCGTCGGGGTACTCCGAGATCAGGTCGACGTGCGCGCCGTCGTGCAGGCCCAGGGCGGCCACGTCGTCGGGGTGCATGAACACCACCCGGCGCCCGCCCTTCACGCCGCGGTAGCGGTCGTCGAGCCCGTAGATGGTGGTGTTGTACTGATCGTGGCTGCGCAGCGTCTGCAGGATCAGTCGCCCCTCGGGTACCGGCACCCATTCCAGCGGATAACTCGAGAAGTTGGCTTTGCCGGTGTGCGTGGGGAATTCGCGGGCGTCACGCGGCGGGTGGGGCAGCTGGAACCCGTCGGGCCGGCGCACGCGCCGGTTGTAGTCGGTGCAGCCCGGCACCACCGCGGCGATGGCGTCGCGGATGCGGTCGTAATCGTCGACGAACGACAGCCAGGGCACGGGGTGATCAGGGCCCAACAGCGTATGTGCCAGTTGGCATACGATGGCGACCTCGCTGCGCAGCTGATCGCTGGGAGGCTGCAGGCCGCCCCGCGACAGGTGCACCATCGACATCGAATCCTCCACCGACACCATCTGTTTGCCGCCGGCCTGGATGTCGCGGTCGGTGCGGCCCAGGGTGGGCAGGATCAGCGCGGTGCGCCCGTGTACCACGTGGCTGCGGTTCAGCTTGGTCGAGATCTGCACCGTCAGACTGCAATTGCGCAGGGCCGCTTCGGTGACCTCGGTGTCCGGGGTGGCCGAGGAGAAGTTGCCCCCCATCCCGATGAACACCTTGCCGCGGCCGTCGCGCATGGCGCGGATGGCGTCCACGGTGTCCATGCCGTGCTTGCGGGGGCTGACGATGCCGAAACGCGAATCCAGGGCGTCCAGAAAGCTTTCCGGCATCTTCTCCCAGATGCCCATGGTGCGGTCGCCCTGGACGTTGGAGTGCCCGCGCACCGGGCACACCCCGGCTCCGGGCTTGCCGATCATGCCGCGCATCAGCAGGAGGTTGGTGGCCTCTCCGATGGTGGCCACCGCGTGGCGCTGCTGGGTCAGTCCCATCGCCCAGCAGATGATGGTCCGCTCGGAGGCGATCAGCATCCGGGCGACCCGCGCCAGCTGATCCCGGCTGATGCCGGAGGCCTCGGCCACGGTGTCGAGGTCCACCGCGCGGGTCTGTGCCTCGTACTCGGCGAAGCCGGCGCAGTGCTGCTCGATGAACGCCCGGTCCAGCACCGTTCCCGGAGCGGCATCTTCCGCCTCGAACAGCAGCTTGCCCAGGCCGGCGAAGAACGCCATGTCTCCACCGATGCGGATCTGGACGAACTCGTCGGCGATCGGCACACCATCGCCGACGACGCCGTGCACCTTCTGTGGATCCTTGAACCGCATCAGCCCGGCTTCGGGCAGCGGGTTCACCGCGACGATCACGGCGCCGTTGGCCTTGGCCTTCTCCAGGACGGACAACATCCGGGGGTGGTTGGTACCCGGGTTCTGCCCGGCGATCATGATGAGGTCGGCGCCGATGAGGTCCTCGACGGTCACCGAGCCCTTTCCGATGCCGATGGCGTCCGACAGCGCCGCACCGGAGGATTCGTGGCACATGTTCGAGCAGTCGGGCAGGTTGTTGGTGCCGAAGCTGCGCACCAGCAGCTGATACAGGAACGCGGCCTCGTTGCTGGTGCGGCCGGAGGTGTAGAACACCGCCTCGTCCGGATCGGCCAGGGCCTGCAGTTCGTCGGCGATCAGCCGGTAGGCGCCGTCCCACGAGATGGGCTGGTAGTGCGTGGCCCCCGCGGGCAGCACCATCGGCTGCGTCAGGCGGCCCTGCTGGGACAGCCAGTATTCGGGCTGCTCGGCGAGTTCGGCCACCGAGTGCCGGGCGAAGAAGTCCGCCGTGACGACCCGTTTGGTGGCCTCCTCGGCGACGGCTTTGGCGCCGTTCTCGCAGAACTCCGCGAACTTGCGGCCGCCGGGCTCTTCCGGCCATGCGCAGCCGGGGCAGTCGAACCCGTGCCGCTGGTTCAGCTTGAGCCACGCCGCCGCGGTGCGTGCCGGACCCATCTGCTGCAGGCCGCGGGTCAACGACACCATGACGGCCTTCACCCCGGCCGCTTCGTGTTTGCGCTCGGAGATGACGATCGCGTTCTCGTCGACGACGGCGGTGTTGTCCTGCTGGGGGTGGCGGCGGGTGCTCACGCTTCCAATCTAGGCCTCGGTGTCGATGATCTGAACATTGCCCGACGTGGTTCCCGCGACGAAGAGACGACCGGTGTCGGCGTCGACACCGAGGGTGTAGGGGTTCTGCAGGGTGGGGAAGCGCATGACCTCCCGCGGGGTGTCCTGGGCCATGTCATAACCGATCACTTCGTTGCGCCCCGAGGACGCCACCCACAGCCGGTCGCGCCGCGGGTCGTAGGTGATCCCGTACGGGCCGCCGGGCTGGGCGATGCTGGCCACCTCCCGGGGTTCGGGCTGTGCGGTGAACACTCGGACGGCGTCGCCGCGGGTATCGGCGGCGATCAGCCTGCCGCGGCGGTCGGCCACCAGATGGGTGGGGCCGACGCCGGCCGGGGTCGAACCGACGATGGTGAGGGTGTCGGCGTCGTAGATGGTGAGATCGTTCTTGCGGACGTCGAGCAGCCCCATCATCGCGCCGCTGGGCGCCAGGCCCGCAGGCTGCACGCTGTCGGTGAACACCTTCACGATGTCATCGCCCCGCAGCGCGGTCACAGTGCCGCCGTGTTCGTTGGCGACGAACACCGTGCCGTTCTGCGCCTGTGCGGCGTCGTGGGGAAAGGTGCCGGTGATGATCTGGGGTCGGCTGCGGCCGTCGGGCAGATCCACCCGCACCAGCGCGTCGGCGCTCTCCACGGGGACCAGCACGGGGCCGCCGGGTGCGGCGAGTTGCAGGTGACGGACGAATCCGGTCAGGGGGGTGCGGCCGGTGACGGTGCCGGTGTCCGCGTCGAGCAGGACCAGTTCATCGGGGTCGCGGACGGCGACGGCGACGCGCCGGGTCACCGCGTCGACGACGACGCCTTCGGGGGAGCGTCCGACCGGGACCTGACGCCCGGGCAGTCCGGTCTGCGGGGGCGGGGCCTGTTGCGGCTCGGCGGGCGGCGGCAGCGCGGCCGCGTCGGGCCGGGTCCCTTCGGTGGGCACGTCCGATGGCAGCAGACCGGTGGTGGTGGCCGGCGGAGCCTCGGCCGGTGGCGGGGGTGCGTCGCTGCAGCCGGCGGCCAGCAGGATGCAGACGGCTGCTGCCGCGGTGAGTGCGCGCATGGTGAAGCGGTACCCGCCCCCGGACCGTCGATGTGCCCATCCGGGTGACGGGCATGTGACGGTCCGGGAGTCGGGCAGTGTCAGCGCCGGCGCGCGGGCTTGTGCGCGGCGTCCGCAACCGGGCAGTGGGCGCCCGGAGCGGGGGCGGCGGCACACGCGGCGGCGGTCAGATCGGACGGGGCGGTCAGGTCCGGCGCAGCCGGATTCTCCGCGGCGATGTGGGTGATCTGCGGGCTGGGCGCGGGAGCGGCGCCGGCCGTGCCGGCCAGTCCGAGACCGGCCACCCCGATGGCGACGGCGGCGATGGTGGAGCGGATGGCGGTGCGCAGTGCGGACATTGGTTCCTCCTGTGTTCTCGATTGGGTGCACACAGGATGTGTCGGCGGTCTTGGCGGATTCTGGATGGATTCTCAATGCGCAAATGCGTGTTTGCCGAGCCGGGCGATCTGTGCGGGCGGCGCCGCATTCTGCCGTTGACGTCGCCGTAACAGATTTGCCATCGAAGGTTCTTAGGTTGGGTCGGTCACACGTCCGTCGACCAGATGCGGACGCGAGCAGTGAGGAAGTCCATGAGCGGAAATGCCGTCCGTCTGCAGGCGATCAACAGCGTGGAGGCTTTTGTGCCTCCGGCCATCAGCTTCGATCCCGCCGAGGCGCCGGGAGAGATCTTCGGCGCCAACGTGTTCACCAAGGCCGAGATGCAGCTGCGCCTGCCGAAGTCGGTGTTCAAGTCCGTGGTCGCCACCATCGAAAAGGGTGCGACGCTGGATCCGGCGGTCGCGGACTCGGTGGCCTCGGCCATGAAGGACTGGGCGCTGAGCAAAGGCGCCACCCACTACGCCCACGTGTTCTACCCCATGACCGGGCTCACCGCCGAGAAGCACGACAGCTTCCTCGAGCCGGTCTCCGACGGTCAGACGCTGGCCGAATTCGCCGGCAAGACCCTGATCCAGGGCGAGCCGGACGCTTCCAGCTTCCCGTCGGGCGGCCTGCGCAGCACCTTCGAGGCGCGCGGCTACACCGGCTGGGACGTCACCAGCCCGGCCTACATCCTGGAGAACCCCAACGGCAACACCTTGTGCATTCCCACCGTCTTCGTGTCGATGACGGGGGAGGCGCTGGACTACAAGACCCCGCTGTTGCGCAGCCAGCAGGCGATGGGCACCCACGCCGAGCGCATCCTGAGCCTCTTCGGCCACGACACCGCGGAGAAGGTGGTCTCGTTCTGCGGCCCCGAGCAGGAGTACTTCCTGGTGGACCGGCACTTCTTCCTGGCCCGTCCGGACCTGGTGAACGCCGGGCGCACCCTCTTCGGCGCCAAGCCGCCCAAGGGGCAGGAATTCGACGACCACTACTTCGGGGCCGTGCCCGAGCGGGTGCTGGGCTTCATGATGGACACCGAGCGCGAGCTGTTCAAGCTCGGCATCCCCGCCAAGACCCGGCACAACGAGGTGGCCCCCGCGCAGTTCGAGGTGGCGCCGATGTTCGAGCGCGCCAACATCGCCTCCGATCACCAGCAGCTGCTGATGACGGTGTTCAAGACCATCGCCAAGAAGCACGGCATGGAGTGCCTGTTCCACGAGAAGCCGTTCGCCGGTGTCAACGGCTCCGGCAAGCACGTGAACTTCTCGGTGGGCAACGCCGAGCTCGGATCCCTGCTGGTGCCCGGGGACACCCCGCACGAGAACGCCCAGTTCCTGGTGTTCTGCGCGGCCGTGATCCGCGCCGTGCACAAGTTCGGTGGGCTGCTGCGGGTATCGGTGGCCTCGGCCACCAACGATCACCGCCTCGGCGCCAACGAAGCACCGCCGGCCATCATCTCGATCTTCCTCGGTGCGCAGCTGGCCGATGTCTTCGAGCAGATCGCCAAGGGCGCGGCCACGTCGTCGAAGGGCAAGGGCGTCATGCACATCGGGGTGGACACCCTGCCGCAGCTGCCCACCGACCCGGGTGACCGCAACCGCACCAGCCCGTTCGCGTTCACCGGCAACCGCTTCGAGTTCCGTGCGCCCGGCTCGGGACAGACCGTGGCCGTGCCGATGATCGTCCTGAACACCATCATGGCCGACTCGTTCGACTACATGGCCACCGCGCTGGAGAAGTCGCTGGCCGACGGTGCCGAGTTCGATTCGGCGGTGCAGCAACTGCTCACCGAGATCATCACCGAGCACGGCGCGGTGGTCTTCAACGGCGACGGCTACTCCGACAACTGGCAGATCGAAGCCGCCGAGCGCGGTCTGCCCAACCTCAAGACCACGCTGGACGCCATCCCCGAGTTGATCAAGCCCGAGGCCGTGGCGCTGTTCGAGAAGTACGGGGTGTTCAGCGAACGCGAGTTGCACAGCCGCTACGAGGTGCGTCTGGAGCAGTATGCGCTGACCATCGGCGTCGAGGCCAAACTGGTGCTGGAGCTGGGCACCACGGTGATCCTGCCGGCGGCGATGCGGTATCAGACCGAGCTGGCGCAGAACGCCGGCGCGCTCAAGAGCGCCGGCCTGGAGCCCAGTCTGGCTCTGCTGGAGGCGGTTTCGGGACCCATCGCGGAGCTGACGGAGGCGCTGGCGACGCTGAAGGCGGCCCTGGGTGAGCACGTGGAGGGTTCACTGGAGGAGGCCACCCACGCGCAGTCAGCGCTGCTGCCTGCCATGGCCGCAGTCCGGGAGGCCGCCGACACGCTGGAAAGTGTTGTCGCCGACGACCTGTGGCCGCTGCCCACCTATCAGGAGATGCTCTACATCCTCTGACCCCACCCCGGCGAGCGCCCGTGTTTGCACAGCGACACGCCGTTGATTCCGTACAAACGCGGACGCTCGACCGGTTGGGGAGGCGATACCCTCGCGGTCATGCCGAAGAGCAGGAGCCGCGCGAAGAAGTCCAAGGGCAAGGCCTGGCGTACGGGGCGGGCCGGCTCGGAGTACGAGGAGAGCCTCACCGAGCCGGGGCCCGACGCCGGGCTGTCAGACATGGTCGAGGCGCTGTCGCTTGCGCTGGCTGATGACGAAGAGCAGTTCTACAGTGATGAGCTGCTGGGGCGGGTGCTGGTCCGGCGCGGCTGGGATGCCGTGCACGTGCACCTCGACGAGGAGAGCTCGGACATGTGGACCTGGCCGGCGTCAGCGCCAACGGGGGATTCCTGGGTGCCCACCGCGGTGACGGTGCTGGAGGACGGCTACCTGGTGCAGTTCGCCGACTTCGAATCGCTGATGCGCGACGAGCACGCGGAGTACGGCAGCCGGGAGGAACTGCTCGACGACCTGGAGCGCATCGAGGCCTACCGGCATCCGGCCGACCCGCGGCACTGATCAGAGCACCGCAAGCGCCGACCCGGCTGCCTGCCGCAGTGCCTCGTCCACCGGCAGTGCGCGGAACTCCGAGGACAGGATCTCCACGCCCCAGGGCCCGCTGAAGCCGAGTTCACGCAGGACGCCGATCAGCCCACTCAGGTCGAACGTGCCTGCACCGCAGAGCAGTCGGTTGTCGACGGTGTCGTCGAACAGCGACCCCACCACGTCGGCCGCGGCGTCGTCGAGTTCCACCCCGAAGATCATCTCCGGGGCCAAGGCGTCGCGGAGTTCATCGAGCGTGGTGCCGGCGCGGAACACGTGCCAGGCATCCACCAGCAGGCCGGCTGCGGGATGAGCTGCCGCAGTCACGATTTCGGCGCCCAACGGCACCGTGTTGATGGCCGAGAACGGCATGGTCTCGATCGCCACCCGGGTGCCGTGGTCAGTTGCCTGGCGCGCCAGCTCACGCAACGGCTGCACCAGCGCGGTGATGTCGTCAATTCTCGGTCCCGGAGCCGAGCCGATCTTGATGAAAGCCGGCGCCAGGATGTCGGCGGCGTCGAACAGCAGCGACCGCACGTCGTCGGACGCCCCGGGAATCCACCAGTGTTCGAGCAGTTCGATCTCGATGTGGCGCAGGCCGTGGTCGGCGATCAGGTCGCGTAGGGCCGGGAACCCCAGGGTGTCCCGGATCGCTCGGAGATCGTCGGCGATCAGCCCCATGCCGGTGAAGCCGGCGGCGGCCACGGCCGCGACCCGCTCGGTGATCGGGACCGGGCTGATGGGCAGCGGGTGTTTCGGTGAGGTGTTGCCTGCGCTGGTCCATGCTGTGGCCACCAGAGGGGTCACCGGTTACGCCCTGCGCTCGTCCAGCTCCACCGGTTCGGGCCGGCCGGATTGCAGCGACTTCACGCCGGCTTCGCACACGGCGGTGGACGCGTACCCGTCCCAGGCGCCCGGCCCGTCGACATTCACTCCACTGACAACCGCGTCCACCCACCGCTGGACCTCGGTGTCGTAGGCCTGCCCGAAGCGCTCGCGGAATCCGGGGGTGATGGTGCCGCCCCAGCGGCCCGGGGCGCTCTTGCGCACCAGCCCGACGCCCAGGCCGATCATGGCGCTGCCCCGTTCGCCGACCACTTCGGTGCGGACCTCGTAGGCCACACCGGTGGTCACGAACACCTCGACGTCGATGTGCTTGCCGCTCTCGGTGGTGAACACGGCGACCTGCGGATCCTGCAGACCCTGGGGCGCGCCGGGGCTGGCCGAGGGGGTGATGACCTGGATCGAGGTGATCTCCTCACCGAAGAGGAAGCGGGTCACGTCCACCTCGTGCACCAGGGAATCCCGGACGATCATCGAGCTGTCGAAATAGGGCGGGACCGAGGCATTTCGGTGCACACAGTGCATCAGCAGCGGGGTGCCGAGCTCGCCGCCGTCGAGCAGCGTCTTCAGTGCGGTGTATTCGTGGTCGAAGCGCCGCATGAACCCGACCTGGATCAATGGCACGCCCAGATCTGCCTCGCGGCGCACGATCTCGAGTGAACTGGTCACATCGGTGGTCAGCGGCTTCTCGCACAGCACCGGCTTGCGGTGCTCCAGGCACGTCAGTAGTTGCTTCTCGTGGGTCGGGCCCGGCGTGGCCAGCAGGACCGCGTCCACCTGCGCATCGGCGATCGCATCCAGGGGGTCGGCCACCGCGCGGCAGCCGGGGACCGCAGCCGCGATCTGCTCGGCCTTCTCGGGCAGGTAGTCGTTGACCACCGACACCCGTGCGCCGCTGATCCTCGAGGTGATGCGGGCGACGTGGTCGGCACCCATCACACCGACACCCAGGACGGCGATACGCAGGTCGGACATCGAGGACTCCTAGCTGAAACGTACCGAGGGGATTCCGCAGGCCCCCAAGTAATTCCGGGTGCGGGTGGCAATGGGAAGGGGGGTGTCGACGTGGCAGGGGTACATGTCCTGCTCCACGATGGCGAAGACATCGATGCCGAGTGTGTCGATCTCGGCGAGCAGCGGCGGCATCTCGGGGACGCCGTGCGGCGGCTCGGTCATGGCGCCCAACTTGACGGCCTCACCGAACGGCAGGTCCTCGGCCTCCACCTTGGCGCGTACCTCTGGATCCACCTGCTTGAGATGCAGGTAGCCGATACGTTCGGGGGCACGGCGGATGATGGCGATGTTGTCGCCGCCGCAGTAGGAGATGTGACCGGTGTCCAGGCAGAGGTTGACGTGCTCGGCGTCGGTGCCGTCCAGGAATCGGTAGACGTTCTCCTCGGTGTCCACGTGGCTGTCGGCGTGCGGGTGGTATTGGGCCCGCACGCCGTACTTCTCGTACATCGCCCGACCGAGGTCGTTCATGCCCTGGGTCTTCTTGCGCCACTGTTCCGGAGTGAGGGTGCGCTCTTCGAGCACGGCGCCGGTGGACGGGTCGCGCCACATCTCGGGAATCACGACGACGTGCTTGCCGCCCACGGCGGCGGTCAGCTTGGCGACGTCCTCGATCTGCTTCCACACCGCCGACCAGGAATCATCCTGGTGTAGGTGTTCGAAAACCGTTCCTGCAGAAAGCTTCAGCGAGCGGGCAGCCAGTTCGTCTGCCAGACGTACGGGGTCGGTGGGCAGATAGCCGTACGGACCCAGCTCGATCCACCGATACCCGGATTCGGCCACCTCGTCGAGGAAGCGGGTGTAGGGAGTCTGCTGCGGATCGTCGGGGAACCACACACCCCAGGAATCGGGTGCTGACCCGACCAGAATGCTGCTCATGGCGGTCCTAGCGATCGGACGGATTGATCAGCGGGCGTTGAACTTTCTTCCAGTCCGCGTAGCGCTGGTAGGCCGACCGGGTGGACTCCAGGGCCGACACCTCGCTGACGGGCACGTCCCACCACGACTGGCTGTCGGGGGCGAAGACCAGCGGATCGGTCTCGACGTAGATCACCGTGGTGCGCTCGGCGGCCTTGGCGACCTTGATCGCATCGGCGAACTCCGCTGCGGTACCGGCCTTGATGACGTCGGCCCCCAGGCTGGCGGCATTCGCCGCCAGGTCGACCGGCAGCCGTCCGCCGTCGAGGCGGCCGTCGGCACCGCGGTACTGGTACGAGGTGCCGAAGCGCTGCGAACCCACGGACTCGGACAGGCCTCCGATGGAGGCGAACCCGTGGTTCTGCACCAGCACCGGTATCACCTTGATGCCCTCCTGCACGGCGGTCACCAGCTCGGAGGACATCATGAGATAGGAGCCGTCGCCCACCATGACGAACACGTCACGCTCGGGCGCGCCCATCCGTACCCCGATGCCGCCGGCGATCTCGTAACCCATGCAGGAGAAGCCGTATTCGACGTGATAGCCCTTGCGGTCACGGGTGCGCCAGAGCTTGTGCAGATCACCGGGCATCGAGCCGGCGGCACACACCACCACGTCGTGTGGATCCGACAGCGTATTCACCAGTCCGATCACCTGGTTCTGGTTCAGTTGCGCGCCGTCGTCGGTGGCGTAGACCGCGGACACGGTGGCGTCCCATTCGGCGGCGAGTTCGGTGGCGCGGGCGCCGTATTCCGCCGGTACCCGGTAGTCGCCCACTGACGTCGCGAGCGCCTCGAGGGCTTCGCGCGCATCGGAGACCACGCTGAGGCCGCCCTGCTTCACCGCGTCCAGCGACGCGACATTGATGTTGACGAAGCGCACGTCGGGGTTGTTGAACGCCGTCCGGGAGGCGGAGGTGAAATCGCTGTAGCGCGTGCCGATCCCGATCACCACATCGGCCTCGGCGGCCAACGCATTGGCGGCAGTGGTGCCGGTGGAACCGACCGCGCCGACCGCCTGGGGGTGGTCATGGCGCAGCGAACCCTTGCCCGCCTGGGTCTCGCTGACCGGGATGCCGGTTTGGTGGCAGAACGCGGCGAGGGCGTCGGTGGCGTCGGAGTAGATGACACCGCCGCCGGCCACGATCAGCGGTGTCCGAGCCCCGCGGATGATCTCGGCGGCCCGCGCGAGCACAGAGCGCTCCGGCAGCGGGCGCGCGACGTGCCAGGTGCGTTCGGCGAACAGCGATTCCGGCCAGTCGTGCGCCTCTGCCTGCACGTCCTGGGGGATGGCCACGGTGGCGCAGCCGGTCTCGACCGGATCGGTGAGCACCCGCATGGCGCCCAGCAGTGCCGCGGGCAGCTGTTCGGGGCGCCACACCCGGTCGAAGTACCGGGACAGGGGCTTGAAGGCATCGTTGACCGTGACATCACCGGACGACGGCAGTTCGAGCTCCTGGAGCACCGGCGCGCTGACCCGGGTGGCGAAGGTATCGGCCGGCAGCAGCAGCACCGGCAGCCTGTTGATGGTGGCCAGCGCAGCGCCGGTCAGCATGTTGGTGGAACCCGGTCCCACACTGGCGGTCACGGCCCAGGCCTGCAGGCGGTCCTTCTGCCGGGCGTAGGCGACGGCGGTGTGCACCATGGCCTGCTCGTTGCGGCCCAACACGTAACGCAGGCCGGGTTCGCGGCCCGCCTCGAACGCGGCGACCTCGTCCTCGAGCAGCGCCTGGCCCAGCCCGGCGACGTTGCCGTGGCCGAAGATGCCCAAGCAGCCGGCGAAGAACTTAGCCCGCTGTCCGTCGCGTTCGACGTACTGGTTGGCCAGGAACCGGACGGTGGCCTGAGCGACGGTCAGGCGGACGGTGCCTTCGGTGTCGGCCAGCTTCTCGGTCGACTTGGGTGCGGTGGAAACCATGGGTCAGCCTCTCGGAGCGTGCAGGGGCAGGCGGGGATCGACGTCCTGGCCGTCCCAGGTGCCGCGCAGCCAGGTGTGTTCGGGGTCGTCGACGATCTTCCAGGCGCGTTCGGCGTCGGGGCCGGCCATCACGTTGAGGTAGTACATGTGGTAGCCGGGGGCGGCGACTGACGGTCCGTGGTAACCGTGTGGCACCAGGACGACGTCGCCGGTGCGTACCTCCTCGAGCACTTCGATGGGTCGCTCCGGGGTGCCGTAGACCCGGTGGTAGCCGAACCCGCGGGACGAATCGGGTCCGGCGGTGAACTCGAAGTAGTAGATCTCCTCCAGCTCGCTCTGCGTCGGGGTCAACTCGTCGTGCTTGTGGGCCGGGTAGCTCGACCAGTTGCCGCCGGGGGTGATGACCTCGCAGGCGATCAGTGAATCCGCCTCGAAGGTGTCGGCGGTGCCGAAGTTGTGCACCTGCCGGCTGCAGTTGCCCGCGCCCCGCAGTTCCAGCGACACGTCGGCCGCGGCCACCCGGCGGTTGGGCAGGGAGCGGGTGGCGCGGGCACCGCAGATCGCGATCCGGCCCCGGCCCGACAGTGTGTACGCCTGGTCGATGCCCAGGTACACCATGTCAGCCGGACCGTCGAACACCGACGCACGAGGTGACAGCTCGAAGGTCTCGCCGGCACAGGTGACCGAGCCGCCGCCGGCCAGCGGCAGGATCATCACCTCGGTGACCCCGGTGTGCAGATCAACACTGGTGCCGTCCAATTGCAAGACCTGCAGCGAGGATTCGCTCCAGCCCGCCGACTCGGGCGTGACGTGGACGGTGTAGGGCTGTGCCGCGCTGCCGGCCGGGATGTAGAGCGAGCTGTGCATCTACCGCACCATCGCAACCGCGGTGGCCACCGCCGAGCTCACATCGTCGTCCGGGGGATACAGCAGGGTGCGACCGACGATCAGACCGCGCACCGACGGCAGCGCCAGCGCCTTCTCCCAGCTGGCGAACGCTTCGTCAGGATCGGCGGGATCACCACCGAGCAACAGTGTCGGCAGGGTGGTGGCCTCCATCACGCGATCCATCTCCTCGACCACCGGCAGCTTCATCCAGGTGTAGGCGGAGGTGGAGCCCAGGCCCTGGCAGATGTGGATGGATTTGATCACCGCGTCGGGCGACAGGTCGTTGCGGACCTTGCCGTCGACGCGGCTGGACATGAAGGGCTCGAGCATCGCGATCAGACCGCTGGCCGCCAGCTGGTCCACCGCCTGCGCGCAGGCGGCCATGGTGGCAACGGTGCCGGGGTCATCGAGGTCGATGCGGCACAGCATCTTTCCGCCGTTCATCCTCGCGGCGGCGGTGGACGCTGCCGTGGCGCCCGTCATCCGGTCGTCGAGCTCGAACGCCGAGCCGGCCAGCCCACCGCGGTTGAAGGACGAGAACACCACCTTGTCCTCCAGGGCCCCGAGGAGCACCAGGTCGTCGAGGATGTCGGAGGTGGCCAGCACGCCGTCCACGCCGGGGTCGGCGAGTGCAGCGCGTAACCGGTCCAGCAGGTCGGTGCGGCTGTTCATGGCGGTCGGTCGCTTCCCGACCGCCAGCGCGCCGCGGGCGGGGTGGTCGGCGGCCACGATCATCAGGTTGCCGTTGCCGCGCACGGTGGGGCGGGTGACCCGGCCGGCCCAGGCGCGGGCGACCGCAGCGGGATCCGCGGCGCGCAGGTCGGTGACGTCGGCGTAGCTGGTGGCTGGCGGGCTAGACATTGACGGCCTCCACGGCGGATTGTTCGGCGAGTTCTGCCACCTCGGCGGCAGTGGGCATGGCGGTCGAGCACTCCAGGCGGGAGGCGACGATGGCTCCGGCGGCATTGGCGTAGCGCAGGGTCTTCTCCATCGGCCAGCCGTGGAGCAGTCCGTGTATCAGGCTGCCGCCGAACGCATCTCCGGCACCGAGGCCGTTGACGACGTCGACCTCGTTGGGGGCGACGGTGACCGAACTGCGGCGGGTCTTGCCGAGCACGCCGCGTGGGCCCTGCTTGACGATCGCCAACTCGACGCCGAGATCCAGGAGGGCGTCGGCCGCTTTGTTCGGGTTCGTCTCGCCGACGGCGATCTCGCACTCCTCGCGGTTGCCCACGGCGACCGTGACGTGCGCCAGGGCCCGCTGTACCTGCTCGGTGGCCGCGGCGGGCGATTCCCAGAACATGGGTCGGTAATCCAGGTCGAGTACGGTCAGCGGTGCTCGGCCGCGGGCTTCCCATGCGGCGAAATGGGCACTGCGACTGGGTTCTTCGGACAACCCGGTGACCGTCGACCAGTACAGCCGCGCCGTGCGCACGGCCTCGAGGTCCAGCTCCTCGGCGGTGATCTGCAGATCCGGCGCCGAGGGCTTGCGGTAGAAGTACAGCGGGAAGTGATCAGGTGGAAAGATCTCGCAGAACGTCACCGGCGTGGGGTATTCGGCGTGCACCGTGACGTAGCGGTTGTCCACCCCCAGTCGGGCGAGTTCGGTACGGACGTAGTTGCCGAACGGGTCGTCACCGGCTCCGGAGATGAGGGCGGCGCGATTGCCCAGGCGGGCCGCCGCGACCGTGACGTTGGCGGCGCTGCCGCCCAGGAACTTCCCGAAAGACTCCACGTCCTCGAGGCCGACGCCGACCTGAAGGGGGTAGACATCGACTCCGCTGCGGCCGATGGCGAGAACGTCGAAGGGTTCTGCAGGGCTCACGTTCAGCTCCGAATCGGTAGTGCGTCTTCATGGTTGCGCCATGTGTGTGCGCCGGGGCGGCCCGGACGGACATCCGGTCAGCGGATTCGCCAGCGCCCCGGTGTCATGATGACTGTGCTCCGGGTGCCAGGCCGCTGTCAAGAGTTTGTTCGGACATTCTTACTTTCCGTCATGGCGCTGTAGTGTGTGCCACAGTGCCGCCACGCCAGAAGACGATCGGAGTCCCAGGGTGACCACCACGTTGTCCGTCGAACTGGACCGTTCCAGCCCGGTGCCGTTGTACTTCCAGGTGGCGCAGGTGTTCGAGAAGGCGATTCTGGACGGTCAGCTCAAGCCCGGCGACCGCTTCGAGAACGAGCTGGCGTTGGCGTCGCGGCTCAATCTGTCCCGGCCCACCACGCGGCGCGCCATCCAGGAACTGGTGGACAAAGGCCTGCTGGTGCGCAAGCGCGGGGTCGGCACCCAGGTTGTCCAGACTCCGGTGCACCGTCCGGTGGAGTTGACCAGCTTGTTCGACGATCTGGCCCGGGCGGGTCAGGAGCCGGCCACCCGCGTGCTGGAGTACCGGCTGGGGCCGGTGTCGGAAGACATTGCCGTGCACCTGAATCTGGCACCGGATGCCGAGGTGGTGACCATGCGCCGACTGCGCAGCTCCGGTGGGCAGCCCCTGGCGGTGATGACGAATCATCTGCCTGCGGCGCTGGCGCCCGATCAGGACGAACTCGAACGCGCCGGCCTCTACCAGGCGCTGCGGTCCCGCGGGGTGCACATCCGACTGGCGCGCCAGCGCATCGGCGCCAAGGCGGCCGATCGGGACGAGGCGCGGCTGCTCGACGAGAAACCGAAGGCGCCGTTGCTGGTGATGGCGCGGACTGCCTTCGACGATTCCGGGCGCATCGTCGAGTACGGCAGCCATGTCTACCGCGCTTCTCGCTACTACTTCGACACCACGCTCGTCGACCGTTGAGCCGCCCGCACCCCTGGTAGTGGGTGCCGATGGTGTTGCCGTGCAACGTGTTCAGCCCGTTGCGGGCGTTGTCCGCGCGGGTGTGCGGGACCGATGTTTGACTTGCAGTCCTAATGTCAGAACAAAGTCTTGACTTCTGCCTGTGATGCGTATTATATCATCAGGAGTGCCTATCTACGGCCCGGCCGACCCGCGCCGCGCCGAGCGTCATCCCCCGAGGAGAATCCATGAAGGTGCAGGAAGGCCCGCAGCGTCGCTGGGTCAAGATCGCAGGTGTCGCGGCCGCTGTGACCCTGCTGGCCGCGTGCTCGAGCACCGGCGGCAAGCCCGAGGAGGCCGGCGGCGGCGACGGTTCCGGCGGCGGCTCGGTGGACACCCCGCGCTTCACCGTTGCGATGATCACCCACGAGGCGCCGGGCGACTCGTTCTGGGATCTGGTGCGCAAGGGCGCCGAGACCGCGGCCCAGAAGGACAACATCGAGCTGCGGTACTCCAGCGACCCCGAGGGGCCCAATCAGGCCAACCTGGTGCAGACCGCCATCGACAGCAATGTCAACGGCATCGCGGTCACGCTGGCCAAGCCGGACGCCATGAAGCCCGGAGTGGACGCCGCTGTGGCAGCGGGCATTCCGGTGGTGGCCTTCAACGCCGGCCTCGAGGACTGGGCGGCCATGGGCGTCAAGGAGTACTTCGGGCAGGACGGCTACATCGCCGGCCAGGAAGCCGGCAAGCGTCTGACCTCTGAGGGCGCCACCAAGGCGGTCTGCATCATCCAGGAGCAGGGACACGTGGACCTCGAGGCCCGGTGTGCGGGCCTGAAGAACACCTTCCCGGCGTCGGAGGTGCTCAACGTCAACGGCAAGGACATGCCGTCGGTGGAAGCCACCATCACCGCCAAACTGCAGCAGGACCCGTCCCTCGACTACATCGTGGCCCTGGGCGCACCGTTCGCGCTGACGGCGGTCCAGTCGGCCAAGACCGCGGGCAGCACGGCCAAGGTGGGCACCTTCGACACCAATGCCGCACTGGTGGACGCCATCACCAACGGCGACGTGCAGTGGGCAGTGGACCAGCAGCCCTACCTGCAGGGTTACCTGGCTGTCGACTCGCTGTGGCTGTACCTGACCAACGGCAACGTCATCGGTGGTAACCAGGCCACCTTGACCGGGCCGTCGTTCATCGACAAGTCCAACATCGAGGCCGTCGCCGAGTACGCGAAGGCCGGCACGCGCTGATGAGCGCCGCGGAGAACGGAGTGCACGCATGACCACCCAGGCAGACCTCGACCTCGGCACCCACAAGGTCGTCCACGACGAGCGCGTCAAAGAGCAGAATCGGCTGCAGCGCATCCTGATTCGGCCCGAGATGGGCGCCCTCGTCGGAGCCGTCGGGATCTTTGTCTTCTTCCTCGTGGTCGCGCCGCCATTCCGTTCTCCGGAGGCGCTGGCCACGGTGCTCTACGCCAGTTCCACCATCGGGATCATGGCGGTCGGGGTGGGAATGCTGATGATCGGCGGCGAGTTCGACCTGTCCGCCGGCGTTGCCGTCACCACCACCTCGCTGGCCGCCTCCATGCTCTCCTACAACCTGCACCTGAATCTCTGGATCGGTGCCGCGCTGTCGCTGGGGCTGGCGCTGGGCGTGGGCTTCTTCAACGGCTACCTGGTGATGCGCACCAAGATCCCGTCCTTCCTGATCACCTTGGGCACGTTCTTCATGCTCGCCGGTATCAATCTCGCTGTCACCAAGCTCCTTTCGGGCCAGGTTGCCACCCCCAGCGTCTCCGACATGGCGGGATTCGACTCGGGACGCGCGGTGTTCGCGTCGTCCTTCACCGTCTTCGGGGTGTCGGTGCGCGTCACCGTGGTGTGGTGGATCTTGTTCGCCGTCATCGCCACCTACGTGTTGTTCAAGACCCGCGTCGGCAACTGGATCTTCGCCGTCGGTGGCAATCAGGACAGCGCCAGGGCAGTGGGTGTACCGGTGCTGAAGGTCAAGATCGGCCTGTTCATGCTCGTCGGGTTCTGCGCCTGGTTCGTCGGCATGCACCTGCTGTTCTCGTTCAACACCGTGCAGTCCGGACAGGGCGTGGGCAACGAGTTCTTCTACATCATCGCCGCGGTGATCGGTGGCTGCCTGTTGACCGGCGGTTACGGCACCGCCATCGGCACGCTCATCGGCGCCTTCATCTTCGGTATGACCAACCAGGGCATCGTCTATGCGGGCTGGAACCCGGACTGGTTCAAGTTCTTCCTCGGCGCCATGCTGCTGTTCGCGGTGATCGCCAACAACGCCTTCCGCAACTACGCGGCCAAGCGGTAGGAGAAAGAGCACATGAGCACTGCTGCACATGCACCGATCGAATCCGCGCCGGCGGGGGGCGTCACGCCCCTGGTCGAGTTGAGGAATGTCGGTAAGAGCTACGGAAACATCATCGCGCTCAAGGGCATCAACCTGCGGGTGGGCGCAGGTCAGGTCACCGGTGTCCTGGGTGACAACGGCGCGGGCAAGTCCACGTTGATCAAGATCATCGCCGGCCTGCACAAGCCCACCGAAGGGGAATTGCTCGTCGACGGCGAGGCCGCCACCTTCGACTCGCCCAAGGACGCGCTGAACAAGGGCATCGCCACGGTGTATCAGGACCTGGCCGTGGTGTCACTGATGCCGGTGTGGCGCAACTTCTTTCTGGGGCAGGAGTTGCGGAAGAAGGGGCTGCTGAAGTCGCTCGACATCAACGCCATGCGTGCCACCACCATCGCCGAGTTGCACAAGATGGGCATCGACCTCCCGGACGTCGACGCGCCCATCGGCTCGCTGTCCGGCGGCCAGCGCCAGTGTGTGGCGATCGCGCGCGCCATCTTCTTCGGCGCCCGCGTCCTGATCCTCGACGAGCCGACGGCCGCGCTGGGCGTCAAGCAGTCGGGGATGGTGCTGCGCTACATCACGGCAGCCAAGGAACAGGGCTTCGGGGTCATCTTCATCACGCACAACCCGCACCACGCGCACATGGTGGGTGACCACTTCGTCCTGCTGAACCGGGGCAGGCAGAAGCTGGACTGCAGCTATGACGAGATCACGCTCGAACACCTCACCCAGGAGATGGCCGGCGGCAACGAACTGGAGGCGTTGAGCCACGAGCTCGGGCGTCGGTGATTGCCTACCTCAACGAGCATCTGCTCACCTGCGGCGTCGGAGGTGCACAGGTTCCGCAGCGTTTGCGGGCCAGCACTCCCGGCGCCGCAGTGGGTTTCCCACTCTTGGGATGCGCTGTCTCTTTTCTCAGGAAATTCATGTCCTACCTGGCATATTCCTCATGGTTATCGCCTCTGATTTGCGGGTATGGTCCGTGGCATGGTGACTGTCGTCGACGTGGACGCGGGCCCAACTGCCGTTGCGAGGCGGGTGGAGGTCGCGGCTCCCGCAGCTGAAGTGTTTGCCTTGATCGCCGATCCCCGGCAGCATCGCGAACTCGATGGCTCCGGGCGCATGCGTGATCTTCCGGTGCTGGGCCCGGAGCGGTTGTCCGTCGGAGACAGCTTCACCGTCGCGATGGAACAAGCTGGTGTGCCCTACCAGGCCACGTCCACCGTCACTGCGCTGGAAGACGGCAAGACCATCGAGTGGCAGGACGGCTACGGGCGCCGGTGGCGCTGGGAGCTCAGCGAGACCGAGGCCGGCACCACCGAGGTCACCGAGTCCATGGAGTTCGGCACAGCGCTGACCCCGCTGTTCGACCAGCTCTCCGGCGACACCGATCAGCACGCGTCGACCATCACCGAGACCCTGCAGAAGCTCGCTGAGCGCTTCGCCCAGAATCCGGGCCGTCCGGCTGTTTGCCACGCGCGCTGGGTCAGCCCGAATCTGCGGGCAGCCAGCTAGCCACGGTTCACCCTGCGAAGGCCGCCCGGAACGCTTCCAGGGCGGCCTCGCTGTCGGCGGCGGCAAAGGCCTCCAGGCCGATCGTTCCGCGGTACTGCGTCTCGCGCAGTGCGGCGGCCACCGCTCGGTAGTTGATCTCGCCGGTACCCGGTTCGCATCGCCCCGGGACGTCGGCCACCTGGATCTCGCCGATGGCCGCCCCGGCGCGCCGCACCAGTTCGATCAGGTTCCCTTCGCCGATCTGGGCGTGATAGAGGTCCAGCATCATCTTCACGTGGGGATGGTCCACCGCCTCCACCAACGCCAGCGTGTCTTTGGCCCGGGCCAACGGCACGCCCGGGTGGTCGACGACAGTGTTGAGATTTTCCAGGCAGAAGGTGACGCCGGCCTCGGCGCCCAGATCGCCCAGCGCCGCCAAACCGCGTAACGCAGCGAACCACATCGGCCCGGTGGCCCGATGGACCGGGCGCGCCGCGTGTCCGTCCACCAGCTCGCCGGGGTGCACCACCAGCCGCGGAACACCGAGCACCGCAGCGGCTTTCACGGCGGCCTGCGCGGTGCGGACCACCTCGGCCGCCCCGTCGGGGTGGTACAGGTCGCCGTGCAGATAGCCCGTCATCGACGAGAACCGCGCGCCGGTGGCGGCCAGGGCGTCGAGGTCCTTGTCGTGAAAGCTCCAGATCTCCACGGCGAACCCCAGGTCGTGGATACGGCGGACCCGTTCGACGATCGGCAGGTCGGTGAACACCATCTCGGCGCAGACGGCCAGGTCGACGGTGCTCATCGTGGCTGCATCCCGGCGGCCCGGTAGGCGTCGTCGATCAACGCCATGTTGGCGACGGCGTCGTCCGGTCCGAGGGGCAGAGGTGCGCCCTGCTCGACGTGCGCGGCGAACGCCTCCAGCTGATAGGTGTACGACGCTCGCCTCCCCAGGTGCTCCACCCGGGTTCCGTCGTCGGTCGTGATGGTGATCCGGTCGTCGTCGTGCGGCTTGATGAAGTTGTGTACCAGTGCCTCACCGTGAGACCCGATGACCCGCAACGTGAACCGGTACGCATCCGAGACCATGGTGTGGCTCGACGTGCCCACCACACCGCCCGGCAGGGCCAGCTCGACGTCACAGCTGGCATCCACCCCGGGGAAGCGCTGCACGGCGGTGGCGGCGGTGATCTGCGGCGCACCACCGGCGGCCGCACTGAACACCCGCATGATGTGCAGTCCGTAACAGCCCAGATCCATCAGGGCGCCACCGGCCAACTCCAGTGACCAGCGTGGATCGGTGTCGGGCGGTGCGGGCATGGTCATCAACACCTCGACCCGGCGCAGGGTGCCCACCGACCCGTCGCGGGCCAGCTCCAAGGCCCGCTGCGACGCCGGGTGGAAGAAGTAGTGAAACCCCTCCAGCACAGCCACTCCCGCGTCCCGGGCGGCAGCGGCCACGTCGGCGGCCTGTTCGCGGTTGTCGGCGAACGGCTTCTCGGTGAGCACCGGCTTGCCCGCCCGGATCGCCGCCAGGTTCCACGGTGCGTGCAGACCGTTGGCCAGCGGGTTGTAGACAACGTCGACCTCGGCGTCGTCGATCACCTCCTGATAGCTGCCCAGCACCCGCTCGACGCCATATTTGTCGGCGAACACACCTGCCCGCTCGGGATCACGGGCGGCCACCGCCACCAGCCGGTGGCCCAGTTCGGCGGCCGGTGCCACGATCGCGTTCTCCGCGATGCGCGAGGCGCCGAGCACACCGATGCGCAAGGTCATGAAAGGCCCTGCAGGAAGCGGACACTGGCCAGCACGTCGGCCAGCGGTCCGTCGCCCTCGGGGGCCGCGGTCAGGATGTTGTCCTGCTCCATGACATACCAGCCGGTGTAGCCGCCGCGCTCCAGCGTGGTGACGATGCCGGCGATGTCGACGTCGCCGGCGCCCAGCGGGACGTACATGCCCGCCGCCACCGCCTGGGTGTAGGTCATCTCACCGGCCTGCACCTTCTGGGCCAGGGCAGCGTCGACGTCCTTGAGGTGGGTGTGCGCGATGCGTTCCGGCACGTCGTGGGTCAGCGCCAGCGGGTCGGTGCCACCGATCAGCAGGTGGCCAGTGTCCAGACACAGTGCGATGCCGGACCCGGCCAGCACCCGGTCCACGTCGGCACGGGTCTCGACCATCGTGCCGACGTGTGGGTGCAATACCGCCGTGAGCCCGCGTTCGGCCACGATGCCTGCGAGCCGATCCAGGTTATCCAGCAGAGTTTTCCACTGGGCGTCGTCGAGTTCGGGGCGGTCGTCGTACCCGTCGGCGCCGGTGGCGGCGGCCAGCACCACCACCTCCGCGCGTGCGGCCACCAGGGAGTCCAGCGGACCGGCGAGGTCGTCGGCGGGGTCATGGCCGTCGTCGTGCAGCAGTACCGGTACGAACCCACCGACGCAGGAGAGCCCGAATCCGTCGAGGAAGGCCGTGAGTTCGCCTGTGTCCGTGGGCAGGAAGCCGTCCGGCCCCAGTTCGGTGGCCGTCAGCCCGGCCTGGCGCATCTCGGCCATCACCCGGTCACGGTCCAGCTGGTGGCCCCAGCCGGGGACCTCACATACGCCCCAGGAGATGGGAGCTCCGGCGATCTTCACTGGCGAACCTCCTCGATGCGCACCGGGGTGCCGCGGCGCAGGGACTCGGCGGCCGCCTCGGCGATCCAGGCCACCTCCACCGCGTCGGCCACCGTCGCGCCCAGGATCGGCCCGCCCTTGACCACCTGTACGAAGCCGCTGAGCTCGGTGCGGAAGGCCTCGGTGAACCGGTCCATGAAGAAGTGATGTGGCGTGCCGGTGGGGAAATCGTTCACGGGGTCGGCATTGCCCACGGGCACTCCCTGATCCCACCCGGCGACCACGGTGTCGTTGAAACCGTGCACCTCGAGCCGGCAGTCGTACCCGCGGCCGTTGTAGCGGGCGTTGGAGACCACGCCGAGAGCGCCACCGTCGAAGCGCACGATCACCGCGGCGGTGTCGACGTCGCCGTACTCGGTGAACAACGGGTCACCCTGCACGCTGCCGGTGGCGTACACCTCGACGGCCTCCTGCCCGGTGATCCAGCGCAAGGCGTCGAAATCGTGGACGGCGCAATCGCGAAAGATGCCGCCGGAGCCCTTGATGTAGTCCAGCGGCGGGGGAGCGGGGTCCATGGTGGTGCTGCGGACGGTGTGCAGATGGCCCAGCGAGCCACTGTCCACCACGGCCTTGGCGGCGGCGAATGCGGCATCGAAGCGGCGCTGGTAACCGATCTGCACCGGCACACCGGATGCTGCGATGGCGGCGGCCACCCGTGCGCTCTCGGCGGCGGTGGAGGCCACCGGTTTCTCGCAGAAGGTGGGCAGCCCGCGCTGCACCGCGGCCAGTGTCAGCTCGGCGTGCGCGGGGGTGGCTGCTGCCACCACAACGCCGTCGATTCCTGAATCCAGGAGTGCGGCAACCGAATCCACTGGCGTGGCGCCGTACTTGTCGGCCACCTGACGGACCAGCTCGGTGCGCTCGTCGGTGATGACGAGGCGGTCGAGCTCCGGCAGGCCGCTCAGTGTCTCGGTGTGGAAGGCCCCGATGCGGCCGAGGCCGATGAGTCCGAGGGTGGTCATGGGATTCTCCGTTCGTTCTGGTCGCGCAGTGCGGTGTCGAGTTGTTCGGGGGTGAGGCGGTCACGCAGAGCCGCGAGGACCACGTCGACCTGGCTGGGTGGGGCCAGGCTGCCGATGGGCTGGTCGCGGTCGAGGTTGGTGGGGAAGGCGTAGCCCTCGGCGGTGGCGACCACGGTGTTGAGCACGTCGCGGCCGTGTTCCTGCATCCGCAGCAGGGCCGGGTAGACCGCGCGCACCATGGCGGTGCGGTCCAGCGACTCCATGGCCCGGCCGAACGGCGACGAGATCTGCAGCAGGTTGGCCATCCGCTTGATGTCGGGCGAGACATTTTGTCCCGCACCGTGATACAGCGCCGGATTGAAGAACACCGCGTCGCCCTTGCGCAGCGGCGTCTGCACCTGGTGCGCGGCGAAGAAGTCGATGAACTCGGGCCGGTTGAAGGCGATGTACCCGGCGGCGAACTTCTGCGAATGCGGCAACAACATGGTGGGGCCGCTCTCCACCGGCATGTCGCAGTGCGCCACGGCGCCCTGCAGGGTCAGCGCCGGCGAGAGGTGATGCAGGTGCGCGGGGTAGGCCGCCAACTGGTCGGGGTCGACGAAGCCCAGGTGGTAGTCCCGGTGCGGGACCTGGGCGGCACCACCGGGGTTGACGACGTTCACCTGAGAGGTCACCTGATAGCGCGGACCCAGCCAGGCCTGGCAGATGAGGGCCAGCGCGTCGTTGGCGTAGTACTCGGCGAACACCTCGGGGGCATGCAGGGCCAGCTTCTGCGCCGCGTTCCACACCCGGTCGTTGGCTCCGGGCTTGCCGAAATGATCGCCGGCCGAGGCGCCGGCGGCGCGCTGGGCGGCGATCAGCTGGTCGAAGGCCGCGCTCGCTCGGTCCACCACGTCGTCGTCGAAGGCGCTCTCGATCACCACGACACCGGGACCGTCGCGCAGCGCGCGGATCAACTCGGCCTGCACAGCGCGGCGATCGACGCCGGCCAGGGCGCGGTAGATCAGCACGCCGCCGCGGACGTCGTGGGCGTGGGGGTAATCGGCGACATCGGTGTCGCGCAGTACCAGGGCGCTGAAGTCGTCGAGGCAACAATCGGCGTCCTCGATGAAGGCGCCGGGACGGACGGGGGTGGACATACCGAGAAGTCTTGCTGTGTGATGGAACACAATCAACACCAGAAATCCATCAAAAAGCCATCACGAGGGCAGGGATGCACCGCTACAAGGTCCGGGAGATCGCACAACAGTGCGGGCTCAGTGAGGCGACGGTGGACCGCGTGCTCAACAACCGCAGTGGGGTGCGGGAGAACACCCGCGCCGAGGTGATGCAGGCCATCGCCGATCTGGACAAGCAGCGCGCACAGTTGCGACTCAACGGCCGGCGCTACCTGATCGACGTGGTGATGCAGACCCCCACCCGCTTCTCCGACGCCTTCCGGGCGGCCGTGGAAGCCGAGCTGCCATCGTTTGCCCCGGCGATGTTGCGGGCTCGATTCCATTTGTGGGAGAGCGGTACCACCTCGGCCACCGTCGACACCCTGGAGGGCCTACGGGGCAGCCACGGTGTGATCCTCAAGGCGCCCGACGAGCCGGAGGTCGCCGAGGCGGTGGACCGGCTGGTGGCCGCAGGCACCCCCGTGGTCACCTACACCACCGACATCCCGGCCAGCGGCCGGTGCGGCTACGTCGGGATCGATAATCACGCGGCCGGGGTGACGGCGGCCTACCTGATCCGGCAGTGGCTGGGGACGGACCGGGCAGCAGTGCTGATCACCCTGTCACGCACGGTGTTCCGAGGTGAGGGAGAGCGCGAGGTAGGCTTCCGGGCCGGCCTGCGCGGATCCGGGCTGGACGTCGTCGACGTCACCGACAGCGACGGGATCGACGCCGCCAACGAGGCGCTGGTGCTCGCGGCACTGCAGCGCCGTCCCGACATCGAGGCGGTGTACTCGGTGGGCGGCGGTAACACCGCAACCGTCGCGGCGTTCGAGAAACTCGGCCGGCCGTGCCGGGTGTTCGTGGCCCACGACCTCGACGCCGACAACCGGCGGCTGCTGCGCGAGGGCCGGCTGTCTGTGGTGCTGCACAACGATCTGCGCGCCGACGCCCGGATGGCTTTGCGGGTCCTGCTGCAGCAGCGTGGCGCCTTGCCCGCCGAACCGGTCCGGCCGGTGCCCATCCAGGTGGTCACGCCCTACAACATTCCGGGCTGAAGCTGTAACGCCGAGCGGGAATGAACAAGTTACTGATGCGTACGCACGGCTCCTTATATTTTTGGCGTCACTCGCAGTGACGAAAACCACAATTCTGTCTCATCTGCGGCGGCGCCGGATCGCTGAGCAGCGCTGACAGTGGCGGCGGCGCGGCGTGTCGGACGGGTCCGGCGTGCAGCGTTGCCTAAGGAAAGTGCTTTAATCGGTACTACGAGTGACATCAACTTCTGATGTGGCTGGTGCCCGACGGAGCGTTCATCGGAACCGCGCCGGGGTACGCCGTATCTGGAGCACCACAAACACACGGGCGAAAGGCGGGGACGTGGGTCCGACCGACAACGGAACCAAGTCGCAACCTCGGGAGAAGCTGGAAAAGGTGGTCATCCGCTTTGCGGGTGACTCGGGCGACGGTATGCAGCTCACCGGTGACCGGTTCACCTCCGAGGCCGCGCTGTTCGGCAACGACCTGGCCACCCAGCCCAACTACCCGGCCGAGATCCGCGCACCACAGGGCACCCTGCCTGGCGTGTCGTCCTTCCAGATCCAGATCGCCGATTACGACATCCTCACCGCCGGTGACCGCCCCGACGTCCTGGTGGCGATGAACCCCGCCGCGCTCAAGGCCAACATCGGGGACCTCCCGCGCGGCGGTCTGGTGATCGCGAACTCCGACGAGTTCACCAAGCGCAATCTGGCCAAGGTCGGCTACGAGTCCAACCCGCTGGAGAACGACGAGCTGGCCGACTACAACGTCCAGGCGGTCGCGATGACGTCGCTGACCCTGGGCGCCGTCGAGGAGATCGGCGCCTCCAAGAAGGACGGGCAGCGCGCCAAGAACATGTTCGCCCTCGGGCTGCTGTCGTGGATGTACGGGCGGCCCATCGAGACCTCCGAGACCTTCATCCGCGAGAAATTCGCCCGCAAGCCCGATGTCGCGGACGCCAACGTGCTCGCGCTCAAGGCCGGGTGGAACTACGGCGAGACCACCGAGGCCTTCGCCACCACCTACGAGGTGGCCCCGGCCAAGCTCAAGTCCGGCGAGTACCGGCAGATCTCCGGCAACACCGCATTGGCCTACGGGCTGGTGGCCGCCGGACACCTGGCCGACCTGCAGGTGATGCTGGGCAGTTACCCGATCACCCCGGCGTCGGACATCCTGCACGAATTGTCCAAGCACAAGAACTTCAACGTCCTGACCTTCCAGGCCGAGGACGAGATCGCCGGCATCGGGTCGGCGATCGGTGCGTCCTACGGCGGCGCGCTGGGTGTCACCACCACCTCGGGCCCCGGCATCTCGCTGAAGTCCGAAGCTATCGGCCTGGCCGTAATGACCGAGCTCCCACTGGTGGTCATCGACGTGCAGCGTGGCGGGCCGTCGACCGGGCTGCCCACCAAGACCGAGCAGGCCGACCTGCTGCAGGCCATGTTCGGCCGCAACGGCGAATCCCCGGTGGCGGTGCTGGCTCCGCGCTCGCCGTCCGACTGCTTCGACATCGCCGTGGAGGCGGTGCGAATCGCGATCAAGTACCACACCCCGGTGATCGTGCTCTCCGACGGAGCCATCGCCAACGGCAGCGAACCGTGGCGCATTCCGGACATCACCAGCTATCCGGCCATCGAGCACGCCTTCGTCGAGCAGGGACAGCCTTTCCAGCCCTACGCCCGCGATCCGCAGACCCTCGCCCGCCAGTTCGCCATCCCGGGAACGCCGGGCATGGAGCACCGCATCGGTGGGTTGGAGTCGGCCAACGGCTCGGGCAACATCTCCTACGACCCGGCCAACCACGACCTGATGGTCCGACTGCGCCAAGAGAAGATCGCCGGTATCGAGGTACCCGACCTGCAGGTCGACGACCCGACCGGGGACGCCGAACTGCTGTTGCTGGGCTGGGGTAGCTCGTATGGCCCCATCGGTGAAGCGTGCCGGCGGGCCCGCCGCAAGGGAATCAAGGTGGCCCATGCCCACCTGCAATATCTGAACCCGTTTCCGGGCAACCTCGAAGAGGTTCTCAAGCGCTACCCGACGGTGGTGGCGCCGGAAATGAACCTGGGCCAGCTCGCGCTGCTGCTGCGCGGCCGGTTCCTGGTGGACGTGCAGTCGGTCACCAAGGTGCAGGGCATGGCGTTCCTGGCCGACGAGATCGAAGGTGTCATCGATTCCGCGCTGGACGGAACGTTGGCCGAAAAAGAAAGTGACAAAGCCAAACTCGCGCGGTTGGGCGCTGTCACCATCGATGCCAGCGGGGTAGGAGTGGACGCATGACGGATCTGATGGGAAGCATCAACGGCCTCGATCTGGGGCTGACGCCGGGTCTGTCCAAGACCGCGGGTGTGCCCACCACCGATCAGCCGATGAAGGGCAAGGACTTCACCAGCGACCAGGAAGTGCGCTGGTGCCCGGGGTGCGGTGACTACGTCATCCTCAACACCATCCGCAATTTCCTGCCGGAGCTCGGTCTCAAGCGCGAGAACATGGTGTTCGTCAGCGGCATCGGCTGCTCCAGCCGGTTCCCGTACTACCTCGAGACCTACGGTCTGCACTCCATCCACGGCCGTGCCCCGTCGATTGCCACCGGGCTGTCGCTCGCGCGCGATGATCTGTCGGTCTGGGTGGTCACCGGTGACGGCGATGCCCTCTCCATCGGCGGCAACCACCTGATCCATGCGCTGCGCCGCAACATGAACATCACCATCCTGCTGTTCAACAACCGCATCTACGGCCTGACCAAGGGCCAGTACTCGCCGACCTCGGAGGTCGGGAAGGTCACCAAGTCCACCCCGATGGGCTCGCTGGACCACCCGTTCAACCCGGTGTCGCTGGCGCTGGGCGCCGAGGCGACGTTCGTTGGGCGGGCACTGGACTCCGACCGCGCGGGGCTGACCGAGGTGCTGCGCGCGGCTGCTGCCCACCGCGGGGCGGCGCTGGTGGAGATTCTGCAGGACTGCCCGATCTTCAACGACGGCTCATTCGACCTGCTGCGCAAGGAAGGTGCCGAGGAGCGCGTCATCCGGGTCAAGCCGGGCGAACCCATCACCTTCGGCGCCAATGCCGAATACGCCGTGGTGCGCAACGGGTTCGGACTCGATGTGGCCAAGACCGCCGACGTCTCCGCCGACGAGATCGTGGTGCACGATCCGTCGCTGAACGATCCGTCGTACTCGTTCGCGCTGTCGCGACTCTCGGATCAGAACCTCGAGCACACCGTGATGGGCATCTTCCGCCAGATCCAGCGCCCGACCTACAACGATGCGGCCCGCCACCAGGTGGCCACCGCCATGGAGACCATTCCGCACGACACGGCTGCATTGCAGTCGCTGCTTCGGGGCCGCGACACCTGGACTGTCGACTAGCCTGAGGCGCATGTCCTCAGAGCTCGCCGGTGTGGTGCTGGCGGGGGGTGCGTCGCGCCGCATGGGCCGCGACAAAGCCACCATGGAGTTCGACGGTCCGGACGGGCCCAGGACCATGGTGGAGTACGTGGTGGCCGCAGTGAGTGCGCGCTGCACTCCGGTGTTCGTGATCGCGGCACCCGGCCAGGCGTTGCCTGCGCTGTCGGCCACCGTTCTGCGCGATGACGTGCGGGGAGTGGGACCGCTATTGGCCACCGGGCGAGGTCTGCGCGCCGCCGCGGAGGCGGGTGCCGAGCGAGCCTTCGTCTGTGCGGTGGACATGCCCCAGATGACGCCCGCGCTCATCGACGAACTCGATCAGCACACCGGTGCCGACGTGATCCTGCCGTGGGACGGCCGCGATCACTACCTGGCCGGGGTGTACCGCACCGACCTGGCCGCCAGGATCGACCAGCTCATCGCGGCGGGGGAGCGCAGCATGCGCGCCCTGGTCGACACGGTGAACACCCAGCGCATCGTGATGCCGGAGACTCCCGCGTTGGTCAACGTCAACACCGCGGCCGACCTGGCCTGACATCGCGTCGGCAAACGCTTCTGCGAAGTGCAGAGGAATTGCTTATCCGCTGATAGGTTTTGCTCGGCGCGTCGAACCATATCGCTTACGCGCCTGCCGGTGACGAAAGCTTCTGTGCGTGGGTGTCTCTGGCGGTTTCCGCCTACCGTTGTCGCGGGTGGTCGGCTTTTGCCGAACAGGGATCCGTCGACGCGGTTGTACAGCGGCCGCCGATACCGTCGACATGTGACCTCCGGCGTTTGGCCGCACCGTTACCCACACATCGGATAGCTTCATCAAAAATGTTGACGCACAGAGCTTTTGGATACCTTCTGCAGCGCATCCATCAAACCCGTTGTACAGTCGGAGAATTGTGGATGTGGTTCGCAGCGGCTGTCAGCGTGTCGGTCGCGTGAGCTGATAGGTCGAAAAGCCATGTACATCAGTAGTTTTGGACGCAGTAGGCAGAGCCGGTGTGAAAACTTCGGCGCAGCTCGGCAGCAAAACCCTTGAGGATGAACATCTCCAGGTGCCTAGTGCGTCAAAACACTTGTGTCACATCATTAACATCGACGCCATCACGGCCCGCACCGCCTCTCGGCGCTCCGGGCGGTTGGCGTGTCCCAGTTCACAAATACAGCGTGAGTTGCATCACTACTTGAATTGAATTCCAGCCGTCCGGGTATCGCCGAAATCACGGCGGTGACCTGCTCAGATTCCTCTCAGATTGTGCCGTGATCGGACTGTTATCAAACCGAGATTGGCAGGCCGCTGATGTGACTCGTCCAGATTCGGCACGTACGGTCCATTTGTCCCCACAGGGAGCAAACAACTTCACAAGAACCAACGACACTTGCGTGTGAGTGGGAGTGGCGGGCCCGGGCCGGGCTCCCCGCCGCCGAGCTTCGGCGGGCAGATGCTGCCTCCCCTGTCATGTCTGACCGAGACGGCATGACCCGATGAACCGCGGTCCTCCCCTGAGAACCCAGATGCGCCCACCTTGATGGGCGTGTTTGACGGCGCGCGCATGCCGAAAGGAACTATGTTGCAGAACCTCCGCAAGAAACTCACCATGGCTGTGGTTGGCGGCGCCCTCGTCGCGGCCCCGATGGCTCTCGGTGCTGGCACCGCCAACGCGGACAGCGTGAACTGGGATGCCGTCGCAGCCTGTGAGTCTGGCGGCAACTGGGCCATCAACACCGGAAACGGTTATTACGGCGGCCTGCAGTTCACCATGGGCACCTGGCAGGCCAACGGCGGCTCCGGCTCGCCCCACCACGCGTCCCGCGAAGAGCAGATCCGCGTCGCGGAGAACGTGCTGCAAAGCCAGGGCATCGGTGCGTGGCCGTCGTGCGGCGGCCGCGGATAGCCGCACCCGAAAACGATCAGTCGGCGGCGCCGGGCGATGTGCCCGGCGCCGTCGACATTTTTCAGTCGGGCAACCGGAAGGCCGTGCCGGCGGCCATCGACGCCAGATGCCTGAGCAGCACCGCGTCGGGAATCAGGACGGACGCCCGTGTCAGCGCGGCGCTGACGGCCGGGGGCCGCAGATTGAGGACCGTGCCGACCAGCGCGGCTTCCCGAACCAGCGCGGTGGTCCGGCGCCGGCGCGCGGCGGCGAAGTCGGCGAATGCAGCAGCCGGATCCGCCGCACGGCGCACCAGATGGGCCAGCACCACCGCATCCTCGATGGCCTGACAGCCACCCTGTCCCAGGTGTGGACGCATCGGATGCGCGGCATCGCCGATCACCACGATCGGCCCTCTGGCCCACTGCCGCGCCGGTGCGCGATCGTAGAGGTCGTTGCGGAGCACCTCCGCGGGGTCCGTCGCGGCCAGGATGTCGGGGACGGGCTGTGCCCAGTGCGCGAATTTCTGCCGTACATAGTTCAGCTCGCCCTGCGCCCGGCGGCCACCCTCCGGGGTCTGCTCGGTGGCGAACCAGTAGGTCAGGTGATCACCGAGCGGGACGTGCCCCACCACTGCTCCGGCGGCCACCGTCTCACCCGCCAGGTCGGGATCCAGCGCATACCGCGCCACCCCGCGCCACGCGGTGTAGCCCGCGTACCGGTGCGGCAGTGAGCCGTTGAGGTGCGTGGCCACCACTGAATGGGTGCCGTCGGCGCCGATCACGGCATCGGCCTCGAGCACACTGTGGTCGCCGAGGGTCAACCGCACACCCCCGGCCGTGGCGACCAGCGCGCTGACGTTCGCGCCGTAGCTCAGGGTCCCCGGGGTCAGTGCCCCGGCCAAGACGTCGCGCAGGGCGGCGCGCTGCACCACCACCAACGGCTCGCCCAAGGCCTTCACCAATCGTTGTGGTGCCGGAGCGCGCAGTCGGGACCCGTCGTGCCAGCGCATCGCGCCGGCGGTGACCCGGCCACCTGCCGCCCGCACCGCCGCGCCCAGCCCGATCTCATCGAGCGCTGCCAGGGCGTTCGGCCAGATACTGATGCCCGCACCCGGCGAGGTGTCCGAACGCGCCTCCAGGGCCACCACCCGGTGGCCGTCGCGTTGCAGAGCGACGGCACCGGTCAGCCCGGCGATCCCGGCGCCGACGATGACAAAGCCCTGGCCCACGGGTGAACGGTAACCGGTGGAGACATCGGATTCACACAGCGGAAACGCGGCGATGATTTCCTGTGAGGCAACAATGTCTACCACTGGTGGAAGGTGCCATGAAACCCGACCTCGACGTGACCAGTGTGCCGGCCTGGGCTGTGGCACCGCAGGAACCCGATGCCGACCTGACCGGCCGGTTCTGGACGGTGGTGGGCTTCGGCGCTGCTGCGGAATCGATCGTCGATCGCTGGATCACCCAGATCCGCGGGGCGCACCCGGACCCGTCCCTGTCGGTGCACCTCGTGGAATCCGGAGCCGATGACGCTGCGGCCGAGGCGGTCTCGGCCGATTTGGGTGCGGCGCTGGTCGGATGGCGGCTGCTGCTCGCGGGCCCGGCCGACGCATGCCTGCGGCTGCGCGCGCACGCGCTGCGCGGCGGTGTCGCCGACGACGAGATCGTGGTGGCGAGCACCGCCGTGGGGACCCGCGACGTGGACTGCGCCCACTGCGGTGCGCGCACCCGCGCGGACGTGGGCCTCGAGGAGGTGGTGCCCTGCGTCAACTGCAATCGCAAACTGCTTGTGTACTACCATGTTTCACGGCTGCGTGGCGCTCATCTCGGTTTCATGGTCGACGCCGAGGAGGTGGCCTCGTGACCGCCGTCGAATTGGTGGTGAAAGCCATCGACGATGGCGTGCCCGGTGTCCGCACCCTCACACTGGCCCGGGCCGACGGAGCGACGCTGCCCTCCTTCACCCCGGGCAGCCATCTGGTCATCGAATGCGGTGGCAAGGCCAACGCCTACTCGCTCACCTCGGACAGCGTTGCCCCCTGCGAGTACACCGTGTCGGTATTGGAATGCCTCGACGGCGCCGGGGGGTCACGCTGGATCCACCAGGAGCTGGCGGTCGGGGACCGGGTGCTCACCCGCCCGCCGCGCAGCGCGTTTGCTCCCGTGCTGCGCGCCCGCCGACACCTGTTGGTGGCCGCCGGTATCGGCATCACCCCGATGGTGTCCCATCTGCGTAGCGCGGCCCGGTGGGGACGGCAGACCCAGGTGCTCTATCTGCACCGCGACGGCAGGGGCGCCTACCTCGACGAGGTCAAGTCCCTGACCGATGAGGCGCGCACCTACACCGAGCGCGCCACGTTCCTGGCCGATCTGCTGCCTGCCCTGGCGAACCAGCCCTTCGGTACGCACCTCTATGTGTGCGGGCCCGCGTCGTTCATGGATGACGTGATCGCCTCCGCGGTCCAGCTGGGGTGGCCCGGAAGTCGGATCCACCTGGAGCGCTTCGGTATCGACGCGCTGGACCCGGGGGAGCCCTTCGAGGTGACGCTGACCGCACGCGGGGAGAGTTTTGTCGTCGACTCCGGTGTCTCCCTGTTGGAGGCACTCCAGGCCCGCGGTCACGACATTCCCAACCTGTGTCGGCAGGGCGTGTGTGGCGAGTGCCGGGTTCCGGTGGCGGCGGGGGAGATCCTGCACCGCGACCTGTACCTCAGCGACGCCGACAAGCAGGCCTGCAACGCCATGATGAGCTGCGTCTCGCGGGCCGTCGGCGGCCGCATCGAACTGTCCCTGTGAAAGGAAGCCCCACCGTGACCTCGTTGATCTCCGCACCGGATCTGCTGCGCACCTTTCCTTTTCCCTTCCCGACCGAGAACTACCGGTACAGCACCAACGTGGAGCCCGCGGGCACCGCGGTGCAGACTCCAGTGGGCCGCTGGGGCGAGCGCGTCATCGACATCGACAGCGAGTACGAGACCGAGCTGGCCGAGCGCAGCCGCATCCTGGCACAGGACCCGTCGCGCTGCGCGGTGCTGCCGCACATGCGCGCCGCCTGTTGGGACGTGATGCTGAGCCTGATGACGGAGCTGGCCACGGCTTATCCGGACACCATGTCGTTGACTCGTGACGGCGACGTGTGGCACTGGCGCAACAACAAGCTGGGCCTGGACGCGGATTTTGTGGTCGGCGATGAGTCGACACTGCCCGCCGAACCGTTGGCGTTCATCGCCGCACAGGTGCAGGAGGACATCGTGCTGCTCGACCAGCGCGACGGCGACCTGTTCGGTGACGCCGGGGTGGTGACCTTCGCCGCCGATTGGTCCTTCGGCTTCGACGTCGGCATGACCTTCCTCGAGATCCACGGGCCGGTGCCGCGGCTGCGGGAGAGCGGCGTGATCACCCGGGCCCGCGAATTCCTGATGCGGTTGCAGCCGAACGAGACCTACCGTCGCACCAACTGGTCGATGACCGTCGGGCGGCGCCTGGATGTCTCCACCGAGCTCTATCACGAGTGGGGACCCGACCGGCCCATGGTGGGGACCGTCGACGACGAGACCTTCGGCCGGCTGGTGCATCTGCGGGTGGAGGTGCAGCATCTGATCCGGTTGCCCGAGTCGGGCGCCATCTGTTTCCTCATCCGCACCTACATGCTGCCGCTGGCTGACCTGGTGACTGTCGAGCCGTGGCGCGCCCGCGCCGAGATGGTGCTGGCGGAACTGCCCGATGACATGGCCGACTACAAGGGAATCATCTCCTACCGCGATCGGGCGGTGGCCTGGCTGCGATCCCACGCCCCCCACTGAAATTGCCGAGCGGACGCGAACTCGGGTGATCTCCGAAGAGATCACCCGAGTTCACGTCTGCTCGGCAAAGGGATCAGTAGACGGGCGGTTCGCCTTCCGCAGCGGGACCCGCCTCGATCGGCTGGTGCTCGATGATCGCCTTGTACGCGTGGTTCTCGTGCTGGATCATCCGGGCGAAGAACCCGACGAACAGCACCACGGCGAGGATGACGGCGATCCACACGCCGACGGAGTTGCCGCCGAAGGTGAAGACCGGGCCCAGTTCGTCGTAACTGTCGATGGGACTGAACATTTATTTCACCCCCTCGCCGGCGCCGAGCACCGCAGTGCCACTGGAGGACTTCATGGTCGTCATCGGAATGCCCTCGGGGTACGGCGTGGCCGGAACCTCGGCAAGGTCGAGGCCCTGCTCTTCCACCTGCGACGGGATGCGCAGCAGCCCGGCCTTCTTCAGCGCCAGCGACACCAGGTAGGCGGGGAGGAAGCCCAGAGCGGCGAAGACCAGCGCGCCCACGGCCTGACCCCAGAACGAGATGGACGGATTGCCATCGGTATTGGGGTAACCGGCCAGGAAGATCCCGGCGACCAGCACGGAGTACAGCCCGACACCGCCGTGCACGGTCACCGCACCCACCACGTCGTCGATCTTGAACTTCTCGATCAGCTTGCCGATGAACGGAATCAGCGCACCGGCCACCAGGGCGATGACGAACGCAAGCGCCGGGTGGTAGAGGTCCATGCCGGCTGCGACGCCGATGATGCCGGCCAGGCCGCCTGAAATGGTCCAGAAGGGCTCACCGCGCGACGTGATGTAGGTGCCGATGATGCCGCCGGCCAGACCCATCAGGGCGTTGAACGCGAAGGCGGACAACGTGGTCGGGCTGCCGTAGATGGTGGCATAGCCCTCTGGCGAGTAGATGACGCAGCCCATCAGGAAGCCGAAGAAGCCGGCGAAGATGAGCATCAGGCCGAGCATGGTGAGCGGCAGGTTGTGTGGCCGGATGGTGATCGGCGTGCCGTCGGGGGCAAAGCGCCCGATGCGCGGTCCGAGGTTGATCAGGATGCCCAGGGTCGCGAAGCCCGCGATCATGTGCACACAGCCGGCAGCGCCGACGTCGTGGAAACCGAGCTGGGTCAGCATCCAGCCGGCACCGTGCCAGCCCCACGCCGCGCCGATGATCCAGACCACCGAGCCGACGAGGACGGTCAGGATCAGGAAGGCGCTGGTGCGGATCCGCTCCAGCACGGCGCCGGACATGATCGAGCCGGTGGTGGCGGCGAAGAGCGCGAAGGCGCCCCAGAAGATGCCGCTGGCGGAGTCAGCGGTGTTGGGGCCCATGTTGTCGCTCCACGGCAGCGCGGCCTTGGCCGCGTCGGTCATCTCGATGAAGCCGCTCGGCATGGCGTTGTAGAGGAACCAGCCGACAAAAAAGAACGACGCGATGATGGTGGCCAGGGCCAGCAAGTTCTTCATGGCCGTCGCCAGCACGTTCTTGGAACGCGACGCGCCCATTTCGTAGGCGAGGAAGCCGGCGTGGATGAGCATCATCACCGCGATGGACATCCAGTAGAAGAACTCATTGTTGACCGCAGCCATGGTCGTCAATGCGTCCTCGACTTCAGGTGTCAAGGGAAACCTCCACGGTTCGGAACTTCTGTGGTTTCTCCACAGTGTTCGGGGGGTACTGCCGGGATACGAGGCTTGACGCTAGCTGTGGGCGTGTGTCCCGCCTGTCACCGCGCGTTAATTTGCTGTGAAGTCCTTCTGTGAGACGCGCGCGACCGTGCACGTTCCGGATCATGGTCGGCGCAAAGGTGTTCGCGGCCCACGTGATCGTGAATCCGTGGCGGCCTGGATTGGCCGATATCGCCTGTCTGGGGTCTCGCGCGCCCGTGGCGCTGTGATCCCGAGATCTGAATCTCATGGCGCCGTCACACGGGCGAAACACAACCGTGTTTACCTTTGGTGTACATTGACCACTGCGAGGAAACACTCGTGATCAAGGAAGGCATCCGAGATGGCAGCTCCCACGGATCTGGCTCAGGCGGCGAAGGATTCGAACACCCGGTTCATCCTCGCGCTGTTCGTCGATCTGCGCGGTAAACCGTGCGCCAAGCTGGTGCCGGTCGAGGCCGTCGACATGCTGGTGGACGAGGGCGTGGGATTCGCGGGGTATGCCGTCGGAGCCATCGGGCAGGAGCCCAAGGATCCCGACCTGATGGCCATGCCGGACGCGGCGTCGTTCACCCCCATCCCCTTCATCAAGGAGGGGCTGGGCATCGTGCACTGCGATCCCCACGTGGAGGGCAAGCCGTGGCCGTTCGCTCCCCGGGTGATCCTCAAGTCCATGCTCACCCGCGCCGCCGACAGTGACCTGACGGCCTACGTGGGCGCCGAGGTGGAGTACTTCCTCCTTCGCCGCGAGGCCGACGGCACCTTGGCCACCGCCGATCCCGGGGACCACGCCGACCAACCGTGCTACGACGCCCGCGGCGTGACGCGGATGTTCGACCATCTGGCCGGCATCTCGACGGCGATGAACAGCCTGGGCTGGGGCAACTACGCCAACGACCACGAAGACGGCAACGGGCAGTTCGAGCAGAACTTCACCTACTCCGACGCCCTCACCACCGCCGACCGGGTGATCACCCTGCGCTACCTGCTGACCATGCTGGCCGAACAGCGCGGCATGATCGCCACCTTCATGGGCAAGCCGTTCAGTGACCGCACCGGCAGCGGCATGCACCTGCATCTGTCGTTGCGCGGAAAAGACGGCGAAGCCGTGTTTCCCGATGGCGACGATCCCCGGGGGCTGGGGCTCTCGCCCCTGGCCTACAACTTCGTGGGCGGCATCCTCGAGCACAGCTGTGCGCTGCAGGCCGTGGTGGCTCCCACCGTGAACGCCTACAAGCGCACCGGTGCGGTCTCCACCACCTCCGGCGCCAGCTGGGCGCCGCGCACCCCGACCTACGGCGGTAACGACCGCACACACTACGTGCGCATCCCCGACGACCAACGGATCGAACTGCGTGGCCCGGACGGTTCGGCCAACCCGTACCTCGCCATTGCGGCGGCTCTGGGCGCCGGCCTGGACGGTATCAAGCGCAACATCGATCCCGGCGAGCCTGCCGCGCCCACCGAGCAACGGCTGCAACCGCTTCCGTTGACACTGCTGCACGCGGTGGAGGCGCTGGAGGCCGACGACGTGGTGTCCAGTGCGCTGGACGGCGCGGGCGAGGGCGTCGCCACCTACTTCGCCAACCTCAAGCGCGAAGAGTTCTTCACCTGGCACCGCGAGGTGACGCCATGGGAGATCGACCGCTACCTGCAGGCGTTCTGAGTAAGGAGTCCAACTGATGTGCGGAATCGTGGGGTTGCATCTGCGCAACCCTGAGCTCTACCCCCGGCTCGGTGAGTTGCTCACCGGGATGCTCTGTGAGATGGGGGAGCGCGGCTCGGATTCGGCGGGGGTGGCCGTCTACGGCGACCCCACCTGGTCGCCGCCCGGGCACAGCACCGTGTCGCTACTGGAAGTACCTGCTGCGCAGGCGGATTCCCTGGGTGCTGTGCTGGGTGAGGCGCTGGGAGCCGAGGTGACGGTGCTGCCGCTGGCCGACACCCTGGTGGTGCATGCCCCGGTGGACACCGAGGTGCTGCTGGGCGCGGCGCGGGCCGCGGTGCCCACCGCGCTGGTGGCCGGCTTCGGTCAGGATGTCGCGGTGCTCAAGGGCGTCGGCCACCCGCGCGACCTCGCTGCGCGCTACGGACTGGCGCAGGCGCAGGGCTGGCAGGGCGTCGGGCACACCCGGATGGCCACCGAGTCGGCAGTCAACGCCGCAGGCTGCCATCCGTACGCGGTGGGGTCCGACCAGTGCCTGGTGCACAACGGATCCTTCGCCAACCATGCCACCATCCGGCGCGAACTGCGCGCCGCAGGTGTGCATTTCGACAGCGAGAACGACACCGAGGTGGGCGCCCGCTTCGTCGCCCACCAGCTGGCCTCCGGAGCAGATGTGGAACTGGCGCTCAAGCGCCTGTGCGCCGAGTTCGACGGCTTCTACACGCTGCTGGTGTCCAACTCCGACTCCTTCGCGGTGGTGCGCGATGCCATCGCCTGTAAGCCGGCCGTGGTGGCCGAGACCGACGACTGGGTGGCCATGGCCTCCGAATACCGCGCCCTGGTGGGCCTGCCCGGTATCGAGACCGCGCACCTGTTCGAACCCGAACCCGAGGTGGTGTACGCATGGAGCCGGTGACAACCTTCGACCTGCAGCACAGCAGCGTGCGAGAAATCAACGCCGCCTTGCATGCTCGCGACATCGACGGCGACTTCGTGATCGAGAATCCGGCCGGTGCGCACAATCTGGCCGTGGGGTTGGACGCCGCGGTGCGGCTGCGGATCGCCGGGCACGTCGGCTACTACGCCGCCGGGATGAACCAGCATGCCGAGGTGACCATCGAGGGCAATGCCGGGGTGGGGCTCGCCGAGAACATGATGAGCGGGACCGTGCTGGTCAAGGGCAACGCCTCCCAGTCGGCGGGGGCCACCGCACACGGGGGGCTGCTCGTCATCGAGGGTGACGCCGCGGCCCGCTGTGGCATCTCGATGAAAGGGGTCAACATCGTCGTCGGCGGCAACGCCGGGCACATGAGCGCCTTCATGGCCCAGAGCGGCACCCTGGTGATCCGAGGTGATGTCGGTGATGCACTGGGGGATTCGATCTACGAAGCCCGCATCTACGTCCGCGGCGAGGTGGCCTCCCTCGGTGCCGACTGTGTGCCCAAGTCCATGGACGACAATCACCACGCCGAATTGGCCGCGCTGCTCAAAGAGGCCGGATTCGACGACGAGACCAGCACCTACACCAGATACGGGTCGGGGCGGTCGCTGTATCACTTCCACTCCGACAACACGTACTGAGCTTTCGAGGATCCCGATATGAATGATGACGCCCGCGTTCAGCGCGGCCTGCGTGAGTCCGCCACCTTCGACCGCGCCACCATCGCCGACATCCAGCGCGCCGCCGCCACCGGGGTGTACGACATCCGGGGCTGGGGGGCCAAGCGCAAGCTGCCGCACCTCGACGATCTGGCGTTCCTGGGTGCCAGCATGTCCCGCTACCCGCTGGAGGGCTACCGCGAGCGGTGCGACACCGATGTGGTGCTCGGCAGCAGGTACGCCAAACATCCTCTGCACCTCAGCATTCCGGTGACGATCGCGGGAATGAGCTTCGGCTCGCTGTCGGCCAACGCCAAGGAGGCGCTGGGCCGCGGGGCCAGCGAAGTGGGCACCTCGACCACCACCGGCGACGGCGGCATGACCCCCGAGGAGCGGGGCCAGAGCAAGTACCTGGTGTATCAGTACCTGCCCAGCCGGTACGGGATGAACCCCGACGACCTGCGCAAGGCCGACGCCATCGAGATCGTGCTCGGCCAGGGCGCCAAGCCGGGCGGTGGCGGAATGCTGCTGGGGCAGAAGATCACCGAGCGGGTGGCGCGGATGCGGAACCTGCCCGAGGGCATCGACCAGCGCAGCGCGTGCCGGCATCCCGACTGGACCGGACCCGACGACCTGACCATCAAGATCAACGAACTGCGTGAGCTGACCGACTGGGAGAAGCCCATCTTCGTCAAGATGGGTGCGTCGCGTACCTATTACGACGTCAAGCTGGCAGTCCACGCCGGCGCCGATGTGGTGGTGGTCGACGGCATGCAGGGCGGCACCGCGGCCACCCAGGACGTGTTCATCGAACACGTCGGGATCCCGACGCTGGCCGCCATCCCGCAGGCGGTGCAGGCGTTGCAGGAGTTGGGCGTTCATCGTCAGGTCCAGTTGGTGGTCTCCGGTGGCATCCGCAACGGCGCCGACGTCGCCAAGGCGCTGGCGCTGGGCGCCGACGCGGTGTCGATCGGTACCGCCGCTCTGATCGCTCTGGGCGACAACGATCCGCGCTACGCCGACGAATACGACAAGATCGGCAGCGCAGCAGGTTTCTACGATGACTTCCAGGACGGCCGGGACCCCGCCGGCATCACCACCCAGGACCCGCAGCTGTCCGCGCGGCTGGACCCGGTGGAGGCCGGCCGGCGTCTGGCCAATTACCTGCGGGTGATGACCATGGAGGCCCAGACCATCGCGCGGGCGTGCGGCAAAGCCCATGTGCAGCACCTGGAACCCGAGGACCTGGTGGCGTTGACCATCGAAGCCGCTGCCATGGCCCGCATCCCGCTGGCCGGCACGTCCTGGATCCCCGGCCATGCCTGAGGTGGTCATCGTCGGCGGTGGACTCGAGGGCGCCGCCACCGCCTGGGCGCTGTCCCAGCGCGGCGTCACCGACGTCCTGGTCCTGGAGCGCTCCACGGTCGGATCCGGGATGACCGGGAAGTCCAGCGGCATCGTGCGCTGCCACTATGGCGTCAGCTCGCTGGCTGCCATGAGCCAGTACGGCCTGGAGGTGTTCGAAGCGGCGCAGGAACACTTCGGCCAGCCCATCGGATTCCACGGCACCGGGTATGTGGTGGGCGTCGGCGAGGGGGACGTCGAGGCGCTGGACGCCAACCTGGCCGCGCAGCAGGCTGTCGGGGTGCAGACCGAGCGCATCGATCGCAGCGATGTCGCGAAGCTCTGGCCCACGGCATATCTCGATGATTTCGCCGGGTTCGCCTACGAGCCGCGCGGTGGTTACGGCGACGCCTACATGACCGCGCAGGCGATGGCTGTCACCGCACGCGCGGCCGGGGTGACGATCCGCCAGAGCACGCCGGTGTCCGAGATCGTGGTCGACGGTGACCGGGTGACGGGCGTCCGGTTGCGCGACGGGGAATTCATCGCCTGCGGCACCGTGGTGCTGGCCACTGGGGCCTGGGCGCCGCCATTCCTGGCGGCATTGGGGATCGACCTGTCGGTGACCGTGGTGCGCGAGCAGATCGTCATGCTCAAGCCCCCCGCCGACGCCGGCGAGGTGAATTCGTTGCCGGTGTTCTCCGATCTGGTGTCGCTGCAGTACGTGCGTCCTGACGTGGGCGGGGAGATCCTGTTCGGCAACAGCGACCTGGCGACCATCGAGACCGCGGATCCGGACGCCTACAGCAACCGCGCGGACAGCGACTTCCTGGAGGCCACGGTGGAGAAGCTGGCCCACCGCTTCCCGGGGCTGGCCGACGGTGCCGTCGCCTCCACCTACGCCGGGTGTTACGACGTCACACCGGATTTCAACCCGGTGATGTCGCGCACCGACATCGAGGGTCTGGTGCTCGCCGTGGGGTTCAGCGGGCACGGCTTCAAGATCGCGCCTGCGGTGGGCCGGCTGGTGGCCGACCTGGTGGTCGACGGCCGCAGTAGCGACCCCCGCATTCCCGAGTCGGATTTCCGGCTTTCCCGCTTCGCGGAGGGGCAGAAGCTCAGCAGCCCGCATCCCTATGCGGCCGCGGGCCAGCTGCGCTAGCCGACGTCGAGCCCGAGGTGGCGGCGCATGGCCGCCGCCGCCTCGCCCAGTGCGGCCAGCTGGGCGGGGGACAGCGCGTCGACGAACACCTCTTTGACGGCGCGCAGGTGCGGGACCGTGCTGGCGCGGAACGCGCGGGCCCCGTCGTCGGTGAGCACCACGCGCGCGCCCCGGGCATCCTCGGGACACGGTTCGCGACGCACCAGCCCGCGTTTCTCCATGCGGCCCAGGTGTCCGGACAGTCGGCTGCGCTCCCACTCGATGTGGGCGGCGAGCTCCGAGGACCGCAACGCGGTGCCGTCGGCCTCGCTGAGCGCCAACAGGATGCGGTAGTCGCCGCTGGAGAGTTGTGAATCCTGGTGCAGGCGTGCGTCGATGCGCGCCCGGACGATCTCGAAGGTCTCGATGTGGGCCCGCCAGATCGCGAGTTCGTCCTTGTCGGGCAGCCGGCGCGTGGTCATCGCCACCCAGGGTAGTTGACGTGTGAACAATCTCCGGCATGATTGACGTGTCAATCACTTGGAGGATGAACCGCGTATGGATGTCTCGCAGATCGAGTTCGGTATCGACAGCTTCGGCGACCGGCCCCGCGACGACCGCGGAGAGGTGGTCTCGCATGCCGAGGCCATCCGCGCCGCGGTGCGGGAAGCGGTGCTCGCCGACCAGGTCGGCATCGACGTGGTGGCGCTGGGCGAACACCACCGGCCCGAATACGCCATCTCGAGCCCGGAGACGGTACTGGCCGGCATCGCGACGGCGACCACGCGCATCCGGCTCGCCTCCGGGGTCACCGTGCTGTCTTCGGACGACCCGGTGCGGGTCTATCAGCGGTTCGCCACCGTCGACGCGTTGTCCCGCGGCCGCGCCGAGGTGATCCTCGGGCGCGGATCGTTCACGGAGTCGTTCCCGCTGTTCGGGTACGACCTCGCTGACTACGAGGTGCTGTTCGAGGAGAAGATCGAGCTGTTCCACCGGCTGCTGGACGAGAAGCCGGTCACCTGGACGGGCACTACCCGTGCTGCCCTGCAGGACGCGGACGTGTTCCCCAAGACCGACTCCGGCCGACTCAACACCTGGGTCGGCGTGGGCGGATCGCCGGAATCGGTGGTGCGGACCGCCCGCTACGGGTTCGGTCTGATGCTGGCCATCATCGGCGGCGCGCCCGAGCGCTTCGCGCCCTACCTGGAGCTGTACCGGCACGCCGCGCAGGAATTCGGCACCATCGCCCGACCGGTCGGCATGCACTCGCCAGGCTTCGTCGCCGCCACCGACGAGGAGGCCAAGGAGCTGTACTACCCGGGGTACCGGGAGATCCGCGACCGCATCGGCGCGCTGCGGGGCTGGCCGCCGCTGCGGCGCGCGGAATTCGACTCCGAGGTGGCCGGGGGTTCGCTGTACGTCGGTTCCGTCGAGACGGTCGCCAGGAAGATCGCCCGCGCTATCGGGGTGCTCGGCGTGGGCCGGTTCGACATGATCTATTCGTCCGCCGGAACCGTCTCTGCCAGTGCCCGGCTGCGGTCGGTGGAGCTGTACGGGACCCAGGTCATTCCCCGGGTCCGCGAGCTGCTGGCCGAGTCGTGAGCGCCGGGCGGCGGTCGGCCAGGTAGCGTCTCACGGCATGACCGACGATCCACTGCTGCGAAACCGCGCTGGTAGCGCGGGGGAGCGCACACCGGCGGAGCCGCTGCTGGGCGCCGGACTCGAAGGTGCGATCGCCCGCAACGTGCGCGCCCTGCGCACGCAGAGTGGACTGTCGGTGTCGGAGATGGCCGATCGGGTGGGCATCTCGAAGGCGATGATGTCGAAGATCGAGAACGCGCAAACCTCCTGCAGCCTAGCCACTCTCGCGCGGCTGGCGGCCGGGCTCGATGTCCCGGTGACGTCGTTGTTCCGCGGCGTGGACGCCGAACGGGCGGCGGTGTTCACCGCCAAGGGCACCGGGCCGCAGATCGCCCGCAACGGCACCCAGGTGGGGCACCATTACGAGTTGCTGGGCGCGTTGCGCGGCCAGCACAAGCGGTTGGAGTCGCTGCTGGTGACGTTGACCACCGAGAGCGAGACCTATCCGCTGTTCCAGCATCCGGGGACCGAGTTCATCTACCAGCTCGAAGGGGTGATGGAGTACGGCCACGGCGCGTCGGTGTACCGGCTGGAGCCTGGCGATTCGCTGCAATTCGACGGCGAGGGCGCGCACGGCCCGACCGCGCTGATCTCCCTGCCCATCCGCTTCCTGTCCGTGATCGCCTTCCCCGACACCACCCCCTGACGAAATCACGCCGACATCGCTCGGTAACGACGGCAGAGGAGGATGGGACGGTGACAGTCCGCCGCCACACGCTCGCCGGTCAGACGTACACCTTCGATCACCTGGTGCAGGTGCTGGCCAAGGCCTCACCCGCCCGGTCGGGGGATCAACTGGCCGGCTGCGCCGCCGAGACCGATGCCGAGCGCGCTGCCGCCCGCTACGCCCTGGCCGAGATCCCGCTGACCGACTTCCTCACCGAGGTGGTGGTGCCCTACGAGACCGACGAGGTCACCCGGCTGATCATCGACAGCCACGACGCGCAGGCCTTCGCCCCGGTGTCCTCGATGACCGTCGGGGAGTTGCGAAACTGGTTGCTGCGCATGGTCGTCGACCCCACTGGGCCGCAGCAGGTGAGTGCGCTGGCGCCCGGGCTCACCCCGGAGATGGTGGCCGCGGTGAGCAAGCTGATGCGCAACCAGGACCTGGTGGCGGTGGCCCGGTTGCCGCTGGTGACGTCGGCCTTCCGTTCCACCATCGGCCTGCCCGGCCGCCTCGCCAGCCGCCTGCAGCCCAACCACCCCACCGACAATCCGCTGGGGGTCGCCGCGGCAACCCTGGACGGCCTGCTGATGGGCAGCGGGGATGCCGTGATCGGTATCAATCCCGCCACCGATTCACCGCGCGCGGTCGCCGACCTGCTGCGGCTGCTCGACGAGATCCGCTCCCGCTACGACATTCCCACCCAGTCGTGCGTGCTGACCCACGTCACCACCACCATCGACCTGATCGGCAAAGGTGCCCCGGTGGATCTGGTGTTCCAGTCGATCGCCGGCACCGAAGCCACCAACAAGGGTTTCGGCGTCACCGTGGATCTGCTGCGCGAGGGCATGGAGGCGGGCCGGTCCCTGCACCGCGGTACGGTCGGCACCAACGTCATGTACCTCGAAACCGGTCAGGGCTCGGCCCTGTCGGCCGGCGGCCACCTCGGTGTTGGCGATCAACCCGTCGATCAGCAAACCCTGGAAGCCCGTGCCTACGCGGTGGCCCGCGAGGTCGAGCCCCTGTTGGTGAACACCGTGGTGGGGTTCATCGGTCCGGAGTATCTCTACGACGGCAAGCAGATCATCCGCGCGGGGCTGGAGGACAACTTCTGCGGCCGGCTGCTGGGCCTGCCCATGGGCGTGGACGTCTGCTACACCAACCACGCCGAGGCCGACGGCGACGACATGGACGTGCTGCTGACGCTGCTGGCCGCGGCGGGAACGGCCTTCGTGATCGCGGTGCCCGGCGCCGACGACGTGATGCTGGGCTACCAGAGCCTGTCCTTCCACGACGTGCTCTACGCGCGCCGCACGCTGGGGCTGGGGCCCGCTCCGGAGTTCGAGCAGTGGCTGGCGGCCCAGGACATGATCGGAGCGGACGGCCTGATCCGGCCGCTGGAAGCCAGCGCCTCGTCGCTGCGGGCATTGGCAGCCAGCGCGTGAGTGACACCGAACGCGCCCTGTGGGACCGGCTGCGGGCGCACACCCGGTCCAGGATCGGCCTCGGCCGTGCGGGCGACGCCCTGGACATCGCTGCGGTACTGGACCTCTCGGCCGCGCACGCCGCCGCCCGCGACGCCGTGCACTCCGCGGTCGACGCCGACGCACTGGCCGCGTCCCTGAGCGAGCTGGGCGTGGGACCGGTCCCGGTGATCACCAGCCGCGCCCCTGATCGCTCCACCTATCTGCGCCGTCCGGATCTCGGCCGGCAGCCCGCCGACCTGTCCGCGCTCTGCCGGACGGAGCCGGATGTCGCGATCGTGGTCTGCGACGGGTTGTCGGCCCGGGCGGTCACCGACCACGCCGTGCCGATGGTCAGGGCGCTGGTGGAAGCTCTCGGCGGGGCCGCGGTGTCCGTCGTCGTCGCCACCCAGGCGCGGGTGGCCCTCGGTGACCACGTGGCCGCCGCGCTCGGCGCCGACGCCGTGGTGGTGCTGATCGGGGAGCGCCCCGGCCTGTCGGTCGCCGACAGTCTGGGTGCCTACCTGTCGTACCGGCCGCGGCCGGGCATGGCGGACTCGGAACGCAACTGCGTGTCCAACATCCACAGCCACGGCGTGGCGTACCCGCGCGCTGCGGCGGTGGTGGCCGCACTGCTGGCCGGCGCCAAGCAGCTGGGCCGATCAGGGGTGGATCTCAAGGACACCTCTGAGGATGTGTTGACCGAGGCGCAGCAGGCTGCCGCGCTGGGCTGAGGTGTGCTACCACTGGCCCATGTCCACCACCGCGTTCGCCGAGCTCGACGACTATCTGAACCTGCCGCGGGTCACCGGACTGGCGGCCAGTGCCGACGGCCGCCGCGTGGTGATGGCGCTGGCCGAGCTGAACGACAAGAAAACCGAATTCCGCACCGCGCTCTGGGAACTCGACCCCGACGCGGCGGCGCCACCCCGGCGGCTGACGCGCGGCGTGAAGGGGGAGTCGGCGCCGGCATTCACCGCCGCAGGTGACCTGCTGTTCCTGGCGGTGCGTCCCGACGGCGACGATGACACCCCGCCGACCGCGCTGTGGCGGCTGCCCGCGGCAGGCGGGGAGGCCGAGCAGATCCTGGCCCTGCCCGGCGGGGTCGACGGTGTCCGCACCGCCCGCGCAGCAGAGCGCACCGTGGTGACCGCGGCTCTGCTGCCGTCGTCCGCCGACCTGGACGACGAACGCCGCCTGCGCGCGCTGCGCAAGGACACGAAGATCGACGCCATCCTGCACACCGGCTACCCGGTCCGGTACTGGGACGCCGACCTGGGCCCGGGGCAACCCCACCTGCTGGATGCCGCCGACCGCCGCGATCTGACCCCCGATCCCGGGAATGCGCTGCGGGAGGCCAGTTTCGACGTCAGCGCCGACGGCACGTTCATCGTGGCTGCCTGGCGGGTGCCCGGGCCGGCGGCGTCACTGCGCAGTGTGCTGGTGCGCATCGACGTCGCCTCCGGCAACCGCGAGGTCATCGCCGAGGACCCCGGCGCCGACCTGGAGTCTCCGGTGATCTCCCCGGACTGCACCCAGGTGGCGTTCCTGCGGGAGTCGGTGTCCACGCCGCAGCAGGCTCCGCGGATCACGCTGTGCCGCATGAGTCTGGGATCAGTAGAGATCGAGACCGTGGCGCCGAACTGGGACCGGTGGCCCGTGTCGGCCACCTGGTCCGCCGACGGCGCGGCGCTGCTGGTGGTGGCCGACGACGGTGGCCGCAGCCCGGTGTTTCGGGTGGGCCTCGACGGCCACGTCACTCGGCTGACCGACGATGACTTCGCCTACACCAACGTGATCGCCACCGACGCCGGTGATTTCGCCCTGCGCAGCAGCTACGCCGCCCCACCGCACCCGGTGCGTCTGGATACCGACGGCACCGTCACGGTGCTGCCCGGTGTCGAACTGCCGGCCCTGCCCGGCGAGCTCACCGAGATCGAGGCCACCGCGACCGACGGCCGCACGGTGCGCTCGTGGCTGGTGCTGCCGGTGGACCAGGAGCCTGCTCCGCTGCTCCTCTGGATCCACGGCGGGCCACTCGGCAGCTGGAACGCCTGGTCGTGGCGGTGGAATCCGTGGCTGCTGGCCGCCGGGGGGTACGCGGTGCTGCTGCCCGATCCGGCGCTGTCCACCGGGTACGGCCAGGACTTCATCCAGGTCGGCTGGGGCGCCTGGGGTGGCCCACCGTTCACCGACCTGATGGCCGCCACCGACGCCGCGTGCGCGCACCCGCGGATCGACGCGACCCGCACCGCCGCCATGGGCGGCTCCTTCGGCGGGTACATGGCCAACTGGGTGGCCGGCCACACCGACCGGTTCGCCGCCATCGTCACCCACGCCAGCCTGTGGGCGCTCGACCAGTTCGGCGCCACCACCGACTCGTCCTACTACTGGATGCGGGAGATGACCCCGGAGATGGCGGTCGAGAATTCGCCGCACCGCCACGTCCACAGCATCGCCACCCCGATGCTGGTGATCCACGGCGACAAGGACTATCGCGTGCCGATCGGGGAGGCGCTGCGGCTGTGGTTCGAACTGCTGACCGCCTCCGGGCTGCCCGCCGACGACGACGGCAACTCACCGCACCGCTTCCTGTACTTCCCGTCGGAGAATCACTGGGTGCTGCACCCCGCGCACGCGAAGCTCTGGTATCAGGTGGTGACGGCATTCCTCGCAGAGCACGTGCTGGGGGAGACCGTCGCATTGCCGGAGACGCTGGGCTGACCGACCGGTAGGTTGAGATCATGACCGCAGCGGACCGTGAATTCGACATCGTGGTGTACGGGGCGACGGGCTTCGCCGGCAGACTCACCGCGCTCTACCTGGCCACCGCAGGTGGGGATGCGCGCATCGCCCTGGCGGGCCGCTCGGCGGACAAGCTGATCAAGGTGCGCGACTCCCTGGGCCCCGCCGCGCAGTCCTGGCCGCTGATCACCGCCGACGCCTCGCAGCCCTCCACCCTCAACGCCATGGCCGCGCGCACCCGGGTGGTGATCACCACGGTGGGGCCCTACACCAAGTACGGGCTACCGCTGGTCGCGGCGTGCGCGGCCGCGGGCACCGACTACGCCGACCTCACCGGCGAGACGATGTTCATCCGCGACAGCATCGACACCTACCACAAGGAAGCCGCCGACACCGGGGCCCGCATCGTGCACTCCTGTGGATTCGATTCCGTCCCTTCTGATCTCACCGTCTACGCCCTGCACAAACAGGCGCAGGCCGACGGCGCCGGGGACCTGCTGGACACCACGATGGTGGTGCGTCGGTTCGCCGGCGGGGTCTCCGGCGGCACCGTCGCCTCCATGCTCGAGGTGATGAAGACGGCGTCGAAGGACCCGGCCGCGCGGGCTGCGATGCTCGATCCCTACACCCTGAGCACCGACCGTGGGGCCGAGCCCGAACTCGGCGCCCAGCCCGACATCGCCTGGCGCAAGGGGGTCCAGATCGCCCCCGAGCTGGCCGGCGTCTGGACCGGGGCGTTCGTGATGGCTGCCACCAACTCCCGGATCGTGCGGCGCAGCAATGCGCTGCTGAACTGGAGCTACGGCCGCCGGTTCGCCTACAGCGAGGTGATGAGCATGGGCTCGTCGCCGATGGCGCCCATCGCCGCGGCCGTGGGCACCGCCACCAATGCCGCCGTGCTCGCACTGGGTAGCCGGTACTTCGACAAGCTGCCCGACCGGCTGGTGCAACGCATCGTCCCGAAGCCGGGCACCGGCCCCAGCGAAGCGACCCGTGAGCGCGGGCACTACACCGTCGAGACCTACACCACCACAACCACCGGGGCGCGCTACCGCACCACCATGGCCCAGGTGGGCGACCCGGGCTACAAGTCCACCGCAGTCCTGCTCGGCGAGTGCGGGCTGGCCTTGGCGCTGCACCGCGACACCCTCTCCGATCTGCGCGGTGTGCTCACTCCCGCCGCCGCCATGGGCGACGCCCTGCTGGATCTGCTGCCCGCCGCGGACGGTGTCACCCTGGAGACCACCCGGCTGAACTGACCGACCGACATGCCGACGTGGGTGCGCCGCCCGCCGGGCCCGGTGCTGGCCGGGGCGACGCTGATCGCCGGTGCGGCCCTGCTGTGGGCCGCCAGCCTGCCGGGCTCAAACTTCGGCCTGGCGATGTACGCGGTGCTGGCCGGCGCCGTCCTGTGCGCCGCGTGGCTGGTGCGGACACTGTGCTTCCTGATCACGGCCAAGCGGTTCTCCTGGTGGCTGCTGGTCGTCCCCACCGTGGTGGTGCTGTGCCTGAGCCTGAGCGCGGCGCAGGTACCGCTGCGGGTGCGGTTCGTGCTGGCCGAGGACGCCTTCACCCGGGCGGCGGACGCGGCGGTCGCCGACCCGCAGGCCGCCGACATCCTCGCCGGCGACATCGGCAGCTACCCCGTCAGCGCCGTGGCCGTGTACCGGGACCGGGTGTACTTCACCGTCGCCGGCGGCGGTTTCCTGGACGAGAGCGGATTCGCGCACCTGCCCTCGGGGCCGCCCGCGGTCGACGACCCGATCGGAGAGTCGGTGACCGTGACCGCCCTCACCGGGGACTGGTACGTCTTCAGCTCCACCTGGTGAGCGCACAACCCGCAGTCCCCGGCGCTCGCGCGGCTCCCTAGAATTGACCGGTGACTGCCAGCTCCCACACCGACGCCGCCGCCTCCCGGGCACAAGACCTACCCAAGTCCTGGGACCCGTCGGCGGTAGAGAGCGAGCTGTACGAGGGCTGGGTCGCCGCCGGGTACTTCACTGCCGATCCGGCCAGCGACAAGCCGCCGTACTCGATCGTGCTGCCGCCGCCGAACGTCACCGGCAGCCTGCACATGGGCCATGCCCTGGACCACACCATCATGGATGCGCTGACCCGGCGCCGCCGGATGCAGGGTTACGAGGTGCTGTGGTTGCCCGGCATGGACCATGCGGGCATCGCCACCCAGTCGGTGGTGGAAAAGCAGCTGACGGTCGACGGCAAGACCAAAGAGGACTTCGGTCGCGACCTATTCATCGAGAAGGTGTGGGACTGGAAGCGTGAGTCCGGGGGCACCATCGGCGGCCAGATGCGCCGCCTCGGCGACGGGGTGGACTGGAGCCGGGACCGTTTCACCATGGACGAGGGCCTGTCCCGCGCCGTGCGCACCATCTTCAAACGGCTCTATGACGCCGGGCTGATCTACCAGGCCGAGCGGCTGGTCAACTGGTCGCCGGTGCTGCAGACCGCCATCAGCGACCTCGAGGTGAAGTACGAGGACGTCGAGGGTGAGCTGGTGTCGTTCCGGTACGGCTCGCTGAACGACGACGAACCCCACATCGTGGTGGCCACCACCCGGATGGAGACCATGCTGGGTGACACGGCCATCGCCGTGCACCCCGACGACGAGCGCTACCGCGCGCTGGTGGGCCAGACCCTCCCGCACCCGTTCCAGGACCGCGACATCACCATCGTCGCCGACGAGCACGTCGACCCCGAATTCGGCACCGGCGCAGTCAAGGTCACTCCCGCCCACGATCCGAACGACTTCGAGATCGGCATGCGGCACAACCTCGCCATGCCGACGATGATGGACAAAACCGGCCGCATCGCCGACACCGGCACCCAGTTCGACGGCATGGACCGCTTCGAAGCCCGCGTGGCGGTGCGCGAGGCGCTGGCCGCCCAAGGCCGCATCGTCGCCGAGAAGCGCCCCTACCTGCACAGCGTCGGACACTCAGAGCGCAGCGGTGAACCCATCGAACCGCGCCTGAGCCTGCAGTGGTGGGTCAAGGTGGAGTCGTTGGCCAAGGCCTCCGGGGACGCGGTGCGCAACGGCGACACCGTGATCCACCCCGCCAGCCTCGAGCCGCGCTGGTTCGCCTGGGTGGACAACATGCACGACTGGTGCATCTCGCGCCAGCTGTGGTGGGGCCACCGCATCCCGATCTGGCACGGCCCCGACGGTCAGCAGGTGTGCCTGGGCCCAGACGAGACCCCGCCGGAGGGCTGGGAGCAGGACCCCGACGTCCTGGACACCTGGTTCTCCTCGGCGCTGTGGCCGTTCTCCACGATGGGCTGGCCGGAGCGCACCCCCGAACTCGAGAAGTTCTATCCCACCACCGTTCTGGTGACCGGATACGACATCCTGTTCTTCTGGGTGGCCCGGATGATGATGTTCGGCACCTTCGTCGCGGGCGACGACGTGATAAGCGCGGGCACCGTCCCGTTCCAGAATGTGTTCCTGCACGGCCTGATCCGTGACGAGTTCGGCCGCAAGATGAGCAAGTCCAAAGGCAACGGCATCGACCCGCTGGACTGGGTGGAGATGTTCGGCGCCGACGCGCTGCGCTTCACCCTGGCCCGCGGCGCCAGCCCCGGCGGTGACCTTTCCATCGGAGAGGACCACGCCCGCGCGTCGCGCAACTTCGCCACCAAGGTCTTCAACGCCACCCGCTTCGCCTTGATGAACGGCGCCGAACCTGCTGCGCTGCCGGAACTCATCGAACTCACCGATGCCGACCGGTGGATCCTGGGCCGGCTCGAGGAGGTCCGGGTCGACGCCGATGCGGCATTCGAGAACTACGAGTTCAGCCGGGCCTGCGAGGCGCTCTACCACTTCGCCTGGGACGAGTTCTGCGACTGGTACGTCGAATTGGCGAAAGTGCAACTGGGCCAAGGTTTGACGCACACCACCGCAGTGCTGGCCGCGGTGCTCGACACCCTGCTCAAACTGCTGCACCCGGTGATGCCGTTCGTCACCGAAACCCTGTGGAAGGCGCTCACCGGCGGTGAGTCGCTGGTGATCGCCGACTGGCCGGAGCCCTCCGGGATCGTCTCCGACCACGCGGCGGCGCAGCGGGTCGCGGATCTGCAGAAACTGGTCACCGAGGTGCGCCGCTTCCGCAGCGACCAGGGTCTGGCCGACCGCCAGCGGGTGCCGGCCCGGCTCACAGGCATCGACGCCGCCGGGCTGGCCGAGCACCTCGGTGCCACCACGTCGCTGTCCTGGCTGACCGAACCGGCCGACGGCTTCACCCCGTCGGCATCCATCGAGGTGCGCCTGGCCGGGGGCACGGTGCAGGTGGAGCTCGACACCTCGGGCACCGTCGACGTCGCCGCCGAACGTCGCCGCCTGGAGAAGGATCTGGCCGCCGCACAGAAGGAACTGGCGGGCACCACCGCAAAACTGGGCAACGAGGCGTTCCTGGCCAAGGCGCCCGAGGCCGTCGTCGCCAAGATCCGGGACCGACAGCAGCTCGCCGGCGAAGAAGTGGACCGGATCAGCGCGCGCCTGGCCGGATTGGCATGACGGACTCCGACTTTCCCGACGAGTTCGCCGACGGGTTCGACGACCCCGGGGCCATCACACCCGAGGCGATCATCGAGCCCAGCCCCGACGAGGTGGCCGCCCTGCTGCAGGTCGAGCACCTGCTGGACCAGCGCTGGCCGGAAACCAAGATCGAACCGAGCACCGCGCGGATCTCGGCGCTCATGGAGCTGCTCGGCTCGCCGCAGCGCAACTACCCGAGCATCCACATCGCGGGGACCAACGGCAAGACCTCGGTGGCCCGGATGGTCGACGCGCTGATCAGTGCGCTGCACCAGCGCACCGGGCGAACCACCAGCCCGCATCTGCAATCGGCCACCGAACGCATCTCGATCGACAACAAGCCGATCAGTCCGGCCAAGTACGTCGAGACCTACCGGGAGATCGAGCCTTTCGTCGAACTCGTCGACCAGCAGTCCCATGCCTCGGGCGGGCCGTCGATGAGCAAGTTCGAGGTCGTGACGGCCATGGCGTTCGCGGCGTTCGCCGACGCCCCGGTGGACGTCGCGATCGTCGAGGTGGGACTCGGCGGCCGGTGGGACGCCACCAACGTCGTCGACGCCCCGGTGGCCGTCATCACCCCGGTGGGGATGGACCATATGGAGTACCTGGGCAACGACATCGCCACCATCGCGGGGGAGAAGGCCGGCATCATCCGCAAGGTCGACGCCGACGAGGTATTGCCCGAGGGGGTGGATCCCAGCATGGTCGCGATCGTGGCGCAGCAGGCCCCCGAGGCCATGGAAGTCATCATGGCGCAAGCGGTTTCGGCGGAGGCCGCCGTGGCCCGCGAGGGGTCGGAGTTCGCTGTGCTGGCGCGGCAGATCGCCATCGGTGGCCAGCTGCTGGAACTGCAGGGCCTCGGCGGGGTGTACTCGGAAGTGTTCCTGCCGCTGCATGGTGAACACCAGGCCCACAACGCCGCTGTCGCGCTGGCCGCCGTCGAGGCGTTCTTCGGCGCGGGGGCCTCACGCCAGCTCGACATCGACGCGGTGCGGGCCGGGTTCGCCGCGGTGGCCAGCCCGGGCCGCCTGGAGCGGCTGCGCACCGCGCCGACGGTCTTCATCGACGCCGCCCACAACCCCGCCGGTGCGGCGGCGCTCGCGGCCACCCTGGCCGAGGAGTTCGATTTCCGGTTCCTGGTGGGCGTCGTCTCGGTGATGGCGGACAAGGACGTCGCCGGCATCCTGGATGCCCTGGAACCGGTGTTCGATCAGCTGGTGGTCACGCACAACGGCTCTCCGCGGGCGCTGGAGACCGACGCCCTGGCGCTGTTGGCCGAAGAGCGGTTCGGGCAGGAGCGGGTGATCACCGCCGCCACCCTCACCGACGCCGTGGAGACCGCCACCGCACTGGTCGAGGAGGCTGCCGAGGACGGCGGGGTGTCGGGTACGGGCATCGTCATCACCGGGTCGGTGGTCACCGCCGGGGCGGCGCGCACTCTGTTCGGCAAGGACCCGCAGTGACCGAGACCCCGCCACCGGCCCCGCCGGACCCGTGGAAGAGTTTCCGCGGCGTGATGGCCGGGACTCTGATCCTGGAGGCCATCGTGGTGCTGCTGGCCCTGCCGGTGGTCGGTGCGGTCGGCGGTGGACTGACCGCCTTCTCGATGGCGTACCTGATCGGTTTCGCAGTGTTCTTGGTCCTGCTGTCCGGCATGCAGGGGCGACCGTGGGCACTGTGGGTGAACTGCGGTGCGCAGTTGGTGCTGATCGCCGGGTGGGTGATCTATCCGGGTGTCGGGTTCGTGGGTCTGGTCTTCGCCGTGGTCTGGGGTTTGATCGTCTACCTGCGGGCCGAGGTGCTGCGCCGGCAGCGCCGGGGCCTGCTCCCGGGGCAGCAGCATCCCGACTGACCAGGCAATACAAGGATTTCGCCTGCGTTGGGTACGCTGTGCGCCGTGACTGAGCGGACTTTGGCCCTGATCAAGCCCGATGGCGTCGAGCGGCAGCTGATCGGAGAGATCATCAGCCGGATCGAACGAAAAGGACTCACGATCGCGGCGTTGGAGCTCAAGCACGTCAGCGATGAGCTGGCGCGCGCCCATTACGCCGAACACGAAGGCAAGCCCTTCTTCGGCTCGCTGCTGGAGTTCATCACCGGCGGCCCGGTGGTGGCGGCGGTCCTGGAGGGCCCCCGCGCCATCGCCGCCTTCCGTCAGCTGGCCGGCGGCACCGATCCGGTGGAGAAGGCCACGCCCGGCACCATCCGGGGCGATCTCGGCCTGGAGACCCAGTTCAATCTGGTGCATGGGTCGGACTCGCCGGAGTCTGCAGAGCGCGAGATCGCGCTCTGGTTCCCCCAGTCCTGACCGCGGGTTCTCCGGCCCGCGCGGCTGGCTAACCCGAGTGTGGTCGGATACACCACTTCGGTATGGGATACTGGGTCCGGGTGTACGGCGTCAGACCGGCGGCGGACACCCGGATGAAGACTTTGACGTGCGCGACCACCGCTACCCGCGATGCGGCGCCGACCGTCCCAGCCATCATTCAACCCAGGCACCGGGTGGGTTCACAGAGCTTGTCATCAACGAGCCGCCCGGGGCGAGACCACAACAAGTTCGGTGCAGCCAGCCGAGCCCATAACCGAAGTCCTCGCGCGGCCGCGTTGTACAACGCGCCCGGGGGCTTGAAGGAGAGTACGTGGACGACGATGCAAAAATCCAAGACCACACCGACAGCAGCGCCGCGCAGGACAGCGCGCCCGCAGCCGGCGGCGTTTCCCCTGACAGCAGCGCTCACCCGGACATTCCCGAGCGACTGAGAGTCCATTCGCTGGCCAGGGTGCTCGGCACCACCAGTCGGCGGGTACTCGAGGCGCTGGCCGATCTCGACGGTCGTTCACGCAGTGCGCACTCCAGCGTCGACCGCAGTGATGCCGTGAAGGTGCGTGACGTGCTGGCCGCGGCCGAACAGGCCCAGGCTGGACCGGCACCGGCACCCGAGCCGGAGCCGGTATCCACACCCGAGCCGGAGCCGGCACCCGAGCCGGAGCCGGCACCCGAGCCGGAGCCGGCACCCGAGCCGGAGCCGGCACCCGAGCCGGAGCCGGTGGTCGAGACCGAACCGGTGGCCGAGACCGCGCCCGGCGAGGTCCCGGAGGGTGAACCCGAATCCCGCCTGCTGATGGAACTGCCGCCGGAGCCCGAATCGTCGGAGCCCGAATCGCGGGAGGCCGAAGCGGTGGTGGCCGACTACCTTCCGCTGTTCGTGGCCCCGCAACCGGTCACCGAACGCCCCGCTCAGGTGCGCGTCGACGAGACCGACGCCGATACCGACGATGACGACGACTCCGATGACGGAGACGACTCCGACGACGAGCAGGCCGAGAAGCCGGCCAACCGCAGGCGCAGGCGTGGTCGCCGCGGCCGCGGTCGGGGCCGGGGTGGTGACGCCGCCGACGGCGACGAGTCCGACGACGAGCAGACCGACAAACCCGTCGACACCGAGGACAAGGACAAGTCCGACGGCGATGACGACGGCGGGGACGACGAGGCCGGGGACGACGACGGCGAGGACGACGACAGCGGTAGCGGCGACGGTTCCAGCCGCCGCCGGCGCCGTCGGCGGCGCCGCAAGTCCGGCGGCGGGGAGGACGGGGAATCCGCCTCACCCGATGATCCGCCGAACACTGTCGTCCACGAACGCGCCCCGCGCAGCAAAGCCGAGAAGGCGGCCAAGGCCTCCAACGAGATCCAGGGCATCAGCGGGTCGACCCGCCTGGAGGCCAAACGCCAGCGCCGCCGCGACGGCCGCGACGCGGGTCGCCGTCGGCCGCCCATCCTGTCCGAGGCCGAGTTCCTGGCCCGCCGCGAGGCCGTCGAGCGCACCATGATCGTGCGCGACAAATCGCGCGTGGAGCCGCCGCACGCCGGCGCCCGCTACACCCAGATCGCGGTCCTCGAAGACGGCGTGGTGGTCGAACATTTTGTGACCTCGGCTGCTTCCGCCTCTCTGGTGGGCAACATCTACCTCGGCATCGTGCAGAACGTCCTGCCTTCGATGGAGGCCGCGTTCGTCGACATCGGCCGCGGCCGCAACGGTGTGCTGTACGCCGGTGAGGTGAACTGGGAGGCCGCCGGCCTCGGCGGGGCGCAGCGCAAGATCGAACAGGCACTCAAGCCCGGTGACTATGTGGTGGTCCAGGTCAGCAAGGACCCGGTGGGGCACAAGGGGGCGCGGCTCACCACACAGGTGTCGCTGGCCGGCCGCTACCTGGTGTACGTCCCCGGTGCCTCGTCGACCGGAATCAGCCGCAAGCTTCCCGACACCGAACGGCAGCGGCTCAAGGAGATCCTGCGCGAAGTCGTCCCCGCCGATGCCGGGGTGATCATCCGGACCGCCTCCGAGGGGGTCAAGGAAGAGGACATCCGCGGCGACGTCGAGCGGCTGCAGAAGCGCTGGGCCGAGATCGACGCCAAGGCCGCCGAGGTCACCGCGAAGAAGGCCGGCGCTGCGGTCGCGCTCTACGAAGAGCCCGACGTGCTGGTGAAGGTGATCCGCGACCTGTTCAACGAGGACTTCTCCGGGCTGATCGTCTCCGGTGACGAGGCCTGGAAGACCATCAACGATTACGTCCAGTCGGTGGCACCCGAGCTGATGGGCAAGCTGACGAAGTACGAGGCCGCCGAGAACGGTGGCCCGGACGTGTTCGCGGTGCACCGCATCGACGAGCAACTCACCAAGGCGATGGACCGCAAGGTGTGGCTGCCCTCGGGCGGCACCTTGGTGATCGATCGCACCGAGGCCATGACCGTGGTGGACGTCAACACCGGCAAGTTCACCGGCGCCGGCGGCAACCTCGAGCAGACCGTCACCAAGAACAACCTGGAAGCCGCCGAGGAGATCGTGCGCCAGCTGCGGCTGCGCGACATCGGCGGCATCGTGGTGATCGATTTCATCGACATGGTGCTGGAGTCCAACCGGGATCTGGTCCTGCGCAGACTCACCGAAGCTCTGGCGCGGGACCGTACGCGCCACCAGGTCTCCGAGGTGACGTCACTGGGCCTGGTCCAGCTGACCCGCAAGAAGCTGGGCACGGGCCTGGTCGAGGCGTTCTCCACCACGTGCACACACTGCGCGGGTCGCGGCATCGTGCTGCACGCCGATCCGGTGGATTCGGCACCTCAGGCGCCGGCGCGCAAGGCAGAGGCCTCCGGCGGGAGCCGGCGCAGCAAGCGTTCCGGCAAGCGCGGCAAGGCCGAAGAGCCGACACCGGAAGTGGCCCGGGTGCCGGCGCACAGTGTCGAACATCCGATGTTCAAGGCCATGGCTGCAGCCAACGGCAAGCACGGGGACGACGCCGAGGACGAGGACGAGGCCCTGACCGAGGAAACCGTGCACGACGCGGTGGGTGAGGAGCAGTCCGAGGAGCGGGTGGGCCTCGACACCGACGACGACTTCGAGGAGTCGGAGGACGACGACACCGACGACGACGAGACCGACGAGGACGAGGACATCGACCTCGATGACGACGACGACGAGGACGACGACGACGATGTCGAGCTCGTTGACGGCGAGGACGACGACGACTCCGATGACGACGAAGACGAGGACGAACCCGAGCCCGAACCTGTTGTCGAGGTGATCGCTGCGCGGCCACGGCGCAGGCGCGCCGCGGCACGTCCTGCCGGCCCGCCGGCAGGATGATGTCGACCGTCACCCGCAGGCGGTTTGCTTCCCAACATGCTGGTCACGTAACCTTGAGCAGTTGTCACGAGGCTCACGCCCGTGACCGTGGGTGAACCGCGAGCCGGATCAGCCCACGAACCCAAGACCTGCGCACGCGCCCCCGGGTGCTGCGCGCCCGAAAGCGATGAGTTAGGACCACGATGGCGACGTACGCAATCGTCAAGACCGGCGGCAAGCAGTACAAGGTCGCCGTCGGTGACATAGTCAAGGTCGAGAAGCTGGAGATCGAGGCCGGCGGCTCGGTGTCGCTGCCCGTGGCTCTGGTTGTCGACGGTGCCGATGTCACCACCGACGCCGCGGCGCTGGAGAAGGTTGCCGTCACCGGTGAGGTGCTCGAGCACACCAAGGGCCCCAAGATCCGCATCCACAAGTTCAAGAACAAGACCGGCTACCACAAGCGCCAGGGGCACCGTCAGCAGCTGACGGTCCTCAAGGTCACCGGCATCAAGTAGCGAGGGAGCGAAACATGGCACACAAAAAGGGCGCTTCCAGCTCACGCAACGGTCGCGACTCAGCCGCCCAGCGGCTCGGCGTCAAGCGCTTCGGCGGCCAGGTCGTCAAGGCAGGCGAGATCATCGTCCGCCAGCGCGGCACTCACTTCCACCCCGGCGTGAACGTCGGCCGTGGTGGCGACGACACGCTGTTCGCGTTGTCGGCCGGCGCTGTCGAGTTCGGCAGCAAGCGCGGTCGCAAGACTGTCAACATCGTTCCGGCTAACGCCTGACGTTCCGAGGACCACGCCTGCGAATGTGAAGCTGCTGCGAGTTCTCGACAGAATTTGCACTAGCTTCACATTGCACAGGAAGGTCGTCCGATGGCACCCCGCTTCGTCGACCGCGTAGTCATCCACGCCCGCGCCGGAGCCGGTGGTCACGGGTGTGCCTCGGTGCACCGCGAGAAGTTCAAACCCCTCGGCGGACCCGACGGCGGCAACGGCGGTCGCGGCGGCAGTGTCGTCCTGGTGGTCGACCCCCAGGTGCACACCCTGCTGGACTTCCACTTCCATCCGCACATCGTCGCGCCCTCGGGCAAGCAGGGTGCGGGCAGTAACCGCGACGGCGCCCACGGCGACGATCTCGAGGTCAAGGTGCCCGACGGCACCGTGGTTCTCGATGAGCAGGGTCGGCTGCTGGCTGACCTGACCGGTGCGGGCACCCGCTTCGAGGCGGCCGTCGGCGGCCGTGGCGGCCTCGGCAACGCCGCACTGGCCTCCCGCGCCCGCAAGGCACCCGGCTTCGCCCTGTTGGGCGAAAAGGGCGACGAGCGTGAACTCACCTTGGAGCTCAAGACCGTTGCCGACGTCGGCCTGGTCGGGTTCCCGTCTGCCGGCAAGTCGTCGCTGGTCTCCGCCATCTCGGCGGCCAAGCCCAAGATCGCCGACTACCCGTTCACGACCTTGGCGCCGAACCTCGGTGTGGTCTCCGCCGGGGACCACACGTTCACTGTCGCCGACGTGCCCGGGTTGATCCCCGGTGCCTCCGAAGGCCGTGGGCTCGGCCTCGATTTCCTGCGCCACATCGAGCGCTGCGCGGTCCTGGTCCACGTGATCGACTGCGCCACCATGGAACCCGGCCGCGACCCGATCTCGGACATCGACGCCCTCGAAGCCGAGCTGGCCGCATACCAGCCGACGCTGCAAGGCGATTCGACGCTGGGCGATCTGACCGAGCGGCCCCGGGCGGTGGTGCTCAACAAGATCGATGTCCCCGATGCCTTGGAACTCGCCGACTTCGTCCGAGACGACATCGCCGCCCGCGGTTGGCCGGTCTTCGAGGTATCGACCGTGGCGCGGATCGGGTTGCGGCCCTTGACCTTCGCTCTCTGGGATCTGGTGTCGGCCTACCGTGCTGCGCAGCCGGTGCTGGCTCCGCGGCGGCCGGTCATCCGGCCCATCCCCGTCAACGAGAAGGCATTCTCGGTACACCCAGACGGTGACGGCGGCTTTGTGGTGCGTGGTGTGCGCCCCGAGCGCTGGATCGCCCAGACCAACTTCGACAACGACGAAGCCGTCGGCTACCTCGGTGACCGGTTGGCGCGCCTCGGCGTCGAAGACGAACTGTTCAAGCTGGGCGCACGCCCGGGTTGTGCTGTCACCATCGGCGACATGACCTTCGACTGGGAGCCCCAGACACCCGCCGGCGTCGACGTGGTCCCGACCGGCCGCGGCACCGACGTCCGGCTCGAGCGCAGTGACCGGGTGGGTGCCGACGAGCGCAAGGCGGCCCGCAAGGCGCGCAGACAAACCGGTGAGCCGGAGTGAGCGTCCACCGCGACGCCATCCGTACCGCACGCAGCATCGTCGTCAAGATCGGCACCACTGCGTTGACCACGCCTACCGGGGTGTTCGATGCCAGCCGGCTGCAATATCTCGTCGATGCCATCGAGCGGCGGATGAAGGCCGGCTCCGATGTGGTGATCGTGTCCTCCGGCGCCATCGCCGCAGGCATCGAACCACTCGGATTGTCCAGGCGCCCCACGGATCTGGCCACCAAGCAGGCGGCCGCCAGCGTGGGGCAGGTGGCGTTGGTGAACTCCTGGAGCGCGGCGTTCGGCAAGTACCAGCGCACCGTCGGCCAGGTGCTGCTGACCGCCCATGACATCTCGATGCGCGTGCAGCACACCAACGCCCAGCGCACCCTGGACCGGCTGCGTTCCCTGCACGCGGTGGCCATCGTCAACGAGAACGACACGGTGGCCACCAACGAGATCCGTTTCGGCGACAACGACCGGCTTTCGGCCCTGGTGGCCCATCTGATCGGCGCCGACGCCCTGGTGTTGTTGTCCGACATCAACGGTCTCTACGATTCCGATCCCCGCAAATCTGATGCGCGCTTCATCCCCGAGGTGTCGGGTCCCGACGACCTGGACGGCGTGATCGCCGGTCGCGGAAGCCATCTCGGCACCGGCGGCATGGCGTCGAAATTGTCCTCGGCGCTGCTGGCCGCGGACGCCGGGGTGCCGGTGCTATTGGCCGCCGCCGGCGATGCCGCCGATGCACTGGGTGAAGGGTCGGTGGGCACGGTGTTCGCGCCGCGGCCCACCCGGATGTCTTCGCGGCGGTTCTGGGTGCGCTACGCCGCCGAGGCTGCAGGCAGTGTCACCCTCGACGACGGCGCGGTGCGCGCGGTGACCGAACGCAGGCGCTCGCTGCTGCCGGCCGGGATCACTTCGCTGGCAGGACGTTTCGTCGGCGGCGACGTCATCGAACTCAAAGGCCCGGACGGCGGCGTGGTGGCCCGCGGAGTCGTGGCCTACGACGCGGCCGAACTGGCGACCATGATGGGCCGCTCCACCTCGGATCTCCCGGCCGACATGCGCCGCCCCGCTGTGCATGCCGACGACCTGGTGGCCTGCTAAGCGGGCGTGAGATACAGTGCGGCCCAGACGATCTGCGTCAGCGCTTCGGCCAGCTCCGCGTCGTACTCCGGGGGCCGTCCCGGCAGGTTCTGCTGACACGAGCGTTCCACCATCCAGGTCAACGAGGTGGCGGTGGCCTCCGGGGGGAGCTCGGGGCGGATGGTGCCTGCGGCCTGCCCCTCCTCGATCACCCTGATGACCTGTCCGGCGATCTCGGTCAGGAGTTCGCGGTAGGTGGCCGACACCTGCGGGTCGTAACCGGCCATCTCGCTCAGCGCGACCAGCAGCGGCTGATGCCGGCGGTACTGGGACACCACGGCCGTCATGGCGGCGCGCACATCGGCGGGATCACGGCGGGCGGCCACCGACCACCATCTCGAGGCGCCCGCAGCGAGGTCACCGAACACCTGTCCGGCCAGCCGGCGCAGCAGATGACCTTTGTCCTCGAAGTAGATGTAGAAGCTGGCCCGCGAGATCCCGGCTTCGCCGGCCAGTCGATCGACGCTCAGCTCGGTGAAGCTGGCGCCCTCGTTGACCAATCGCTCGGTGGCGGCCAGCAGGTCCCGCTCGATCTGCTCGCGCCGCTGCTGGCGTTTGGCCTGCGGCTTACGGGTGACCGACGGCATCAGTGAAGGATACGCACCAGGTTGACTAGACACAGTGTCTAGACTTATCGTCACCGGCATGACTGTGCCGTCGATCACATCTGATCCCGCCCGCGCATACGACCCGATCGACCTGTCGTCGCGGGCGTTCTGGTCCACCACCGCAGCGGATCGGGAACGGTCGTTCGCCGAACTGCGGGCCCGGTGTCCGGTCAGTTGGCACCCGCCCGTCGAGGACGCCCTGATGCACGACCCGGCCGATCGTGGCTACTGGGCCGTGACCCGGCACGCCGACATCGTTGCCGTCAGCCGCAACAGCGAGGTGTTCCTGTCGGGCAAGGGGGTGCTCTTCGAGAACATCCCCGAGGAGCTGCTGGAAGCCTCGCAGTCGTTCCTGGCGATGGATCCGCCGCGGCACACCATGATTCGCAAGGTGGTGCACGCGGCCTTCACCCCGCGCCAGGTCCGCCGCATCGAAGACTCCATCAAGGCCAACGCCGCCGACATCGTGGCCGAGCTCGCCGCGGCAGGCAAGGGGGCCGATTTCGTCGAGCACTGCGCCAAGGAGCTGCCCATCCGCACCCTCTCGGACATGGTGGGCATCCCCACCTCCGAACGCCAGCAGGTGGCCCGTGCCGCCGACGCGCTGGTGTCCTGGGCCGACCCGGTGTACCTGGCCGGCCGCAACCCGCTGGAGGTGCTGCTGGAGAACCAGATGTATCTGCACCAGGTCGCGGGTGCGCTGGCCGCCCACCGCCGGGCCGAGCCCGGTGACGACCTGATCAGCAGCCTGGTGCACGCCGAGGTCGACGGCGACCGGCTCACCGATGCCGAGGTGTCGGCGTTCTTCGTGCTTTTGGCGGTGGCCGGTAACGACACCACCCGCCAGACCACCAGCCATGCCGTCAAGGCCCTGACCGACAACGCCGACCAGCGCGCCTGGCTGCTGGACGATCTCGAGACGCGCATCGGGCCCGCGGTCGAAGAGTTCATCCGCTGGGCCTCGCCGGTGATGACCTTCCGCCGCACCGCAGCCACGGACGTCGAGCTCGCTGGGCAGACGGTGCGGGCGGGGGAGAAGGTGGTGATGTTCTACTCCTCGGGCAACTGGGACACCGAGGTGTTCGAATCACCGGAGCGCTTCGACGTCGCCCGGCATCCCAACCCGCACCTGGGCTTCGGTGGCGGCGGCCGGCACTTCTGCCTCGGCGCACACGTGGCGCGGGCTCAGCTGCGGGCGCTGTTCACCGAACTGCTGACCACCCTGCCCGGCATCGAGGTCGGCGAGCCCGCCTATGTCCCGGGCAACTTCGTCCACGCCGTCAGGGCGCTGGAGGTCACGAGCGCGCCGGAACCGCACCCAGCTCGTCGGTGAGCAGCACCAGCATCTCCGAGCAGCCGCTGTTGATCTTGACCGCTGCCTGCTCATCACCGCGGGTGGGGCCCCGGTTGATGATGGCCACCGGCATGCCGGCGGCCGCGGCGTGGCGGACGAAGCGATAGCCAGAGAACACCGTCAGTGACGAGCCGGCGACCAGCAGCACGTCGGCGGCGTCCACCATCGAATATGCCTGTGCGACGCGCTCTTTCGGAACACTCTCGCCGAAGTAGACGATGTCGGGTTTGAGCATGCCCGAGCACCGCGGGCAGTCCAGGTAGCGGAAGCTCGAGGTGTCGGTGACCGTGGCGTCGGCGTCGGGAGCCACCGCGATCCCGCCGAGCGCCTCGGCGCGCTCGATGAAGCCCGGGTTCAGCGCCTCCAACTCCTCGGCCAGCTGCGCGCGGGTCATGGTGAAATCGCAGGCCAGGCAGATCACCTGGGCGTAGGTGCCGTGCAGGTTCACGACGTTGGCGCTACCGGCCTTGGTGTGCAGCAGGTCCACGTTCTGGGTGATCAGGCCGCTCACCACGCCGGCGCGTTCCAGCGCGGCCAGGGCGCGGTGGCCGGCGTTGGGCAGGGTCTCGGCCATGTGCCGCCAGCCCACGTGGTTGCGGGCCCAGTAGCGTTGCCGGAACTCCGGGTCAGAGGTGAACTGCCGGATGGTCATCGGGTTGCTCGGCGGTGAGTCCGGGCCGCGATAGTCCGGGATGCCGGAGTCGGTCGACATGCCCGCGCCGGTCAGCACAGCCACCCGCCGCTCGGCCAGCAGCGCGACGAGTTCTGGTGCTTCCACTCCATCGAGAATAGCGCTCACCCGGGTCAGTCCAGGCAGTCCGCCGCATCCACGATCGACGCCCGCATGTTGCTCTCCATCATCGTCAATGCCGCCCGGCCCAGCTCGTTGTCGATGGCGGCCACGCAGTCGCGGGCCACCACCACCTCGAAGTGCCGGACGTAGGCGTCGAGTGCGCTGTAGAGGATGCACTGCTCGGTGACCTGGCCGGTGAGGATCACCCGTTGGGCGTCGAGCTGGTTGAGCAGATATCCCAGCGACGTGGCGTAGAACGCACTGTGGCGGACCTTCATCAGGAATCGGCAGTTCTCGTCGGGGACGATGGGTTTGACGAGGTCCGGACGCGCCCCGTCCAGGGCCGAGGCCACCAGTCCGGAGTGGTCGGCGGTGAAGTCGCCGTAGTTGTCGTTGACGTAGATCAGGTCGGCGTCATCGCGCTTGCGGGTCCGCGCAATCAGGTCCGCCAACGGCTCCACGGTGGGCTCGACGTTGGGGACCAGCTTGTCGGCGTCGGGGTGTTCGTAGGTGTTCAGCATGTCGATGACGAGGACGGCGGTTGCGGTCATAGGGGCGGCGTACCCGGTTAAACGAAGTCCACCCACCACTGGTGCACGGTGTCCAGATCGCTGCCCTGGGCCAGCCCGAGCATCAGATCGGAGCTCTTGGTCCACACCACCTCGGGGCTGCCCTCGAAATTCCCGCACGCCACCGACCCCTCGGTTTGGCCTGGGGTGGAGTCGTAGTCCCAGGTGCTCGGCGACGGCCGGCCGCCGGGGCAGTCCACCACGGCGTCCTCGTCGAGAGCCGAGGCGAACCCACCGTCGAGGGCCTCGACGGTGGGAAACAGGGAGTAGCGGGCCGTCTCCGGGCCGCCGGGGTTGGAGTTCTGACCGCAGTCCACCGTCGCCAGCGCATCGGCGACGGGCGGCCGAACCGGCTCGCACGACCGGTATCCCGACGGCACGGCCTCCAGCAGTCGCCGCAGCACCGGGGTCACCGTTTCGTGTGCGGGCACACTGACCGCCGTCTTCGGGGTCGAGATGACCGTGCGCGTGATCGTCAGCGTCGAGGTCACGGCTGCCTCGGGCGCACGCAGGGTCCAGGTGGCTGCCACCGCGGCCGCCAACACCGCCACCCCCGCCAGCGCCAGAGCCACCGTCCGGCCGCGCCGTGACGCCGGAGCCGGGGCGGGACCCGGCGCCGGTGGCGGTGGCGGTGGCGGTGCAAAGGTCAGGGTGGCCTCGGCCGCCCGCGCCAGCTCGCCGGCGGTGCGGAAGCGGTCCTCGGGTTTTTTGGCCATGCCCTGGGCCACCACCGCGTCGAGAGCCGGCGGCAGCCCGGCCAGCACCTGGCTGGGACGCGGCGCCGGTTCCATCAGGTGTGCGGTGATCAGCACACTCACGCTGTCGCTGCGAAACGGTTTGGCACCGGTCAGGCATTCGTAGAGGACGCACGCCAGCGCGTAGACATCGGCGCGGTGGTCCACGTGGTCATGGGTGAAGCGTTCCGGCGCCATGTAGGCGAATGTGCCGATGGCGCTGCCCTGTTCGGTCAGTGTCTCGTCGGTGGCCGCGTTGGCGATGCCGAAGTCCACCAGATAGGCGAAGTCCTCCGCATTCACCAGGATGTTCTCGGGTTTGACGTCGCGGTGGGTGACCCCGGCCGCGTGGGCGGCGTCCAGCGCCGAGGCGATCTGACGCACGATGGACACCGCGCGCGCCGGTGGCAGGGGACCGCCCCGGCTCAGCAGCGAGCGCAGGTCCACCCCATCGATCAGGCGCATGTCGACGAAGAGCTGGCCGTCCACCTCGCCGAAATCGTGGATCGGAACCACATGCGGCTCTTGGAGTTTGCCCGCCGAGCGGGCTTCGCGTTCGAGCCGGGCGCGGAAGGTGGGGTTGTGGGACAGCTCGCGCGGCAGCAGCTTCAGCGCCACCGTGCGGTCCTTGACGGTGTCGCGGGCCTCGTACACCTCGCCCATCCCGCCGCGTCCGATCAGCCGGGTCAGCTCGTAGGGACCGACCCGGGTGCCCACCCGGTCATCCATGCGCGTCGCCGAGGCGAAAGACGAAGGTGTGGTCGCAGATTCGGATCGTGTCGCCGTCGGCCAGGGCGGTGCTGCCGCGCACCGGAACGTGCCCGACCTCGATGCCGTTGGCGGAGCGCAGGTCGCTGATCACGTGGCTGGTTCCGGTGTCGATCAACGCGGCGTGGTGGCGGCTCACCGAGGCGCTCGGGAGCACGATGTCGTTGTCCTCGAGACGCCCGATGCGCGTGGCCACCGCCAGCAGCGGGTGCCGGCGGCCGGCCGGATCCTCCAGGTAGGCACCGGTGCCCGCGGCGGCCGTCGCGGTGCGCCGGTCCAGCTGGGTCACGTCGCCGACGGCTGCGGTGCGCGCGGACAGCGCGGCATCCACCGGTTCCTGCCGCAGGATCTGTTCGTGTAGGGCGCGCAACGTCGGCCCGGGATCGATGCCCAGCTCGTCGGCCAGGGCGCGCTTGAGCCTGCTGTAGGCCGCCAGCGCGTCGTGCTGGCGTTCACCCAGGTAGTAGGCGGTGATGAGTTGGGCCCACAGCGGCTCGCGGAACGGGTGCTCGGCGGTCAGTGTCTCCAACTCGGGAAGAACTGTCGCTGCGCGCCCGCAGGCGATCTCGGCCTCGGCATGTGCGGTGACGGCCACCAACCGGTCCTCGGTCAGCGCGGTGGCCAACGGGTCGACGAACGCGAAGTCCACCAGATCCTCGAGCACCGGCCCGCGCCATTGGTGCAACGCCACCGCCAGGTGCCGGCTGGCCAGGGAGAACTGACCGGCTGCGGCGGCCCGCACCCCGGCGGCCTTCTCGGCGGCGAAGCGCCCGAGGTCCAGGTCGGCCTCGGCGACTGTGAGCCGATATCCCGGCGGCGCGTTCACCAGCGCGTCCGGGCCGGCGCCGGCCCTGGACAGCAGCTTGCGCAGGTTGGAGATGTAGGAGTGCAGGCCGGCCCGTGCACCGGCAGGCGGGTCATCGCCCCAAGCGGCGGTCAGTAGTGAGTCCACCGCCACCGGCCGGTTGCGGTTGACCAGCAGCACCGCCAGCACCGCCCGCTGCTTCGGGGTGCCCAGCGTCACCGGGGTGCCGTCGACGGTGATCTGCAGCGGCCCGAGCACACCGAACTGCACTGGTCGCCCCGTCATCGCGCGTGTCCGTGCCCCTCGTCTCGGCCTGTGGTGGCAGCTTAGATTGTGCCGCCTGAGCGCCGAATCGCCGGGTTGAGGGCAATAGTCCGGCGACAGACGGGAACAATGACACGGTGATGGACTTCTACTCCGCCTACCACCACGGGTTCGTGCGGGTCTCCGCCTGCACCCTGCACACCACCCTCGCCGATCCCGGCGCCAATGCCGACGCCGTGCTCCGGATCGCCCGGGAATGCCACGACGACGGGGTGGGCGTCGCGGTGTACCCCGAGCTCACACTGTCGGGATACTCGATCGAGGACATCCTGCTGCAAGACACCCTGCTGGACTCGGTCGAGGCCGCGCTGCGCACCGTCATCGACGGCTCGACCGATCTGCTGCCGGTGCTGGTGGTGGGGGCGCCGCTGCGCCACCGGCACCGGATCTACAACTGCGCGGTGGTGATCCACCGCGGCACCGTGCTCGGCGTCGCGCCCAAGTCCTACCTGCCCACCTACCGGGAGTTCTACGAGCGCCGCCAGACCGCGCCCGGCGACGACATCTCCTCTGAGATCCGGTTCTCCGGCGTGACGGCACCGTTCGGGCCGGATCTGCTGTTCGACGCCACCGACGTGCCCGGCTTCGTGCTGCACGTGGAGGTCTGCGAAGACATGTGGGTGCCGATCCCGCCGAGTGCCACGGCCGCCCTCGCCGGCGCCACCGTGCTGGCCAATCTGTCCGGCAGCCCGATCACCATCGGCCGCGCCGAGGACCGGCATCTGCTGGCCCGGTCGGCGTCCTCGCGCTGCCTGGCCGCCTACGTCTACGCCGCCGCGGGGGAGGGGGAATCCACCACCGACCTGGCGTGGGACGGCCAGACGATGATCTACGAGAACGGGGTGATGCTGGCCGAGTCGCAGCGCTTCCCCAAAGGCGCGCAGCGCAGTGTCGCCGACGTCGACGTGGACCTGCTGGTGGCCGAGCGCCTGCGGATGGGCACTTTCGACGACAACCGGCGCCACCACGCCGCCGCGGTGGACGGCTTCCGGCGCGTCGAATTCGCCCTGGACCCGCCCACCGGTGACCTCGGTCTGCGACGGGACGTCGAGCGGTTCCCATTCGTGCCGTCGGATCCCGCACGGCTGCAACAGGATTGTTACGAGGCCTATAACATCCAGGTCGCCGGCCTCGAGCAACGGCTGCGGGCGCTGAGCTATCCCAAGGTGGTCATCGGTGTCTCCGGCGGCCTGGACTCCACCCACGCGCTGATCGTGGCGGCCCGGGCCATGGACCGCGAAGGCCGCCCCCGCAGCGACATCCTGGCCTTCACGCTGCCGGGCTTCGCCACCGGGGACCGCACCAAGAGCAACGCGATTGCCTTGAGCAAGGCCCTGGGCGTGACGTTCGAAGAGATCGACATCCGCGACACCGCGACGCTGATGCTCACCGAGATGGGGCACCCGTTCGGCCGGGGCGAGAAGGTCTACGATGTCACGTTCGAGAACGTGCAGGCCGGTCTGCGCACCGATTACCTGTTCCGGATGGCCAATCAGCGCGGCGGGATCGTGCTGGGCACCGGTGACCTCTCCGAACTCGCGCTGGGCTGGTCCACCTACGGGGTGGGCGACCAGATGTCGCATTACAACGTCAACGGCGGAGTGCCGAAGACGTTGATCCAGCACCTGATCCGCTGGGTGATCGCATCTGAGCAGTTCGACGACGACGTGCACGCCGTGCTGCAGTCGGTGCTCGACACCGAGATCAGCCCGGAGCTGGTGCCGGCCGGTGAGGACGAGGAGATCCAGAGCAGCGAGAGCAAGGTGGGACCGTACGTCCTGCAGGACTTCTCACTGTTCCAGGTGTTGCGCTACGGCTTTCGGCCGTCGAAGGTGGCGTTCCTGGCCTGGCACGCCTGGCACGACGTCGCTGCGGGGGACTGGCCGCAGGGATACCCCGACGACAAGCGGCCCGCCTACGACCTGGCCGAGATCCGGCACTGGCTGCAGGTGTTCGTCCAGCGGTTCTACTCGTTCAGCCAGTTCAAGCGCTCGGCACTGCCCAACGGGCCGAAAGTGTCTGCCGGTGGTGCACTCTCGCCGCGCGGCGACTGGCGGGCCCCGTCGGACATGTCGGCGCGCATCTGGCTCGACGAGATCGAGCGGGAGGTGCCGGCCGAGTGAATCGGCCTGCGCACTAGGCTGGCGGGCATGAGTGAGCAGGTCCGTTTTCTGCTGGATGAGTCTGAGCTGCCGACACATTGGTACAACATCGTCGCGGATCTGCCCACCCCGCCTCCGCCGCCGCTGCACCCGGGCACCCATCAACCGGTGGGCCCCGATGACCTCGCGGCGCTTTTCCCGCCCGAGCTGATCGCCCAGGAGGTCAGCGCGCAGCGCTACATCGAGATCCCCGAACCGGTGCGCGAGGTGTACCGCCAGTACCGCCCGTCGCCCCTGGTCCGGGCTCGTCGCTGGGAGCGGGCGCTGGGCACGCGGGCGCGGATCTACTACAAGTACGAGGGTGTGTCGCCGGCCGGGTCGCACAAGACCAACACCTCGGTGCCGCAGGTGTATTACAACAGCCTGCACGGCACCACCCGGCTCACCACCGAGACGGGGGCCGGGCAGTGGGGCACCGCCCTGGCCTACGCGTGCTCGCTGTTCGGCCTGGAGTGTGAGGTATGGCAGGTGGGCGCCTCCTTCGACGGCAAGCCGCAGCGCCGCACGCTGATCGAGGTCTTCGGCGGTACGGTGCACCGCTCGCCGAGCACCCTCACCGAGTTCGGCCGAACACTCGCGCAGGATCATCCCGGTTCGCTGGGAATCGCGATCTCCGAGGCCGTCGAGGTCGCCGCCGGTGATCCCGCCACCAAATATGCCCTGGGCTCGGTGCTCAACCATGTGCTGCTGCACCAGACCGTCATCGGTGAGGAGGCGCTCAAGCAGTTGGCGCTGGCCGGTGAGGACGGGGCCGATCTGGTGATCGGTTGTGCGGGCGGCGGTTCCAACCTGGCCGGTCTGACGTTCCCGTTCCTGCGGGAGAAGCTGGCGGGCACCAGCTCGCCGCGATTGCTGGCCGTCGAGCCGGCGTCGTGTCCGTCGCTGACGCGCGGTGAATACCGGTACGACTTCGGGGACACCGGCGGGATGACCCCGTTGATGAAGATGTACACCCTGGGTCACGATTTTGTCCCGTCGCCCATCCACGCCGGTGGGCTGCGCTACCACGCCATGGCGCCGCTGGTGTCGCACGTGGTGGCCGAGGGGCTGCTGGAGGCCACCGCGCTGGCGCAGAGCGAATGCTTCGACGCCGCACTGCAATTCGCGCGCACCGAGGGCATCGTGCCGGCGCCGGAGTCGGCCCACGCGCTGGCCCAGGCGCGGCGCGAAGCCGACGCCGGGGGTGAGCAGGTGATCGTGGTGGGGCTGTCCGGGCACGGACTGCTGGAGCTGGGCGCCTACCACTCCTACCTGACCGGTGGGCTGTCGGACGACCCCCTGTCCGACGAGGCGCTCGCGACCGCGCTGGCGGGAGTCGTCACCCTCTAGTCGCGCACCACGGCGTCCTCGATGGCCTCGTCATAGGGGGCGCAGTCACCGGCGCCGGGCACCAGCGTCGCCAGGGCACCGGCCGCGCAGGCACGGCGCAGGGCGTGGTCGCGGTCGCCGGCCCACCCGGCGGCCAGCACGCCGGCGAACACGTCGCCGGCGCCGGTGGTGTCCAGCGCCTCGACCGCCGGCGCCGGTACCTGCACGTCGCGACCGTCACCAACGTGAGTCGCGCCCTGCGCGCCGCGGGTGGTCACCAGATGCGGGACGGGCCACGTCCAGTGCCGCGCCTCGGACTCGTTGACGATGACCACGTCGGTGGCCGCGGCCAGTTCGCCGAGCAGAGCAGGGTCCCCACCGGCGGGGGAGGCGTTCACCATCACCGTCACCCCGGCCGCGCGGGCGGCCCGGGCCGCCACCAGTGCCGTGTCCAGCGGGATCTCCAACTGCAGCAACACCACGTCGGCGTCGGCGACGAGGTCGCGCAGGGGCTGGGAATCCAGCGTCAGGTGGCCGTTGGCACCGGGGGCCACGACGATGGTGTTCTCGCCGTCGGCGTCCACCACGATGGCGGCGGTCCCGCTGGGGCCGGGCACGGTGAGCACACCGTCGAGCCTGATCCTGTTGTCGGCCAGATGGTCTCGCAGCTGACCTGCGTTGGCGTCCGTGCCGACGGCGGCCACCAAGGTCACCTCGGCGCCCGCCCGTGCGGCGGCGATGGCCTGGTTGCCGCCCTTGCCGCCCGGCACCGAGCGTGCACCCGACCCCAGCACCGTCTCCCCGGGCTTCGGCAGGGCCGTCACCTCGAAGACCACGTCCATGTTGACGCTGCCCACCACGGTCACCTTCATGCCGTCACCGAGAACCCGTCCGGCAGCGCCACCCGCCCGGTCAGGGCCAGCAGCACCGCGGGCCCGTGGGCGAGGGCCACCGCGATCTCCGCGGCGAGCAGGGTGGACTCCCGCACCGCGTCGGGTGCCGGGGTGAACGGCACTCCCGCCGCTGCGGCGATGTCGAAGCCGTGCACGGTCAGCTCGAACACCCGCGTCGGCAGGTATCCGGAGATTCGCATGCCCGCCCCGCCCAGGACGGCGATCACCTCATCGTCGCGGCCGGCCAGCTTGTCCAGCGCGTCCTGGGTCAGCAGCGCCACCGCGTGTGCGGGGTCGTCCCCCAACCGGGCGCCGGCGACGCGGCCCCGCTCCAATACGGCGGCGGTTCCCTCGGCAGAGGCGACCTCGGCAACCATCCGGTAGTACTGCACCGGGCCGTCGATGTCGACGCTCGCGGCGGGGGTGTCCAGGTAGGTGATGACGGTGGTCAGCGACCTGGAGGTGTGGCCGATCAGCGCCCGCAAATCCCAGTCGCCCAGCCCTGGTCCGTCGAGCCGGCCGGCCGGGATACGTCCCACCAGGTCGGTGAAAGCGCGCGCCGCGTGCGCGTAGGTGGTCACCACATCCATGCCGTGAACCTACCGCTGCGGTCCGCGGTGCCGGGGTGCGGTCGGCCGATCCGTGGTATGCCCGATAAGCTGGGCTAATGAGTCTGGAAGCGCCGACGCTCACAGGACTGCGCGAGACCGTGCACGACGCCGCCAAGCGGGCCCGGGTGGCCGGCCGCACACTGGCCACGCTGTCGACCGTGATCAAGGACCGTGCCCTGCACGCCGCCGCGGATGCGGTGCTCGCCCACGCCGAGCAGATCATCACCGCCAACGGCGCGGATCTGGAGACCGCCCGCGCGGCCGGGACCAGCGACGCCATGCTCGACCGCTTGGCGCTCAACCCCCAGCGCATCGACGGCATCGCCGCCGGCCTGCGACAGGTGGCCGGGCTGCCCGACCCGATCGGTGAGGTGTTGCGCGGACGCACCCTGCCCAACGGGTTGAGGCTGCGCCAGCAGCGGGTTCCCCTCGGTGTGGTCGGCATCGTCTACGAGGGCAGGCCCAACGTCACCGTCGACGCCTTCGGTCTCACCCTCAAGAGCGGCAATGCCGTGCTGCTGCGCGGCAGTTCCTCGGCCGCCCACTCGAACGCCGCGCTGGTGGCGGTGCTGCGCGACGCGCTGGTCGCCGAAGGGCTGCCCGCGGACGCCGTGCAACTGCTGCCCAGCGAGGACCGCGCGTCGGTGACCCACCTGATTCAGGCCCGCGGGCTGGTGGATGTGGTGATACCGCGGGGCGGCGCCGGCCTGATCAACGCGGTGGTCCGCGATGCGCTGGTGCCCACCATCGAGACCGGGGTCGGCAACTGCCACGTCTTCATCCATGCCGCCGCCGATCTCGATGTCGCAGAGCGCATCCTGCTCAACGCCAAGACCCGCCGCCCCAGCGTCTGCAACGCCGCCGAGACCCTGCTGGTGGACTCCGCGATCGCCGAGCACACACTGCCCAGGATGGTCGAGGCGCTGCAGGCCGCCGGCGTCACCACCCATCTGGACCCGTCGGAGGAGGAACTGCGCGCCGAGTTCCTGTCGATGGACATCGCCGTGGCCGCGGTCGATGGGGTGGACGGGGCCATCGCCCACATCAACGAGTTCGGCACCGGGCACACCGAGGCGATTGTCACGACGGATCTGGCTGCCGCACAACGCTTCACCGAGCAGGTGGATGCGGCCGCGGTGATGGTGAACGCCTCCACCTCGTTCACCGACGGCGAGCAGTTCGGCTTCGGCGCCGAGATCGGCATCTCCACCCAGAAACTGCACGCCCGCGGACCCATGGGGCTGACCGAACTGACATCGACCAAATGGATCGTCTGGGGCGACGGCCAGACCCGACCTGCCTGACAGCACAGGAGTTCTCCCGTGACCACAGCGACCCCCCTGTTCGCCGACATCGACGATGTGGCGCGCCGGCTGGCCGAGACCGGCTACCTGCCCGACACCGCCACCGCCACCGCGGTGTTCCTGGCTGACAGGCTGGGCAAACCCCTGTTGGTCGAGGGCCCGGCCGGCGTCGGCAAGACCGAATTGGCCAGGGCGATCGCGCAATCCACCGGTTCCGAGCTGGTGCGCCTGCAGTGTTATGAAGGCGTCGACGAGGCCAGGGCGCTCTACGAGTGGAACCACGCCAAGCAGATCTTGCGGATCCAGAGCGGTACGGGGGACTGGGATCAGACCCGTGACGACGTCTTCAGCGAGGAGTTCCTGCTGTCGCGACCGCTGCTGACCGCGATCCGGCGCACCGAGCCGACCGTGCTGCTGATCGACGAGACCGACAAGGCCGACATCGAGATCGAGGGCCTGCTGCTCGAGGTGTTGTCCGACTTCGCCGTCACCGTCCCGGAGCTGGGCACCATCCGCGCCGAGCGCAAACCGTTGGTGGTGCTGACCTCCAACGCCACCCGCGAGCTGTCCGAGGCGCTCAAGCGGCGCTGCCTGTTCCTGCACATCGACTTCCCCGACGCCGAGCTGGAACGGCGCATCCTGCTGTCGCGGGTGCCCGAGTTGCCGGACCGGATGGCCGAGGAACTGGTGCGCATCATCGGGGTGCTGCGCGGGATGCAGCTCAAGAAAGTGCCGTCGGTGGCCGAGACCATCGACTGGGGCCGCACCGTGCTGGCGCTGGGGATGGACACCATCGACGACGCCACCATTGCGGCCACCCTCGGCGTGGTGCTCAAGCACCAGTCCGATCAGCAGAAGGCCGCCGGGGAACTGCGGCTGAACTGATGGCCGCCGCCCGCACCCGCCCCCCGCAACCCCTGGCGCCGCACGGCCTGCCGGGTCATCTCGTCGAGTTCGTCGAGGCGTTGCGACGCTCGGGGATCGCCGTCGGCCCGTCGGAGACCGTCGACGCCGGGCAGGTGCTCGCCACCCTGGGCCTGGGTGACCGCGCCGTGCTGCGGGAGGGCCTGGCGTGTGCGCTGCTGCGCCGCTCGGACCACCGCGAGACCTACGACGCGATGTTCGATCTCTGGTGGCCCGCCGCTTTGGGGGACCGCACAGTGCTCGACCCCGACGACGATGCGGCCGACGCCCCGCCGCAGCTGCCGCCCGAGGACGTCGAGGCCATGCGCGGCATGCTGCTCGACCTGCTGTCGCAGAACCAGGATGTGGCCGACCCGGACCAGCGGCTGGCCGCCATGATCGCCCAGATCGTCGAGGCCTACGGCCGTTACAACTCCAGCCGCGGCCCGTCTTACTCGTCTTATCAGACCCTGCGTGCCATGGCCCTGGACGAGCTGGAGGGCAAGCTGTTGGCCGGCCTGCTGGCCGGGTACGGCGAACAGCCCTCACCGTCGCAGGAGGAGATCGCCAAATCTCTTGCCGCACAGAAGATCAGCCAGATCCGCAAGCTGGTCGAGGCGGAGACCAAGCGCCGCACCGCCGAGCAGTTGGGCCGCGACCACGTGCAGATGTACGGCATCCCGCAGCTGGCCGAGAACGTGGAGTTCCTGCGCGCCTCGGGGGACCAACTGCGTCAGATGCGCCGGGTGGTGGCACCGCTGGCGCGCACCCTGGCCACCCGGCTGGCCGCCAAACGGCGCCGGCACCGCGCAGGTCAGATCGACCTGCGCAAGACGCTGCGCAAGTCGATGTCCACCGGCGGGGTTCCGATCGACGTGGTGCTGCGCAAGCCCCGGCCGGCCCGCCCCGAGCTGGTGGTGCTGTGCGACATGTCCGGCTCGGTGGCCGGCTTCAGCCATTTCACGCTGTTGCTGGTGCACGCCCTGCGCCAGCAGTTCTCCCGGGTGCGGGTGTTCGCCTTCATCGACACCACCGACGAGGTCACCCACCTGTTCGGCCCCGAGGCCGACCTGGCGATCGCGGTGCAACGCATCAGCCGCGAGGCCGGGGTCTACACCCGCGACGGGCACAGCGACTACGGCCACGCCTTCAGTTCCTTCCTGTCGGCGTTCCCGAACGTGCTCTCCCCGCGCAGCTCGCTGCTGGTGCTCGGGGACGGCCGCACCAACTACCGCAACCCACAGACCGATCTGCTGGCGCACATGGTGTCGGCGGCGCGGCACGCGCACTGGCTCAATCCCGAGCCCAAGCACCTGTGGGGCAGCGGCGACTCCGCGGTCCCGCGTTATGCCGACATCATCACCATGCACGAGTGCCGCTCGGCCAAACAGCTGGCATCGGTGATCGACCAACTCCTCCCCGTCTGAACCCGCCGAAACCGACGCACGGGCCCCTTCGTGCGAGTGCGCGACGGCAAAACGTCGGTCTCGGCGTCGAGGCGCCTGCCGTAAGCTGCCTATTCGTGAGTCGACGCAGGCTGGGGGTGATGGGTGGGACATTCGACCCCATCCATCACGGGCACCTGGTGGCCGCCAGTGAAGTGGCCGATCTGTTCGAGCTGGACGAGGTAGTATTCGTGCCCACCGGCCAGCCGTGGCAGAAGGCGGGCCGCCGCGTCACCGCAGCCGAGGATCGCTACCTGATGACGGTGATCGCCACGGCGTCGAATCCGCGCTTCTCCGTGAGCCGGGTCGACATCGAGCGCGGCGGTAAGACCTACACCACAGACACGCTGCGCGACCTGCAGGCACTCAACCCCGACGCCGACCTGTATTTCATCACCGGCGCCGACGCGCTGGCCTCCATCCTGTCCTGGCAGAACTGGGAGGACCTCTTCTCGATGGCGCGCTTCGTCGGCGTCAGCCGCCCGGGTTTTGAGCTCAACGGCAAACACATCGAGGCGGCGCAGGCCGAGCTGCCGTCGGAGGCGCTGTCCCTGGTGGAGATCCCCGCCCTGGCCATCTCGTCCACCGATTGCCGCCGCCGCGCCGAGGCGGCGCGGCCCATCTGGTATCTGGTTCCCGACGGCGTGGTCCAGTACGTGTCCAAACGCGGGCTCTATCAACACGAGTCCGACACCGCTTCCGGCCCCCGCCTGGCCGAAACGACGAATCAGGAGATCGTGTGACCGCCTCCGACGAAGCCATCACGATGGCAGAAGTCGCCGCCCGCGCCGCCGCGGCCAAGATCGCCGAGGACGTGGTGGTCATCGACGTCTCCGGGCAGCTGGTGATCACCGACTGTTTCGTGCTCGCGTCCGGGGCCAATGACCGCCAGGTCAACGCCATCGTCGACGAGGTCGAGGAGAAGATGCGGCTGGCCGGGCACAAGCCGGCCCGCCGCGAGGGCACCCGGGAGGGCCGCTGGGTGCTGTTGGATTACATCGACATCGTGGTGCACGTGCAGCACCGCGACGAGCGGGATTTCTACGCACTCGACCGGCTCTGGAAGGACTGCCCGGTGATCCCGGTGGATCTCGACGTCGAGGTCGACACCGAGGCCGACGAGTGAGTGCCCGACGGGTTCGCCGGCTGGTCATGTTGCGTCACGGCCAGACCGAGTGGAACGCCGGCAGCCGGATGCAGGGTCAGATCGACACCGACCTGACCGAGCTGGGCCGCGCCCAGGCCGTCGCCGCGGCCGAGGTGCTGGCCAAACGGCAGCCCCTGCGCATCGTGTCGTCGGATCTGCGGCGGGCCTTCGACACCGCGATGGCGCTGGGCGAGCGCACCGGTCTGACCGTGGCTGTGGACGAGAGGTTGCGGGAGACGCACCTGGGCGACTGGCAGGGGCTCAACCACCTGCAGGTCGACGAGATGGCTCCCGGCGCCCGACTGGCCTGGCGGGATGACGCGCGCTGGGCTCCGCATGGTGGCGAGAGCCGCGTCGACGTCGCCGCGCGCAGCCTGCCTGTGGTGACCGAACTGGTTGCGGGGCAGCCCGAGTGGGGCAGCGACGGTGACGGCGACGCCGACCGTCCGGTGGTGCTGGTGGCGCACGGCGGTCTGATCGCGGCGCTGACGGCGGGGGTGCTGGATCTCCCGGTGGACACCTGGCCGGTCCTGGGTGGCATGGGCAACGCCAGCTGGGTGCAGCTGTCCGGACATTCTGCCGCCGACGCCCAACCCCAGGACATCAAGTGGCGGCTCGACGTCTGGAATGCTTCGGCGCAGGTCGCCAACGATGTCCTCTGAGCGGACCCTGCTGGTCTTCGCCGACTCGCTGGCGTACTACGGCCCCACCGGCGGCCTGCCGGCCGACGACCCCCGCATCTGGCCGAAACTGGTTGCCGACGAACTGGGTTGGCGCCTGGAACTGATCGGCCGGATCGGGTGGACGTGCCGTGACGTCTGGTGGGCGGCCACCCAGGACCCGCGGTCGTGGGCCGCCCTGCCCCATGCGGGTGCGGTGGTCTTCGCGACCGGCGGCATGGATTCGCTGCCGTCACCCCTGCCGACCGCGCTGCGCGAGATGATCCGCTACGTCCGGCCGCCACGGCTGCGCCGATGGGTGCGGGACGGCTACGGCTGGGTGCAGCCACGGCTGTCGCCGTACGCGCGCGCGGCGCTGCCGCCGGCGCTGTCGGTGGAATACCTGGAAATGACGCGCGGTGCCATCGATTTCAACCGACCGGGCATTCCCATGGTGGCGTCGCTGCCGAGTGTGCACGTCGCGGCGACCTACGGCAAGGCTCATCACGGACGGCCGGGCACGGTCGCGGCGCTGACGGCCTGGGCTGCCGAACACGACATTCCGTTGGTGGATCTCAAAGAAGCGGTGGCCGAACACATCTACGCCGGCCGCGGGAACCCCGACGGCATCCACTGGAACTTCGAGGGGCACCGTGCTGTTGCCGACCTGATGCTCGAGGCGCTGGCCAAGGCCGGCGTGCGGCCCGGTGTCTGATCGTGGCGGTCATCGTCGTCACCGACTCCTCGGCTCGACTGCCCGCGGAACTGGCGCAGGCGCACGGCATCCGGGTGGTGCCGTTGCACATCCTGGTCGACGAGGAAGACCTGCGCGACGGCGTCGACGAGATCCCCGACGACATCCATGAGCGCACCGCTTCCACCGCGGGTGCCACGCTGGTCGAACTCGGTGCCGCCTACAGCCACGCCCTGGCGGACAGCGGCGGCGACGGGGTGTTGGCGGTGCACCTGTCCTCGGCGCTGTCGAGTACCTTCGGCGCCGCCCAGCAGGCTGCGCAGCAGTTCGGCGGCAAGGTTCGGGTGATCGACTCCCGTTCCACCGCAATGGGAACCGGGTTCGTCGCACTGGCCGCCGCGCGCGCAGCGGCCGAGGGGAAGGGCCTGGACGAGGTGGGGGCGGCCGCCGAAGCCGGGGTGCGCAACAGCCACGGTTTCATCGTGGTGCACCGGTTGGACAACCTGCGCCGCAGCGGGCGCATCGGTGGTGCCGCCGCGTGGCTGGGCACTGCGTTGTCGTTGAAACCGCTGCTGCGCATCGAGGACGGCAAACTGGTGCTGGCCCAACGTGTCCGGACTGCGTCCAAAGCCGTGATGGCGATGCAGGACAAGGTGTGCGAGCTGATCGGTGACGGCCCCGCCGAGCTGGCCGTGCACCACGTGGCCGATCCGGCTGCCGCCGACGAATTGGCGTCCGCGTTGAGTTCCCGCCTGCCGCAGTGCGCGACGCCCGTCGTCACCGACCTCGGGCCGGTGCTGGCGCTGCACGTCGGCGCCGGCGCACTGGCCGTCGTCGTCTCGTTGCCCGAGATCACGGCATGAAGCGCCCCGTGACCGGTGGCAGGTCCTTGAGGGTGGCGATGCCCGGTGCGGCGGCCACGACGGCGGGCACCGCATTGGTCACCGGCATCGCGGTGTAGATCATGCCCAGGCCCATGAAGCCGGGCTCGGTCCAGTCCCGGGGCGGCAGGCAGTGCAGCACGGTGCGCATGTTGGGCAGGCCGAACACCTGGATGACGTGACCGTGTTCCAGCGGCTTGGGCGGTACCACGTGATCGCCCATGGTCCAGTTGAATCCGACGCTGACGACGTTGCGCTCACCGACCCAGCCCCGGTGATAGCCGTACACCGAACCCACCGTGCCGGCCGGGATCGTCATGAAACCCAGGTCGGTGTCACCGGTGGCGGCGGTGAACTGCACGTCGAACGTCATCCGATCCAGCTGGGCGCCGATCGCGTCAGCCATCATGGCGGCCGACTCGGCGAACACCTCGCTCTCGCGGCGCACGCTCTCGGCCAGATCTGGGGTCTCGGGGTCTTGCCCGAATCCCATCGCCGACTGGGTGCCCGCCGACTCGTAGGTGGAGCAGTCCACGGATTCGGTGATCCGGATCTCGTCGACCCGCTCGCAGGAACCCGAGAGCACCATGCCCACCATGTTGGTCATGCCCGGGTGGGCGCCATTGCCGAAGATGGTGGACTTGCCTGCTTCGCAGGCGATCAGGATGCGTTCACGATCAGCGGGTGACTGCTTGCCCCCGGTGATCCAGGCGGCGCTGGTGCACACGTTGACGCCGTTGGACAGCAGCGCCACCAGCTCGTCGACGCTGGGCCACAGCGGGTTGTAACAACAGGCGTCGGCGCCCAGACTCAACAGCGCATCGATGTCGTTGGTGGCCAGCACGCCCGTCGGCTCGGGCCAGCCGGCCAGTTCCGCGGCGTCGCGGCCCACCTTGTCCGCACCGTGTGCGTACACCCCGACCAATTCCAGGTCGGGGCGGCCGATGATCGCGTGCAGCGACCGCCGGCCGATGTTGCCGGTGGTCCACTGCAGGACCTTGATGGTGGCGGTCATCGGCACTCCCCGGTAGTAGACAGTCTGCAGATTATGTCTGCTGGCGTGCCGGCACGGGCCGGAACCGGTCATCCACAGTCCGGCGATCATCCACAGCCTCCGGTCTGACGCAGGCGCACTGTCCTGGCCTGCACCTACGGTCGGCACATGCCGACCGAACTGCCCACCCAACGGCTGCGCCGCCGCCTCGCCGAGCCGTCCGACGAGACGGCCGAACCGGCCGCCGACGATCCGAACGAGCTACTGCCCCGGTGGCTGCCCGATGCGCAGCCGCGCAGCTGGTGGGAGACCGCGCGGGCCGACCCCGGCCGTACCGGGGCGCTGGCGCTGGGCGCGGTGGCGGCCATCGCAGTGCTCATCACGGTCTTCACCTTGATCCGCGACGAACCCCCGCCGGTCACGGCGGCCAATCTGCCTGCGGTGGAGATGGTGTCGTCGGCCGCCCCGCGACCCCAGGACAGCTCGGTGGTCGTCAGTGTCGTCGGGCTGGTGCACAAACCCGGCCTGGTCACCCTGACCGCCGGCGCGCGGGTGGCCGATGCGCTGGCCGCCGCCGGGGGAGTGACCGAGGGCGCGGACACCCTCGGCCTCAACATGGCCCGCCGCGTCGCCGACGGTGAGCAGGTGGTGGTCGGCATCGCCCCGCTACCCGGGCAGCCACCCGCGTTGGGCAGTTCGGTGGCCGCTGATCCGGGCACCCCGGCCGAAACCCCCGGGCCGGCCGGCGCCACCGATGCCGCCGGTCCGGTGGATCTGAACACCGCGACCGCCGAGCAGCTGGACGCCCTGCCCGGTGTCGGTCCCGTCACCGCCGCGGCCATCATCGCCTGGCGGGATGCCAACGGACGATTCACCGATGTGGAGCAGCTCGGTGAGGTCGACGGCATCGGACCCGCCCGGCTGGACAAGCTGCGCGACCGTGTGCGGGTGTGACGCCGCAGGACGCCCCGGGATACGACCTGCGGCTGGTTCCCGCGGCGCTGACCTGTTGGGCGGTGACCGCCGCAGGCATCGTGTGGCAGGCCGGTGTGGCGGCGACGGTGACGGGCGCGGTGGGGGCCGGCGTGGCGGCTCTGCTGCGACGCCGCACCCCGGCCGGTCCCCGTCGGGCGGTACTGACCGCGGTGCTGGCAGCGGCGTTGGTCGGCCTGGGTTTCGGCGCCGCGATCACGCTGCGGGACAACGATGTTCGGCAACACCCGATCCTGGCCAGCGTGGGCCGCCAGGCGGAGGTCACGGTGTTGGTCACCGAGACCCCGCGGGTGCTGGGCAGCGGACGGCTGCTGATGCGGGCCGACCTGCGGCTGGTGGGCGGGGCCGAGATGCGGGGCAGGGTGGTGGTTTTCGCGTCCGCGGACGCGTTCGGCGCAGTCAGCGCCGGACAGTCGGTGCGGTTCCGGACCCGCATCGCGCCACCGACCCGACGGGATCTGACGGTGGCGGTGCTCACCGCCTCCGGGCGCCCCACCGTCGGCGCGGCCACCCCGGTGCAGCGCGGCGCGCAGCGGCTGCGCTCCAGGCTGGCCGAGGCGGGACGCACCGTGCTGCCCGCGGAGGCGGCGGCGCTGCTGCCTGCCCTGGTGCTGGGGGACACGTCGATGCTGCCGCCGGAGCTCGTCACCGATTTCCGGACCGCCGGCCTCACCCACCTGACCGCGGTCTCGGGAGCCAACGTGACCATCGTCTGCGGGGCGGTGCTGCTGTCGGCTGCCGTCGTCGGACTGCGGGTGGCGGTGCTGCTCGCCGCGGTGGTGCTGGTGGCGTTCGTGGTGGTGGTGCAGCCCACCGCGAGTGTGCTGCGGGCCGCGGTGATGGGGGCCATCACGTTGTTGGCGGTGGTGTCGGCGCGGCGCAGGCAGGCCATCCCCGCCCTGGCTGCCACCGTCATCGGACTGCTGGCACTGGCCCCGCAACTGGCCGTCGACATCGGGTTCGCGCTGTCGGTCTCGGCCACCGCGGCGTTGGTGGTGCTGGCACCGCTGTGGTCGCGGCGGCTGGTGGCTCGGGGCTGGCCCAAACCGCTCGCGGACGCGATCTGTGTGGCACTGGCGGCACAGCTGGTCACCGCGCCGCTGATCGCCGGCCTGTCCGGCAGCCTGAGCCTGGTCGCCGTGGTGGCCAACGTGCTGGTGGCGCCGGTGATCGCCCCCATCACCGTGCTGGGTACCGCCGCGGCCGCGGTGGCGCCGGTGCTGCCGGCGGCCGGCGGTCTGCTGATCCGGTTCACCGGCCCGGAGCTGTGGTGGTTGTTGCAGGTCGCACACGGCGGCGCTGCGGTGCCGCATGCCGCGGTCCCGGTGCCGTCGGGGCCAGGAGGTGCGCTGATGATGGCCGCGGCGGTGATGGCGTCAGTGGTGCTGTGGCGCAGGCGCCCGTTCCGGCTGGTGATGGCCGCCGCCGCGGTGTGCCTACTGGCGTGGGCGGTGTCCGCAGGGCTCGGTGTCGGCGGGACGTGAAACGATCGTGTGGTGAGCCCACAGGTCAACGGACTGCATCTGATCCTGGGTGAGGAAGAGCTGCTGGTCGAGCGCGCCGTCACCGCCGTGCTCGCACAGGCGCGCAAGCTCGCCGGCACCCACGCTTCGGCCACCAACGACGTTCCGGTGGACCGCCTGCGTGCCGGTGAGGTCAGCACCAGTGAGCTGGCCGAGCTGCTGAGCCCGTCGCTGTTCGCCGACGAGCGCGTGGTGGTCCTGGAGGCCGCTGCCGAGGCGGGCAAAGACGCCGCGGCGCTCATCGCCTCCGTGGCCGGCGAACTGCCCGAGGGCACCATGCTGGTGGTGGTGCACAGTGGCGGCGGCCGGGCCAAGGCCCTGGCGGGGCAGCTCAAAGAGCTGGGTGCCCAGGTGCATCCGTGCGCCAAGATCACCAAGGCCGGTGAGCGTATCGACTTCGTGCGGGCGGAATTCCGGGCGCTGCGGGTCAAGGTGGACGAGGAGACGGTGACGGCCCTGATCGACGCCGTGGGGTCCGACATCCGCGAATTGGCCTCGGCCTGTTCACAACTCGTCGCCGACACCGACGGCCGAGTTGACGTGGCCTCGGTGCGCCGCTATCACAGCGGCAAGGCCGAGGTGAAAGGGTTCGACATCGCCGACAAGGCGGTGCTCGGCGACGTCGAAGGTGCGGCCGAGGCGCTGCGCTGGGCCATGCTCAGTGGTGAGCCGCGGGTGGTGCTGGCCGACGCGCTGGCCGAGGCGGTGCACACCATCGCCCGGGTCGGGCCGTTGTCAGGTGATCCGTACCGCTTGGCCTCGGAGCTGGGTATGCCGCCGTGGCGGATCCAGAAGGCGCAGAAGCAGTCCCGCCGGTGGTCTCGTGACGGCGTGGCCGACGCCATCCGACTGGTGGCGGCGCTCAACGCCGACGTCAAGGGTGCGGCTGCGGACGCGGACTATGCGCTGGAGTCCGCGGTGCGCCGGGTCGCCGAGATCGCGGCCGCCGGGCGGGGCTGAGCAGAAACGACCTGTCCAGATACGACAAAGCAGCCCACCAGACGGCGGGCTGCTTTCTCGTTCGAGAACTGGGTCAGATCTTGTTGAGCGCCAGGGCGAGGGCCGACTTCTTGTTGGCGGCCTGGTTCTTGTGGATGACGCCCTTGCTGGCGGCCTTGTCGAGCTTGCGGCTGGTGCTCACCAGCAGCTCGCCGGCCTTCTCCTTGTCACCGGCCTCGACGGCTTCCCGGAATCCGCGGACAGCCGTGCGAAGCGCGGACTTCACCGACTGGTTGCGCAGTCGGGCGCGCTCGTTGGTGAGGATGCGCTTCTGCTGCGACTTGATGTTGGCCACGCGTGAGTTCCTTCGTACTTTCTGTCAAGCTTGGTATCTGGGCACCCGATCGTCAGGGGCCAGCGCGCCCGGAGGCGGGCAGCGACTGCTCAGGTTACCAGCAGGGCCCCCGATATCCCAAAGTCGAGCGTACTAACCTGCCGAAACGGCGATCGTAGTGCAGCATGTGACAGGTGAGTCTTCGAACCCTGCCCAGTGAGAACGGACGACAGTCACGCAGTTCTTCGGCCGGAACGCGTAGAGACGGTCGAAAACACGAGCAGATCTTCGACGGCTACAACACCCGCGGGGCCTACGACCAAGCGTTCGACGAGATGTTCGACGCCCAGGGCAATGTCCGAGGACCGTACAAGGGCATCTACGCCGAGCTCGCGCCCTCGGATGCGTCGGAGCTGGCCGCGCGCTCCGAGGCGCTGGGCCGTGCGTTCATCGACCAGGGCATCACCTTCTCCCTGTCCGGTCAGGAGCGGCCGTTTCCCCTGGATCTGGTTCCGCGGGTCATCTCCGCCGCCGAATGGTCGCGGCTGGAGCGGGGCATCACCCAGCGGGTCAAGGCGCTGGAGATGTACCTCGACGACATCTACGGCGACCAGGAGATCCTGCGGGACGGCGTCATCCCACGCCGGCTGGTGACCTCGTGTGAGCACTTCCACCGGGAGGCGGTGGGAATCGTCCCACCGAACGGGGTGCGCATCCACGTCGCGGGTATCGATCTGGTGCGCGACGGTCAGGGCACCTTCCGGGTGCTCGAGGACAACCTGCGCTCACCGTCGGGCGTCTCCTATGTGATGGAGAACCGCCGGACCATGGCGCGGGTGTTCCCCAACCTGTTCGCCTCGCACCGGGTACGTGCCGTCGGTGATTACTCCTCGCACCTGCTGCGGGCGCTGCGCAAGTCCGCGGCCACCAACGAGGCCGACCCGACGGTGGTGGTGCTGACCCCCGGGGTCTACAACTCGGCGTACTTCGAGCACTCCCTGCTGGCCCGCCAGATGGGTGTGGAGCTGGTGGAGGGCCGCGACCTGTTCTGCCGCGACAACACCGTCTACATGCGCACCACCGAGGGCGAGCGTCAGGTGGACGTGATCTACCGCCGCATCGACGACGAGTTCCTGGACCCGATGCACTTCAAACCGGACTCCGTGCTCGGCGTCGCCGGGGTGCTCAACGCCGCGCGGGCGGGCAACGTGGTGATCTCCAGCGCCGTCGGCAACGGCGTGGGCGACGACAAGCTGGTCTACACCTATGTGCCGACCATGGTCGAGTACTACCTGGGCGAGAAGCCGGCGTTGGCCAACGTGGACACCTTCCGGTGCTGGCTCGACGACGAGCGGGAGGAAGTGCTCGACCGCATCGACGAACTGGTGATCAAACCGGTAGAGGGCTCCGGCGGGTACGGCATCGTCTTCGGCCCGGATGCTTCCGAGAAGGAGCTGGCCGCCATCTCGAAGAAGGTGCGCGCCGATCCGCGCGGCTGGATCGCCCAGCCGGTGGTCCAGTTGTCGACCGTGCCCACCCAGATCGACGACCGGCTCTCGCCGCGGCACGTCGACCTGCGCCCGTTTGCGGTCAACGACGGCGACGATGTGTGGGTGCTGCCGGGTGGGCTGACCCGCGTGGCGCTGCCGGAGGGCTCCCTGGTGGTGAACTCCAGCCAGGGCGGCGGGTCGAAGGACACCTGGGTGCTGGCATCGCGCACCTCGGTCGCCGATCGCGAACTCGGCGCGGCCGAGGTGGTCCGGGCGCTGCCCAAGGCGCCCAAGTCAGCGGCGGACCGCAACGGCGACGGTGCGAGCTCGTCTCAGCAGCAACAACAGCAGGCCGGTGTGCTGAGTCAGCAGCAGGGACCGCAGAGCCAGCAACAGCAGCAACAACAGCAGGCGGTGATGCACTGATGCTCGCGCGCAACGCCGAATCGCTGTTCTGGATCGGTCGCTACGTCGAGCGGGCCGACGACCTGGCGCGCATCCTGGACGTGACCGTGCACCAGCTGCTGGAGGACTCCAGCGTCGATCCGGACCACGCGTCGCGGGTGTTGTTGCGGGTGCTCGGGATGAGGCCGCCGCAGGAGGCGCTGGACGTCTGGTCGCTCACCGACCTGGTGGCCTTCAGTCGCGACACCGATGGTGGATGTTCCATCGTCGAGGCCATCTCCGCGGCACGCGAAAATGCCCGCGGTGCACGCGAAGTCACCTCCACCGAGATGTGGGAATGTCTGAACGCCACGTACAACGCGCTGGGTGAGCGCGAACGCGCCGCCAAACGCCTGGGTCCGCACGAGTTTCTCGGGTACGTGGAGAACCGGGCCGCGATGTTCGCCGGGCTGGCTGATTCCACCCTGTCGCGCGACGACGGGTACCGGTTCATGGTGCTCGGTCGGGCCATCGAGCGGGTGGACATGACCGTCCGCATGCTGCTGGCCCGCGTGGGCGACAGCGCATCGTCGCCGGCCTGGGTGACGGTGTTGCGTTCGGCGGGCGCCCACGACACGTATCTGCGTACCTACCGCGGCGTGCTCGACGCGGGCCGGGTGGTGGAGTTCATGCTGTTGGACCGGTTGTTCCCGCGGTCGGTGTTCTACTCGCTGCGGGTGGCCGAGCACAGCCTCGACGAGTTGCTCAACCGGCCGCACAACCGTCTGGGCGCCACCGCCGAGGCGCAGCGGCTGTTGGGCCGCGCGCGCAGCGAGCTGGAGTTCCTGCGGCCCGGTCTGCTTCTCGAAGAACTGGAGCAGCGGCTGGCCGGATTGCAGAGGATGTGTTTCGACGTCGGAGAAGCCCTGGCGCTGCAGTACTTCCACTCAGCGCCGTGGGTGGCGTGGACAGACGCCGGGCGCAACGGGTCGTTGGTGATCGAGGAGGGTGAGGTCTAGATGTGGCGGATGCGGGTGGTGCACTCCACGGGGTATGCCTACAAGTCGCCGGTCACCGCGTCGTTCAACGAAGCGCGTCTGACCCCGCGGTCGGATTCCCGGCAGAACGTCATCCTCAACCGGGTGGAGACGGTGCCCGCCACGCGGTCCTACCGCTACGTCGACTACTTCGGCACGGCGGTCACTGCCTTTGATCTGCACGCTCCTCACGCCGAGCTCGAGGTCACCGCATCGTCGGTGGTGGAGACCGATCGGCAGGAACGGCCCGAGGTCAAGGTGAGTTGGGATGACCTCGCGTCCGAGGCCGTGATCGACCGGTTCGACGAATACCTGACGCCGACGCACTACACCCCGGCGAGCAAGCGGATCGAGCGGGTGGGCCGGCGCATCGCCAAGTACCACGAACCGGAGGAGGCGGTGATCGAGGCCGCCCGCTGGGTGCAGGGCGAGTTGAAATACGTCCCGGGCACCACCGGCGTGCACTCGTCCGGCCTCGATGCGCTGCGCGAGGGGAAAGGCGTGTGTCAGGACTTCGCGCATCTGACGCTGATCCTGTTGCGAGGCATGGGAATCCCGGCGCGGTACGTCTCGGGGTATCTGCATCCCAAACCCAAGGCGAAGGTCGGTGACACCATCGACGGGCAGAGCCACGCCTGGCTGCAGGCCTGGACCGGCAGCTGGTGGAACTACGACCCCACCAACGACGCCGAGATCAACGAGCAGTACATCAGCGTCGGCGTGGGCCGTGACTACGCCGACGTGACGCCGCTCAAGGGCATCTACTCAGGTGAGGGATCCACCGACCTGGACGTGATCGTGGAGATCACCCGCCTGGCGTGAGAGCGTGAAAAGTCAGCTGCGGCAACACGTTTGACATGCCTCTCCGGTGTGCTACGATTGACGAGCCGACGTTATAGGTTCGCGGCTTTTGATGAGAGAAGTAAGTTATGGCACAGGGAACTGTGAAATGGTTCAACGGCGAAAAGGGCTTCGGCTTCATCGCTCCCGATGGTGGCGCTGCTGATGTCTTCGTCCACTACTCCGAAATCAGCGGAAGCGGATTCCGGACGCTGGAGGAGAATGCGCGCGTCCAGTTCGAGGTCGAGCAGGGAGCCAAGGGTCCCCAGGCCGTGGGAGTCACCACGATCTGACGCTGCGGCGCGCAACGGGCTGGTGTGGTCTACCGCACCGGCCCGTTGTTGTTTTTCAACGTATTGTGTTGGAGCGCCGCGGTTTCCGGCTCACCGCACCACCGTCGACTCTCAGCGGTCGCGATGCTCAGGATGTAATCGCCGATCTTCGACAGCTTGGGGTCGGCGGGCGCCATGGCCACCGGCCGTGCCGCGGCGAGAGCGAGGACCAACTGCCCGAGCTCAGGCGAGGTCAGATATGGGATCACCAGCAGTCTGATCGCGGCGTCGCGCCCACTGACAGCCATCAGGCGTGGCGCTTGGCAGGGATGCGCCGATTTGGCCGCCCGGGACCACATGTCGGTGAAACCCAGCGGACCCTCGGTGGCCGACCAGTTGATCCGGATGTTCTCGACGACCCCGAGGCGGGGCTGCAGACGTTCGATCAGTTCCGGCAGTTCGTTGGACACGGACGCGGTGTGGGGCCACCAGGCACCGTCGATGGCGGCCACGTCGCCATTGTTCAGGGAAAGTCTGACCGGCCGCGCCGTGCGGCGCGAGCCGGTCAGACCGTTCAGAACGACCGCGAATCAGTCGCGGGGTGGTTCCTGTCGTCATCAGAGAACGTCGGCATCTGAACTGGCTCGTGGAAGGCCGAACTGGGTGCCGTGTCGTGCTGTTTCTTGGCGTGCGAGAAGATCTCGGTTGATTCCATGAGGTGAAATTCCTTCGAAGCGGTGGAAGGGTCACTGCTGCCGAACGTTGATCGACCATCTCCGGGCCCGAAGGGCCGCTGGTTCACAGTGGGACCGCTCGACTCCACCTTACTCCGTTCCGACAAGAACCGAGCACATCACCCGACCTGCACGGTGTGCATGTCGTCGCCCAGTTCGACACGGCCCCCGAACTCGGTGGCCGCCAATGCCCGCCACTGGTCCTCCTGGCCGGGTACCAGAGCAGGCACGTAGTGGGTGAGGATCAGCGTGCCGACCCCGGCACGGGCCGCGGTGGCGGCCGCCTGTTCCACCGAGGAATGGTAATCGAGGATGTCCTTGATCCGCTGCATCGGCATCTGCGCCACCAGGTCCTTGCGAATCACTGTGTGCACCAACGCATCCGCTCCGGACGTGAGCTCATCCAACCCGGCGCACGGCACGGTGTCGCCGGCGAGCACCACCGAGTGGCCGTCGGCTTCGACCCGGAACCCGATGGTGGGTTCCACCGGCCGGTGGTCGGTGGCACCGGCGGTGATGCGCACGCCGTCGGCATTCCAGACGACGCCGCCGGTGTACTCGTGCACCTGCAGCGGCGGGGGAGCGGTCAGGTCGGCGTGGTGGGCGATCCGGTAGCCGATGTCGAAGCCGAACGCGGCGAGCACGGCATCCACCACCGCGGCCGTACCGGGCGGGCCGATGATCTGCAGCGGCGGCGGATCCGGAGTGAACGTGCTGATCCAGCGGGTGATGATGACATCGCCCAGCTCGGCGATGTGATCGCTGTGCAGGTGGGTCAGCAGCAGCGCGGACAGGCCGTTTGCGCCCACGCCCGCGGCGGTGAGTCGCATCAGCACCCCGCGCCCGCAGTCCACCAGGAAGGTCTGGCCTGCGGCCCGTACCAGTGTCGACGGTCCCGCCCGCCGGGCGTCCGGCAACGGTGAACCCGTGCCGAGCAGCATCACCTCGATCATGCCCACAGCTAACCGGATGGGCGGTCGAAATGTCGGCTTATTCGCGTCCGGCCGAGATCCAAGTCGGGTCGGCGAAACGCTGGCCGGACACCTGCGCACCGGCGGCATCGAGTGCGTCGAGGTGCTCGCCGGTCAGGGTCACGTTCAGCGATGCCAGGTTTTCGTCGACCCTGGCCGCGCGCCGGGTGCCGGGAATGGGCACCGATGCCACCCCGAGGGCGTGGGCACGGTAGCGCAACCAGGCCAGCGCCACCTGTGCCGCGGTGGCGTCCACCTGCTGCGCCACCGCCGAGATCACCTCCACCACAGCAAGATTCGACTGCAGGGCTGAGTCCGAGAAACGGGGCAGGGCGCCGCGGAACTGGCCCAGGTCGGCGGTCGAGCGGACCGTGCCCGTGAGGAATCCGCGGCCCAGTGGAGAGTAGGGGACGAACCCGACGCCCAGCTCCGCTGCGGCGGGCACCACGTTGGCTTCCACGTCACGGCTCCAGATCGACCATTCGCTCTGCACCGCGGCGATGGGGTGCACGGCCACGGCCGCTCGCAGCTCGTCGGCGGTCACCTCCGAGAGGCCGAGATGGCGCACCTTGCCCGCCCTCACCAGCTCGGCCATCGCCCCCACCGTCTCTTCGATGGGGACCGCCAGGTCGCGGCGGTGCATGTAGTAGAGGTCGATCACGTCGGTGCCGAGCCGTTTCAGGCTCGCGTCGACGGCCTGGTGCACGTAGGCAGCGTCGCCCCGGGTGCTGCGGTCGCCGGCCGACGGGTTGCCGGTGATGCCGAATTTGGTCGCCAGCACCACCTCGTCCCGGCGGTCGGCGAGCAGCGCGGCGATCAGCCGTTCGTTGTCTCCGCCGCCGTAGACGTCGGCGGTGTCGATGAAGGTCACTCCGACGTCCAGGCAGTGGTTGAGGGTGGCCAGTGACTCCGCGTCGTCGACCTGGCCGTAGACCGGCGTCAGCGCCATCGCGCCGAACCCCAGATCACTCACGGTCAGCTGATCTCCGAGTGTCACGGACATGCGTTTCCCTTCTGCGGTCGAGGCCTCTCGTGCAAGAGCGCTCGCGGGGGCGGTATTCCGGCCGACAGCGTCTTCACAGTTGCGCCGCGCGGGCCTAGCCTGATGTGAGGTAGATCACTGAGGCGGGAGGGGTCGATGAGGATCGCTGACGTGCTTCGGGCCAAGGGTGACGCGGTGGCCACCATCACCGCGCACACCTCGGTCGGGGCATTGCTGAACGAGTTGGTACTGCACAACATCGGCGCGATGGTCGTGGTGTCGCCGGACGGTGTGATCGGCATCGTGTCCGAGCGGGATGTGGTGCGCAAATTGCACGAGTTGGGCGCGGATCTGCTGCGACGACCGGTGGCGGACATCATGACCACGACGGTGGCGACGTGCGCGCCGACCGATTCCGTGGACAGTCTCAGCGCCCTGATGACAACGAACCGGGTGCGTCACGTTCCCGTGATGGACGGCGGGAGGTTGGCCGGCATCGTCAGCATCGGCGATGTGGTCAAGACCCGGATGGAGGAGCTGCAGGCCGAGCAGGCGCAGCTGCAGGCCTACATCACCCAGGGTTGAATCGGCGTGTGACAACTCCCGCTGTTCGCCCGGCCCGCAAGGCCGACACCCGGGCGCTCGCGCAGACCCTGGGCCGGGCGTTCTTCGACGATCCGGTGATGACGTGGATGCTGCCCGATCCGGCTCGGCGCTCGGCCGGTCTGCCCCGCATGTTCGCCACCATGACGCGTCATCACTTCCTGTCGCAGACCGGCGCCGAGATCGCGCTCGACGGCAGTGGCATCGTCGCTGCGGCGCTGTGGGATCCACCCGACTGCTGGCAGGAGTCCCGGCTGGAGGGCCTGCTGATGATGCCCGGGTTCCTGCGCGCGTTCGGATCGCGGATATCGGTGGGGCAGGAGGTGTCCGACCTGATGAAGCAACACCATCCCGAGGAACCGCACTGGTATCTGTCGGTGATTGGTAGCGACCCCGCGCACCGGGGAGCGGGTTTCGGTCAGGCGCTCATGGCGTCGCGGCTGGACCGGGTGGATGCCGAGCACGCACCGGCCTACCTGGAGTCGACGAAGGCCGACAACGTGCCGTACTACCAGCGCTTCGGGTTCGAGGTCACCCGTGAGATCGCGCTGCCGCGAGGTGGGCCCACGATGTGGGCCATGTGGCGCCGGCCCCGGTGACCCGGGCCCGGCGCACCGACGGCTACTTGAGCAGGGCGCGGCTCATCACGACCCGCTGGATCTGGTTGGTGCCCTCGTAGATCTGGGTGATCTTGGCGTCGCGCATCATCCGCTCCACCGGGAAGTCCACGGTGTAGCCGGCCCCGCCGAACAACTGGACCGCGTCGGTGGTGACCTCCATGGCGATGTCCGAGGCGAAGCATTTGCTGGCCGCCGAGATGAAGCCCAACTCGCCTTCCCCGCGCTCGGCGCGGGCGGCGGCGCTGTAGACCATCAACCGCGCCGCCTCCACCTTCATCGCCATGTCGGCGAGCATGAACTGCACACCCTGGAACTGGCTGATGGATTTGCCGAACTGCTTGCGGTCCCTGGTGTAGGCGATCGCCGCGTCCAGGGCGCCCTGGGCGATGCCGACAGCCTGAGCGCCGATGGTCGGGCGGGTGTGGTCCAGCGTGGCCAGTGCGGTCTTGAACCCGGTGCCGGGATCGCCGATCATCCGATCCCCGGGGATCCGGCAGTTCTCGAAGTACAGCTCGGTGGTCGGGGAGCCCTTGATCCCGAGCTTGCGTTCCTTGGGGCCGACGGTGAAGCCCTCGTCATCGAGGTGCACCACAAACGCCGAGATGCCGTTGGCGCCCTTGTCGGGATCGGTCACGGCCATCACGGTGTACCAGGTCGACTTGCCGCCGTTGGTGATCCACGCCTTGGTGCCGTTGAGGATCCAGCCGTCACCGTCGGCCTTGGCGCGGGTCTTCATCCCGGCGGCATCGGAGCCCGCCTCCCGCTCGCTCAGCGCGTAGGAGGCCATGCCGCCGTCCACCAGGTCGGGCAGCACCTTCTTCTTCAGGTCGTCGGAGCCGCGCAGGATCAGACCCATGGTGCCGAGTTTGTTGACGGCGGGGATCAGCGACGCCGAGGCGTCCACGCGGGCCACCTCTTCGATGACGATGCAGGCGGCCACCGAATCGGCGCCTTGGCCGCCGTACTCCTCGGGGATGTGCACGGCGTTGAATCCCGACGCGTTCAGCGCGGCCAGGGCCTCGTCGGGGAATCGCGACTGCTCGTCGACGTCGGCGGCGTGGGGGGCTATTTCTTTCTCCGCCAGCCCACGGATGGCGGCGCGCAGTTCCTCGTGCTCGGGAGGCAGCTGAAACAGATCGAACGAACTATCCATGTGGTACTTAGTACCCTGTTTTTGGTACTCAGTACAAGTACCTGGTCCGAATTCACAGACAGGAGACGCGGATGTCTGACACCGGCGCCCGGGATCGGCTGGTCAGCGCCGCCATGTCGCTGTTCGAGGAGCACGGCTACGACGCGGTCACCATGGACGCGATCGCCGCGCGCGCCGGGGTGGGCAGGACCACCCTGTTCCGGCTCTTCGGGTCGAAGGAAGGGCTGATCTTTCCTGATCACGACGCGCTGCTGCAGCAGCTCGAGCAGCGGTTGGCGGCGGCGCCGGGTGGCGCTGCGGCGCTGTCGGCGGTGATCGCGGCGTCCAACGAGGTGTTCGCGTACTACCTGCGTGAAGGCGAACTGGCCCGGGCCAGATACCGCCTGACCAATACGGTGTCGGCGCTGCGCGACCGTGAGATCGCCAGCGTCGGACGCTACATCCAGCTGTTCCGGCAGTATTTGATGGCGCAGTCCGGCGACGGCACCGACGCCGCGTTGCGCGCGGATCTGATCGCGACGGCGGTGGTGACCGCGCACAACCACGTCCTGCGCCGGTGGTTGCGGGGCGACATCGTGTCCCCGGAGCCGGAGCTCTCCGACGCGATGGCCACGGTGTCGGCGCTGTTCGGTCGGCTGCCCGAGAATCGCACGGCCGTGTTGGCATTCGAGACCGACGAGCCCCTGGAGTCCGTCCTACCGCGGCTGCGGCAGGTACTGGCGCAACCGCCGAGGTAGGGCGTCAGGACCAGGAGTACTCGGCCCGCAGGCGGGCGGCCACCAGGTCGAAGGTGGTGCGCTCGAGGATCGCACCCTCGCGGCGGATGCCCTCCTCCGGGACGTCGAGTACCCGGTCCAGCCGCACCCAGCTTGGCCTGCCGTCGTGATCCCACGGGCCGGCGCCGATACCGATCCACTCCGGGTCCTGCGCGTGGTGGTCCTGGCTGGACAGCATCAGCCCCAGCAGGGTCTTGTGGTCACGGCCCACCACCAGCACCGGTCGGTCCTTGCCCCGGCTCGGATCGTCTTCGAAGACCACCCAGGTCCATACGATCTCGCCCGGGTCGGCGCGGCCGTCGAGGTCGGGGGCGTAGACGATCTTGCGGGCGCGGTGCGCCGAGGGCACGGCGTTGCTGGTCACCGGGCGCCCGGCCGGGATCGCGGCGCGCTTCTGCGCGGCCTGCTGCTCGAGGGCGTTGGCGGCCAGGACGTCGATGCCCATCTTGATGCCCTGCGCCAGACCCCGCTGCAGACCGTTGCTGATGTTGCGCTGTACCGCCTGCGGGTTCTGCAGGCCCTTGATGATCTTCGGGGCCTCGGTGAAGACCACGTGCTCGGCGGCTTTGAGAACCTGCTGGAACGACTTCCACTGCGTCGCCATGACTAGCAGCATAGGTGAGGATCGTGGGCACGATTGGGTCGTGACGCCTGCCGCTCGATACTCTGGAGGCGCCTAACCGGGCGTTTTGAGGGCACCAGTACTCAGGAGATTCCCATCAGCAGTTTCGCCGACAAGACCTTCACGCCCCCGGCGCAGATCCGCAACTTCAGCATCATCGCCCACATCGACCACGGGAAATCGACGCTGGCGGACCGGATGCTGGGGATCACGGGTGTGGTCGCCGACCGTGACATGCGCGCGCAGTACCTCGACCGGATGGACATCGAACGCGAGCGCGGCATCACGATCAAAGCGCAGAACGTCCGGTTGCCGTGGTCGGTCACCAGCGAGGATGGCTCCGTCGAGCAGTACGTGCTGCACCTGATCGACACTCCGGGCCACGTCGACTTCACCTACGAGGTGTCCCGCGCGCTGGAGGCCTGTGAGGGTGCCGTGCTGCTGGTGGACGCGGCCCAGGGCATCGAGGCGCAGACGCTGGCCAACCTGTACCTGGCGCTGGACCGGGACCTGACGATCATCCCGGTGCTCAACAAGATCGATCTGCCCGCGGCGGATCCGGAACGCTACGCCGGCGAGATTGCGCACATCATCGGGTGCGAGCCCGACGACGTGCTGCGGGTGTCCGGAAAAACCGGTGCCGGGGTTCCCGAACTCCTGGACGCGGTGGTACGCCAGATCCCGGCTCCGCAGGGCGAGGCCGACGCGCCGGCCCGCGCCATGATCTTCGACTCGGTGTACGACATCTACCGCGGGGTGGTCACCTACGTCCGTGTGGTCGACGGCAAGCTCAACCCGCGCGAGAAGATCAAGATGATGTCCACCGGCGCCACCCACGAGCTGCTCGAGGTGGGCATCGTCTCCCCGGAGCCCAAGGCCACCACCGGGTTGGGTGTCGGTGAGGTCGGCTACCTCATCACCGGCGTGAAGGATGTCCGCCAGTCCAAGGTCGGCGACACCGTGACCACCGCCCGCAACGGCGCCACCGAGGCGCTGACCGGCTACCGCGAGCCCAAGCCGATGGTCTACTCCGGGCTGTATCCGGTGGACGGCTCGGACTACCCGAACCTGCGTGAGGCGCTGGACAAGCTGCAGCTCAACGATGCGGCGCTGACCTACGAGCCGGAGACCTCGGTGGCGCTGGGCTTCGGCTTCCGTTGCGGCTTCCTGGGCCTGCTGCACATGGAGATCACCCGCGAGCGCCTCGAGCGCGAATTCGACCTCGATCTCATCTCCACCTCACCCAACGTCGTCTACCGGGTGGTCACCGAGGGCAAGAACACCCCGGACCAGGCGCTGGTGGTGACCAACCCGTCGGACTGGCCGGAGGGCAAGATCCGCGCGGTGTACGAGCCGGTGGTCAAGGTGACCATCATCGCGCCGAGTGAGTTCATCGGCACCATCATGGAGCTGTGCCAGTCGCGCCGCGGCGAGCTCGGCGGGATGGACTACCTGTCGCCGGAGCGGGTCGAGCTGCGCTACACCATGCCGCTGGGCGAGATCATCTTCGACTTCTTCGACTCGCTGAAGTCACGCACCCGCGGCTACGCCAGCCTGGACTACGAAGAGTCCGGCGAGCAGGAGGCCGATCTGGTCAAGGTCGACATCCTGTTGCAGGGTGAGGCCGTCGACGCGTTCAGTGCCATCGTGCACAAGGACTCGGCCGGCGAGTACGGCAACAAGATGACCACCAAGCTCAAAGAACTCATCCCGCGCCAGCAGTTCGAGGTGCCCATCCAGGCCGCCATCGGCGCGAAGATCATTGCGCGCGAGAACATCCGGGCCATCCGCAAAGACGTGCTGTCCAAGTGCTACGGCGGTGACATCACCCGTAAGCGCAAGCTGCTCGAGAAGCAGAAGGAAGGCAAGAAGCGGATGAAGACCATCGGTCGGGTCGACGTGCCGCAGGAAGCCTTCGTGGCCGCCCTGTCCACCGATTCGTCGGCCGACAAGGGAAAGAAGTAGTGCTCGGCCGCGCCACGCTGGTGTCGCTGGCGGCGGTGGCGCTCGCCGGGTGCACGAATGTGGTTGCGGGAGCGGCGAAGCCGGCCGACGCCGGCGGCGCCGACGGGCCCCGCTCCGGTGACCTGGCCTCGACGTTGATCAGCGTCGAGGAGATCAACGCGATCATGGGTGCCGACGACATCGAGTTGGTGGAGTCCATCGACGAGATGGTCGACCACAGCGGCGACGTCTCGGATCCGGCCTGTCTGGGTGCGCTCTACAACGCCGAGGAGATCATCTACTCGGGCAGCGGATGGACCGAGGTGGCCGACGAGGTGCTGACGCAGCCCAGCGACGACCCGGCGCACTGGGTGGAGCAGACCGCGGTGCGCTTCGAGTCGGCCGAGCAGGCGTCGGCGTTCTACGAGGCCTCCAAGACGCAGTGGCAGGAGTGTGTCGACAACGAGCTGTCGATGTTCGACGGGGACTACGTCTTCACCTGGGTGTTCGAGGAGATGACCGTGTCCGACACCATGATCAGCCAGAACGCCCTGCAACTCGATGCCGACGGCTGGACCTGCCAGCACGCGATGTCGGCGGTGTCGAGCGTCATCGTCGAGGCCTCGGCATGCAGCATGTCGCCCGACGACGAGGCCCAGGCCATCGTCGAGGCGCTGGTCAAGAACGTCGGCTGAACTCAGCCGCCCAGCGCTGAATCATCTTCGCGCAGCGCGCGTTCGACGTTGTCGCGCAGATCCTCCAGCGCCGCCACCTCGTCGTCGCCGTAGGTGCGGGCCGAATCGTCGAGGACGCAGACCGTGCCGACCACGTCGCCGCCGGGACCGTGCACGGCGAGCCCCAGGTAGTTGTGCAGGCCGAACTCCACCTCGTCCTCGTTGCCGGCGAAGGTGGCGTCCGCGCGGGAGTCCTCGACGAACAACGGTGCATCGGTGTTCACCACGCGCTCGCAGTACAGCGGGACACGATCGGTGTCGCCGGCCTTCTTGCCCGCGGCGCCCACGGTGTAGTGCTTGGAGGCCTCACCCGCGGTGGCGGCCACCACCATCGAGTCGGGTTCCGACCGCATCACCAGAACGGACTTCACCCCGAGTTTCGCGGCGATGGCGTCCAGGTCTGCGGACAGGCCGCGCAGTCCGGCGGTGGTGTCGGTGGCGGGCGTCTGCTCATCGGTCATGCCCTCGATCGTGCTGCCCGCCGGGCAGTCACGCAAGTGATGAATTCACATGGGGGCGTTGGCGGGCTGGAACGTGCCCGAGGCGTCGGCCTCCTCCTCGGCGCGGATCACGTGCACCACGGCGTTGATCAGCGCGAGGTGGGTGAACGCCTGCGGGAAGTTGCCCAGGTGCCGGCCGGTCCGGGGTTCGATCTCCTCGGCGTAGAGGTGCAGCGGGCTGGCGAAGCTCAGCAGCCGCTCACACAGATGCCGGGCCCGGTGGATCTCACCGATCTCCACCAGCGCGGACACCAGCCAGAACGAGCAGATGGTGAACGCCCCCTCCTCGCCGGACAGGCCGTCGTCGGTCTCCTCGACGCGGTAGCGCAGCACCAGGCCGTCCTCGGTGAGCTCGTCGGCGATCGCCAGCACCGTCGCGCGGATCCGCGGGTCGTCCGGTGGCAGGAAACGGGTCAGCACCGCCAACAGCAGTGAGGCGTCCAGCGCGTCGTCGCCGTAGCGCTGGGTCAGCACGCCGCGCGAGTCCACGCCGCGGGCCAGGATGTCGGCCTTGATCTCCTCGGCGATGACGCGCCACTGCTGGGCGTAGCTGCGCTCACCCTCGAGTTCGGCGAGTTTGGAGCCGCGGTCCAGCGCCACCCAGCACATGATCTTGCTGGAGGTGAAGTGCTGGGGTTCGCCACGCACCTCCCAGATGCCGCGGTCGGGTTCCTTCCAGTGCTTGATGGCCTCTTCCACCTGGTTCTTGAGCACCGGCCACAGGCTCTCGGGGATCTGCTCGCGGGACTTGGTGTGCAGGTACACCGAATCGAGCATCGTGCCCCAGATGTCGTGCTGCATCTGGCTGTACGCGCCGTTGCCGATCCGCACGGGTCGCGCGTTGTCGTAGCCCGACAGGTGGTTCAGCTCGGCCTCTTCGAGGCTGCGTTCGCCGCCCACCCCGTACATCACCTGCAAAGGGTGGCGCTCGCCGTTGTTGGCGCCGGACACGTCGGCGATGAAGGCGAAGAAGTCGTCGGCCTCGCGGTCCAGGCCCAGGGTGTAGAGGCCCCACAGCGCGAACGTCGAATCGCGCACCCAGGCGTAGCGGTAGTCCCAGTTGCGCTCACCCTGCGGGGTCTCGGGCAGCGACGTCGTGCTGGCCGCCAGCAGGGCACCGGTGGGGGAGTACGTCAGCCCCTTCAGGGTCAGCGCGCTGCGCTGCAGATAGGAGCGCCACGGGTGGTCGGGGAAATCGCCGATGTTGATCCACTGCCGCCACATCTCGCTGGTCTGCCACATCTTGTTGGCAGCTTCCTCGTACGTCTGCGGGGCGGGATGCCCGGACCACGACAGTGCCACGAAGACGTTGTCGCCCTCGGTGAGCCGGGTGCGTGCGCGGGCCTCGTGGCCCTCGAGACCCAATCGCAGATTGGTGGTCAGCCGCAGCGTCGGGTGTGCGTCGGGGTTGCGGCTGGCCCGCGCGATCGCCTCGCCGTAGGCCGGACCGGAGTACTCCCACTTGGACGGGATGCGGTGGTAGTCGAACGACGGCTCGCAGCTCATCACCAGTTCGACCGTGCCGCTGACGCAGCGGACCGTGCGCAGCAGGATGTGTTCGGCGTCCCAGTCCATCGGGGTACGCCGGTGCGTGCGTGAGCGCCGCTCCAGGTCGTGCCAGGGGCCCTGCACCAGCGCCTCGCGGACGATGAGCCAGCCGGTGTGGGTCTGCCAGGTGGTCTCCAGGATCAGGCTGCCGGGCAGGTAGCGGCGTGCCGAGGGCACCGCGACGCCGTAGGGGGCCAGCCGGAAATGCCCGGCACCGCGGTCCAGGATCGCGCCGAACACGCTGGGGGAGTCCGGCCGCGGCACACAGAGCCATTCGATCGAGCCGGCCGAGGACACCAGGCAGGTGTTCTCGCAGTCGGACAGGAAGCCGTAGTCGGCGATGGGCGGAAACGGATTGCGCAACCCGCCCACCGGTGCGTACGGCACCGGCGCCGTCACCGTGAGCGGGGGGTCGACGTACGGGCGCACATCGTCCGCGGCGTTGTCTCCGGTCTCGATGTCGAGGGTCATGCCGCCCATCATCGTGTGCCCACGCCGTCGGCGTCTAGTTGTACCGACGGTGCGTCGTGTTCGGGTATCCGCCCAACCCCAGGCGCTGCACCACCAGCTTGGTCAGGACGTAGAACGTCACGCCGGCAACCGCGAACGCGGGCAGCGACGCAGTGGTGTAGCGGAACACCTCGCTCGGTTCGTACGAAACCGGGTTTAGCACAAGCGAATACGTCACTGCGCCGGCACCTACTGCCGCGAAGGCGGCCGGGTTGACGCCCTTCCAGTAACCGTAGGCGGAAAGGTACGCGGGCAGGAAGAGGTCCCGGACGCTGAGTTGGCGGCGCCGCAGGATGAAGTAGTCGACGATCTGCACCGCACACAGTGGGGCCAGCACGATTGCGCCCCAGGACAGGAAGCGGCCGTAGTTGTCGTAGACGGCGGCAGGGAAGAACACCAGGACGGCCGCGGGCACCAGGATGGTGGCGACCAGCCAGGGCCAGGCCGCGGCCCGAAACACCCGGCCTCCGCCACCCTTGAGGGCGACCATCGAGGCGTATCCCTGCGACAGGATGGCGGCGATGTTGGCCAGGCAGACGATCACCAGGGCCACCACTCCGATCCCGACGCCGGCCAAGGGGATGAACCATTGGGTGGGTTCTTCCACCTGCAGCGACAGCGCCGCCATGGCGCCCACCGCGGCGGCCACCACCGAGGCGCCGAACACGCCCAGCCAGTTCGGCCAGAACGCGGCGCGCGAGCTGCGGGTCAGCCGCGCGAGGTTCCCGAGGTTGGGCCACCAGGCGAAGCCGCCGGCAATGCTCAGTTCGACGGCCAGGACGAAGCTGAGGTGGGGGTCGTCGGTGACGCCGCCCAGCGGGGCAAGCGCGGCCAGTTCGGACCAGCTGTGCTGGGTGAAGACGATGATGATGATGCCGACGAGGATCACCAGCAGCATCGGTGCCAGCACCCGGCACACCGCCTCCACCGAGACCGGCCCGCGGGCCAGGATCAGCGCTGACACCGTGATGGCGGTCAGCGCCAACAGGCTGGCCGCAGCTCCGGCCTGCGAGAGTTCGAGCCCGAAGAGCTGATTGGCCACCACCACCAGGCCGTGGCCGAACATGATCGCCAGGATGGCCGACCACGCCGCCGCCAGCAGCGTCGACATGACGATCATGACCAGCCGGGCCCCGGTCTCACCGAAGGTGCACCGCAGGCCGACGAACTGTTCGATGCCGTACTTCACCGACGGCATGCAGGGGGCCAGCGCCACCGCCAGCACGCTGAGGCCGTAGCCGATGACGATGGTGGCGATCGCCTGCACGAAGCCCACGTAGTAGGCGACGGCCGCTCCCTGCAGGAACGCCCAGGTGGCGATGGCGAGGCCGATGTTCACCGAGGAGTGCTGCCAGAAGCCCCAGATGCGTTCGTGGGGGAGCAGGGGCAGATCGGTGAGGGTGGCGTCCGGGCTGCCGTCGCGGGCGGTGGTCGGGGTGCTTTCGCGGATGCTCTCGGTCATCAGTACGCCCACCACAGGAGCGCGACGATGGTCACGGCCAGGGTCGCGACGGTCAAGATGAGGTCGCGGAGGGGCAGGTCGGCGACGGTCACGGCGCCTGCGTCGGCGCTCTCGATCAGCGTCAGTCGGTCCTTCAATTGCTGCTCGTACGACGGGTTCTCCACAGCGGCTCATTTCTGATTGGCGGGCCAGTTTAGAAAGTGTGTGGCTGACGCCACAGCGTGTCAAGCCCTGGATCCGCTTCACGTTTATTCTTGACTGGCGGGCCAATTAACTACAGACTGGGCCCATGACAGACGAATCTGCCGGCCGCGCGCCCTTGCCGGCGACCGCGACGACAGTGGTGGTCGGCGCCGGTTACGCCGGCCTGACGACCGCTGTCGACCTGCACGATGACGGCGTCGACGTGGTGGTGCTGGAGGCAGCGGACCGGGTGGGTGGACGGGTTCTCTCCGAACGCCTCGACCACGTGTCCGGCCTTGTCATCGATCATGGTGGCCAGTGGGTGGGGCCCACCCAGACCCGACTCCTCGCCGCCGCGCAGCGATTCGGCGTCAGCACTTTCCCGACGTACAACACCGGGGATCACCTGGAGCTGTGGACCGACGGCGTCTGCCGGCCCTTCCGCAATGCCGGACCGGCCGACGGCCCCGGTGTCGCCGCCTACGAGGCCGCCACCGAGCAGATCGATGCGCTGGCGGCGACGATCGACCCCGACCATCCCGGCGCCACAGCGTCCATCGCCGACTGGGACAGCCAGACCGTGCAGACCTACCTGGATCGCGAAGTATCCGACGGGGACGCCCGGACCCGGCTGGCCCTGGCGGTGCAGGGCGTGTGGACAGTCGAGCCGCGCGACATCTCGCTGTTTCACTTCCTCTTCTACGTTGCCTCCGCCGGCGGATTCGACCAGCTGATGGAGACCGAGGGTTGCGCGCAGGAACGCCGCTTCAACGCGGGCGCCCAGGCGATACCGCAGGCGATGGCCGCGTACCTCGGTGACCGTGTGCACACCGATGCCGCCGTGCACCGCATCACCGTGCTCGACGACGGTGGGGTGCTCGTCGACACCGCCCGCGGACAGGTCCGGGCCCGCCGTGTCGTCGTGGCCGCGGCGCCCGGCGCAGCGGTGCGCATCCAGTTCACCCCGCCGCTGCCCCAGGCCCGCAACCGCTGGATGGAACGCAGCCCCATGGGAGACGTGGCCAAGATCCACACCGTGTACGACACCCCGTTCTGGCGGTCCGTCGGCCTCTCCGGCGAGGCCACGGTCTACGGCGATCACTCGGTGGGCGTGGTGTTCGACAATTCGCCCGAGGACGGCCGCCTCGGTGTGCTGGTGTCCTTTGTCTACGCCGATCGCCAGCAGCGCTGGGCGCGCCTGCCGGACGCTCAACGCCGAGCCGATGTACTGGCCACGCTCACCGCCCTGTTCGGTGACCAGGCCGGTGCGCCGCTGCACTACACGGAGAAGAACTGGCCCGACGACCCGTGGGCGCACGGCGGATACGCCGCCAACCCCGCACCCGGAGTGTGGCTGGAGCACGCCGAAACAGGCTGGCGGACCGCCTGCGGACCCCTGCACTGGGCCGGCACCGAGACCTCGCCGGTGTGGAACGGCTACATCGACGGTGCCATCGCCTCGGGCCGGCGCGCTGCCGCGGAGATCCTGGCGGCCCTGCGATGACCGCCGTGGCAAGCCCGTCGCGACCCGATCTGCGCGTGTTCACCGATCCGGCATCGGTGGCCGTGGTCGGAGCCTCGGACGACCCTGCCAAGTGGGGGTACTGGCTGGCCTCCGGTGCGCTGGCCGGCGCGCATCGCCGCGCTGTGCACCTGGTCAACAGCCGCTCGGCCACCGTCCTCGGCAGGGGCTGCGCAGCAAGCATTTCCGAGCTCCCCGAGACTCCCGAACTGGTCGCGCTGTGCGTACCCGCCCACCACGTCGACGACGTGGTGGACGCCGCCCTGGCGCGCGGCACCCGCGGCTTCCTGGGCATCACCGCCGGCATTGCCGACGACACCGCACTGGCCGCCCGCATCACCGCCGCCGGTGCGCGCCTGATCGGCAGCAACAGCCTGGGCATCTACGACGCCACCCACGAACTGCGGCTGATGTGGGGCGCCCCGACCCCCGGGCCGCTGGCGATCGTCTCCCAGAGCGGTCAACTGGGTTCGGAGCTGGTGGCGATCGGCCGCCGGGCCGGGATCGGCATCTCACGATTTTTGTCCATCGGCAACCAGTCCGACGTCACCGCCACCGAACTGCTCGCTGACCTGGCCGACCGTGACGACACCGCCGTCATCGCGCTGTACCTGGAGAGCTTCGCCGGCGGGCAGGCCCTGTTCGAAACCCTGGCCGCACTGCGCGCATCGGGCAAGCCGACGGTACTGCTGACCGTCGGGGCCAGCAACGCCAGCGTCCGACTGGCCCGTACCCACACCGGATCACTCACCGCACCAGTGGATGTCGTTGACGCCGCCTGCCGCGCCGCCGGAGTGGTACGGGTGTCCACCCCCACCGAACTCATCGACGTCGCGCGGGGTTTGCTCGCCGCGTCCCTGCCGCGCGGCCGGCGCATCGCCATCGTGGGTGACAGCGGTGGACAGAGCGGGATCGCGGCCGACGTGGCCGCCGCGGCCGGGCTGACGGTGCCGCAGCTTCCCGAGGCCCTCGCGGAAACACTTGCCGCGCAACTTCCCTCGGGTGCGGCGTGCAGCAACCCGGTGGATCTGGCCGGTGCCGGCGAGCAGGATCTACGCAACTACGCCCGGGTGGTCGAACAGGTGGGCGCCACCGGCGGCGTGGACGCCGTGGTGCTCACCGGATACTTCGGCTGCTATGGCCAGGACACCCCTGCCCTGGCGGGGGCCGAAGCGGCTGTCGCCGAGAAGCTGGGCGTGGCAGGCATTCCTGTGATCGTGCACTCCATGGCGCCGGATTCGGACACCGCACAGGTGCTCTGGCGCAGTGGGGTGCCGGTCTACGGCAGTATCGAAGCGGCAATGCGGGTGCTGGCCCACCTGGCCGCCGCCACCGCAACCCCGCCGGCCGAGGTGCCACCGTGTGACGACACCACCACCATCGGGGCCGGATACTGGGCGGCCCGGACCTGGCTGGGGGAGGCCGGCATCGAATTTCCCCCGGGCGTCCTGGTGCACGACGACGCCGACCTCGCAGCCGGCCTGCGGGAACCGCTGGTGCTCAAGGCCGGGTGGCTGGAACACAAGAGCGAGGCCGGCGGTGTGCACACCCACCTCACCGGTCTGCAGGCCCGCGAGGCGCTCGCCGACATGCGCGCCCGACTCGGCGACGGCGACTACGTGCTCGAGGAACTGGACCGCAGACCCGATGCCGTCGAAGTGCTGGTGGCCGCCCGGCGCGACCCCGACCTGGGGCCCGTGGTGGTGGTCGGCGCCGGCGGCACCGAGACCGAGGTGCACCGCGACATCAGGATGGAATGCGCCCCGGTCACCGCCGCCACCGCCACCGCCATGCTCGAAGCCCTGCGCATCGCACCCCTGCTGCGGGGCTGGCGCGGGCGTGCTCCGGTGGACGTGGCCGCCCTCGCCGACGTGATCGTCACCGTGTCGCGTCTTGTTGCCTCCCACGCGGGCGTCGACGAGATCGAGCTCAACCCCGTCCGCGCCACCGCCACCGGGGCGCTCGCCGTCGATGCGCTGGTCGTAACCCGGTGCAGCCCAACCGGAAAGGTTCTCTCATGACGACCCCCACCCTGCCCGATCTCGCCGCGGAGTTCGCCGGCCGCGTCGCACTGGTCACCGGCGGCGGCTCGGGCATCGGCCGTGCCATCGCGCAACGCTGGGCCCTGGCCGGTGGCGTGGTCGCGGTGCTCGGCCGGCGCCAGGAGGCCCTCGATGAGACCGTGGCACTGATCGCCGACGCCGGCGGACAGGCCGAGGCGCTGGTCTGCGACGTCCGCGACCACGAGGCTGTGTCCGCCGCGGTGGACGGCCTGGCCGCCCGGCACGGGCGCCTGGATGCTCTGGTCAACAATGCCGCGGGCAACTTCGTGGTGCCGTCGGAGGAGCTGTCGCCGGGCGGTTGGAAAGCGGTGACCGACATCGTGCTCAACGGCACCTACTACTGCACCCACGCCGCGGCCCAACACATGCTCGCGGCGGGAAGCGGGACCATCCTCAACATCATCGCCAGTTACGCCTGGCACGGTCATCCCGGCACCGTGCACAGCGCTGCGGCCAAGGGCGGAGTGGTCGCGATGACCCGGACCCTGGCCGTCGAGTGGGGCGCACGCGGTGTGCGGGTGAACTGCCTGGCGCCGGGACCCACCGAGACCGCCGGTGCCGGCGCGGCCCTGTGGGGCGATGCCGAGGCCCGCCGCGAGGTGCTGGCCAGTGTGCCGGCCAACCGATTCGCCGAACCCGCAGAGATCGCGGAGTCGGCGGCGTACCTGCTCGGCGACCGCGCCGGTTACGTCACCGGCGAAGTACTGGTGGCTGACGGCGGCCAGTGGCTCGGCAAACCCGTCTATTCACGCCGCTGAAACCAGCAGGCGCACAACCGCGTTCGAAGGAGCATCCCGATGACTGTCACCACCAACATCCCGGCCTGGCCGCTGTCCGACGAGCAGAAGCAGATCGTCGAACTGTGCCGCGACTTCGCCACCAAGGAGATCCGCCCCCGAGGCCGTGAGGTGGACGAGGCCGACACCGTGACCCCGGTGGACATCTTCGCCAAGGCCGCCGCGGTCGGCATCACCGACTTCATGATCCCCGAGGAGTACGGCGGCGGCGGTTTCACCGACGTCTTCACCCAGTGCCTCGTTCAGGAGGAATTGTGCTGGGGGGACCCGGGCATCGGAAACCTGGTGTGCTCCAACGGGTTCTTCTCCGACCCGATCATGGTGCTGGGCACCGAGGAGCAGAAGAAGCGGTGGCTGACCCCGTTGACCGGGCCGGGCGCCATCATGACCTCGCTGGCCACCACCGAACCCGAATCCGGTTCGGACGCCGCGTCCATCGCCACCACCGCCACCCGCGTCGAGGGTGGCTACCGCCTCAACGGCCAGAAGGCGTGGATCTCCAATGCCGGCGCCGCCCAGTCCTATGTGGTCTTCGCCAAGACCGATCCCTCCAAGCGGTCCGCGGGTATCTCGGCCTTCCTGGTGGACAGGGACACCGACGGACTGAGCTTCGGCGAGCCCATGAAGAAGATGGGACAGCGGGCCATCGTGTGCCGCGAGATCTTCCTCGACAGCGTGTTCGTGCCCGAGGAGGACCGGCTGGGCGACGAGGGGCAGGGTTTCTACGGGCTGATGGGCACCTTCGACATCTCCCGGGTGGTGCTCGGCGCGGCCGCGGTGGGTGCCGCCCGCGCCGCTTACGAGTACGCCCACGAGTACGCCAAGACCCGCAAGCAGTTCGGCGTGCCGATCATCGATCATCAGGCGGTGGCCTTCCGGCTGGCCGAGATGGCCACCAGGATCGAAGCCGCCCGCCTGCTGGTGTTGCACGCGGCGCGCCTGATCGACAGTGGGGTGCAGGCACGCGGTATCGCCGCGATGGCCAAACTGACCGCCTCCGAGACCGCCATGTTCGTCACGCATGCCGCGGTGCAGACCCTCGGCGGGTGGGGCTACTCGAGGGAGTATCCCGTGGAGCAGTGGATGCGCGACGCCAAGTTGGAGGAGATCGAGGAAGGCACCTCCGACATCATGCGTCTGGTGATCTCCCGCAATCTGGGCTGAGGTTTGATCGGGCGGCCAGTTATCTCACTTGTACCATCGAAGGGTTTGAGCTGTCCGCCCGACTCGGAGGAACCGATGCCGCGCCCCAGTGTGGAAGCCGAGCGCCGGCCACAGATCCTCGCCGCGGCGTGTGAAGTCATCGCCACGGCGGGGATCCCGGCCCTGCGCCTCTCCGACGTCGCCCGCGAAGCGGGAGTCAGTTCCGGCACGGTGCACTACTACTTCGAGACCAAGAAGGAAGTCATCACCGCGGCGTTCGAGTTCAACCTCTCCGATTCCTTGGCGCGGCGCCAGGAGCTGCTCACCTCGGGCAAAGACAGCCTGGCGATCCTGCATGACCTGGTGGAGTCCTACCTGCCCAACGACGAGTTGTCGGTGCGGGCGTGGAAGGTGTGGCTGGCGCTGTGGGCCGAGGGCAGTCGCGATGCGGTATTGCAGGAGATCAACGACCGCCTCTACGGCCAGTGGCGGGACGTGGTCGCCGGGGTGATCGGCGACGCGCAGGCCGCTGGAACGGCGCGGCCCGGCGATGCGCGCGTGCAGGCCAACATGTTGATCGGCATGCTCGACGGGCTGGCGGTGCAGGTGGTCCTGGAATCGCCGAACATGTCCTTGGAGTTGATGCGAACGACGTGCACGACCTTCATCAGCGAGGTCATCGCCGCCTAGCGTCGCGCGAAGTCCGGTGCGTGCTCGGGCAAGGGCCCGATGGCCACGCCGTAGGCGCCGATGCGGGGCAGGATCGGGAAGCGCCGGGCCAGGCGCAGTGCCCGTGGTGGCGCTGCCGGCTCGTCGGTGATGGGCCCGCTGAACGCTCGGGCGATCACGTTGTCGTGCACGAACCGCTGCACCCGCTGGATCAGGGCGGCGGGTAGCCAGCGCCGGGCCTGGACCAGCGCCAGGTGCCGGCGGGACACCGTGCCCGCGCGCAGCGGCCCGGCCAGGATGCGCGCCGCTGCCACCGCGTCCGCCACGGCCAGGTTGATGCCGACACCACCCACCGGGGACATCGCGTGCGCCGCGTCGCCGAGGAACAGGATGCCGTCGGCATACCATCTGCGCAGGCGATTCAGTTGCACGTCAAGCAATTTCACGTCGTCGAAGGACCGGAGCTGATCGGTGCGGTCCGCCAGCCAGGGCACGAGGGCGCCGACCCGCGAGCGCAGCGACTCGATGCCCTCGGCGCGCATCGCCGCATCCGAGCCCTTCTTGATGAGGTAGGCCACCTGGAAGTAGTCGCCGCGATCGATCAGTGCCACCGCCTGACCGTTCTCGAAGCGGCCGTTGAGCCCGTGCGGGTCGCCCTCGATGCGCGGCAGCCGGAACCACCACACATCCATCGGTGCTCCGAAGCTGCGGGGCCGCAGGCCGCAGGCCGAGCGCAACGTCGAGGCCCGGCCGTCGCAGGCCACCGTCAGCGTGGCCGCCATCTGGCGCTCGCGGCCGTCGGCGTCCCGGAACCGCACCCCCCTCACGCGGCCGTCGGCGGAGAGCGGGCCGAGGACTTCCGCGCTGCGCATCAGCCGGAAGGTCGGTTCCCGCTCGGCGGCGCGGGCCAGCATCTCCAGGAAATCCCACTGGGGCACCAGCGCGATGTGCTGGTGATCACCGGGCAGCCTGCGCAGGTCCATCGTCAGGGCGTTGCCGCGGACATCCAGGGCGATCTCGTCGATGAGGCGGTGCGGCACGGTCGCGAAGGCGGAGGCCAGCCCCAGTTCGTCGAGCAGGCGCAGGGTGCTGGCGTGCACGGTGTCGCCGCGGAAGTCGCGCAGGAAGTCGGCGTGTTTCTCCATCACCGTGACCTCGACGCCGGCGCGGGCCAGCAGCAGGCCGAGCATCACCCCTGCCGGGCCTCCGCCGGCGACCAGACAGGTGGTGGATTCGGTAGCACTGTCGGTCGTGCCCACCCCTAGATCGTAGGGTGGTGGGCGTGGGTGGACGATCGCTTTGATGGACGGACTGCTGAGCTGGTGGGACGGCGTCGAATTGTGGCTGACCGGCCTCGGCTTCGTGTTGCAGACCATGGTGGTGATGCCGGTGGTGTTGTTGTTGGCCTACATCGTCGCGGTGGTGCTGGACGCGCTGCTGGGCAACGGGGTTCGGTTGCTGCACCGGCTGCGCAGCGATCAAGGAGGTGACCGGTGAACGGCCTGCCACGCTCACGCGTGACCTTGATTTTGGTGCTGCTGGTGGTGCTGGTGGTCGTCATGTGGCTGGTCACACGCTGACCCGCTCTGGTGACGGCGCGTAACTCTGCTACTCTTCCGCCCATGCGTACGGCGTCCGGCAACAAGGGTGGCCATGTCCTGGCCCTCATTGCCGTGGGTTTTTGTGCCGTCGCTGATGTGTGTTGTTGTCGCTGACCCCACGCCCGTGCGCGGTTGGGTGTCGGTGATGGCTCTCGTTGTGTGCGCTGTAGCCAGAATCTGAACACACGCTTTCCGTTGCGACGGGCCTCCGATCCCCGGCTCCCGTTCCCACGAAAGGCACCTCGAAATGCGCAGAACTCTCCGAACATGGCAGACCGCCGCCGCACTGGCCCTGACCGCCTCCGTGGTGGCGGCGTGTGGTGGTGGCGGCGCCAGCGACGTGGTGGGTGAGGACGGCGGCGCCTCGGACGCCGAGACCACCCTGACGCTGGTGGCCTACGCCGTCCCGGAACCGGGGTGGAGCAAGATCATCCCGGCCTTCGCGGCCACCGACGCGGGCAAGGGCGTCGCCGTCACCACCTCCTACGGCGCCTCGGGCGACCAGTCCCGGGCCGTCGTCGACGGTAAGCCCGCCGACATCGTGAACTTCTCGGTGGAGCCCGACGTCACCCGTCTGGTCAAGGCGGACAAGGTGGCGGCGGACTGGAACGCCGACGCCACCAAGGGTCTGCCGTTCGGGTCGGTGGTGTCGCTGGTGGTCCGAGAGGGCAACCCGAAGAACATCCGCGACTGGGACGATCTGCTGCAGCCCGGCGTCGAGGTGGTCACCCCCAGCCCGCTCAGTTCCGGGTCGGCCAAGTGGAACCTGCTCGCGCCGTATGCCGCCAAGAGCAACGGGGGCCAAAACCCCGAGGCGGGTATCGATTTCGTCAACAAGCTGGTCACCGAGCATGTCAAGACCCGCCCGGGCTCGGGCCGCGAGGCCACCGACGTGTTCCTGCAGGGCACCGGCGACGTGCTGCTCAGCTACGAGAACGAGGCCATCTACGTGGAGCGCCAGGGCAAGCCCGTCGAGCACGTGAACCCGCCGCAGACGTTCAAGATCGAGAACCCGGTGGCCGTGGTCTCCGCCAGCGCGCACCTGGAGCAGGCCACCGCCCTGAAGAACTTCCTCTACACCCCCGAGGGCCAGAAGATCTGGGCCGAAGCCGGCTTCCGCCCCGTCGACCCGGCCGTTGCCGAGCAGTTCGCCGCCGATTTCCCGGAGCCGGAGAAGCTGTGGACCATCTCCGATCTCGGCGGATGGGGTGAGGTGGATCCCGCGCTCTTCGACAAGGACAACGGCACCATCACCAAGATCTACAAGCAGGCCACTGGATGACGCAGACTGCTGCGACCGACGCCCGGCCCGAACTCGATTCGGGCCGGGCGTTCGGTCGTCACGGCAGTACCTCACTGCGGGTGGGTGCTGCGACGTTGTGGCTGTCGGTGATCGTGTTGCTGCCGTTGGCCGCGATCCTGTGGCAGTCGGCCAAGGGCGGCGCGGCGGCGTTCTGGGCGGCGGTCACCTCGCCGTCGGCACTGCGGTCCTTCGAGGTGACGCTGACGGTCTCCATCGGCGTGACCGTCATCAACGGGGTCTTCGGTCTGCTGGTGGCCTGGGTGCTCACCCGTGACGACTTCCCGGGTAAACGACTGGTCGACGCGGTGATCGATCTGCCGTTCGCGCTGCCCACCATCGTCGCGAGTCTGGTGATGCTGGCGCTCTACGGCCCCAACAGCCCGGTGGATCTGCACCTGCAGCACACCAAGTGGGGCATCGGCATCGCGCTGCTGTTCGTGACCTTGCCGTTCGTGGTGCGTTCGGTGCAGCCGGTGCTGCTCGAACTCGATCGGGAGGTCGAAGAGGCCGCAGCCTCGCTGGGCGCGAAGAACATCACCATCCTGAACAAGGTGATCCTGCCTGCCCTGCTGCCCTCGCTGCTGTCTGGTGCGGGCCTGGCGTTTTCGCGCGCCATCGGCGAATTCGGATCGGTGGTCTTGATCGGCGGCGCGGTGCCCGGCGAGACCGAGGTGTCCTCGCAGTGGATCCGCACCCTGATCGAGAACGACGACCGCACCGGCGCGGCCGCGATCTCGATTGTGCTGCTGGCCATCTCGTTCGTGGTGCTGTTCGTGTTGCGCGCCGTCGGCTCGCGGGCCGCACGCCGGGAGGAGCAGGCGCGATGACTCTCTCACCGGCAGTCCGCTATCTGCTGCGTTTCATCGCCATCGCCTACATCGGCATTCTGGTGATCGTGCCGGTGGGCCTGATCCTGTGGCGCACGCTGGAACCGGGCATCGGGGATTTCGTCGGTTCCATCACCACCCCGGCGGCCATTTCCGCCCTGCAGCTCTCGCTGTTGGTGGTCGCCATCGTGGTGCCGCTCAACGTGCTCTTCGGGGTGCCCACTGCGCTGGTGCTCGCGCGCAACAAGTTCCGTGGCAAGAGCGCGTTGCAGGCGATCATCGACCTGCCGTTCGCGGTCTCCCCGGTGGTGGTCGGTGTGGCGCTGATCCTGCTGTGGGGCTCGGCCGGGCTGTTCGGCTTCGTCGAGAACGACTTCGGGCTCAAGATCATCTTCAGCTTCCCGGGCATCGTGCTGGCGAGCATCTTCGTCACCGTGCCCTTCGTGATCCGCGAAGTCGAGCCGGTGCTGCACGAGCTGGGCACCGATCAGGAAGAGGCCTCGGCAACGCTGGGGGCGCAGTGGTGGCAGACCTTCTGGCGGATCACCCTGCCGTCCATCCGCTGGGGCCTGACCTACGGCATCGTGCTGACCATCGCCCGCACCCTGGGGGAGTTCGGCGCCGTCATCATGGTGTCGTCCAATCTGCCCGGGCAGTCGCAGACCTTGACGCTGCTGGTGGCCGACCGGTACAACCGCGCCAATGAGTACGGGGCCTACGCCATCGCGACGGTGTTGATGGCGGTCGCGGTTCTGGTGCTGGTCGTACAGGTGGTCCTCGATGCCCGGCGTTCCCGGACCGAGAAATAGGGAGACCGACAATGACCGACGCGATCACCGTCAGCGGCGCCAACAAGCACTACGGCGACTTCGCCGCGCTCGACAACGTCGACTTCGCGGTCCCGGCCGGGTCGCTGACGGCGCTGCTGGGCCCCAGCGGATCCGGCAAGTCGACGCTGCTGCGGGCCATCGCCGGACTGGACCAGCCCGACACCGGCACCATCTCGATCAACGGCCGAGACGTCACGCGGGTGCCACCGCAGAAGCGCGGCATCGGTTTCGTCTTTCAGCACTATGCGGCGTTCAAGCACCTCAGCGTGCGCGACAACGTGGCTTTCGGGCTCAAGATCCGCAAACGACCCAAGCCGGAGATCAAGGACAAGGTCGACAACCTGCTCGAGGTCGTGGGGCTGGCCGGCTTCCAGAACCGGTACCCCAACCAGCTCTCCGGCGGCCAGCGGCAGCGGATGGCGCTGGCCCGCGCGCTGGCCGTCGATCCGCAGGTGTTGCTGCTCGACGAGCCCTTCGGCGCCTTGGACGCCAAGGTCCGCGAGGATCTGCGGACCTGGCTGCGCCGCCTGCACGACGAGGTGCATGTCACCACCGTGCTGGTGACCCACGACCAGGCCGAGGCACTCGACGTCGCCGACCGCATCGCCGTGCTGAACAAGGGCCGCATCGAGCAGGTGGGCACTCCCACCCAGGTCTATGACGAGCCCGCCAACGAGTTCGTGATGTCGTTCCTGGGTACCGTGTCCTCCCTCAACGGAATCCTGGTGCGGCCGCATGACATTCGGGTGGGCCGCAATCCCGAGATGGCGATCGCGGCCGGGGACGGCACCGCGGAGTCCACCGGGGTGACCAAGGCGGTCGTCGATCGGGTGGTCGTTCTGGGCTTCGAGGTCCGGGTGGAACTGACCAGCGCCACCACCGGCGGTTCGTTCACCGCGCAGATCACCCGCGGTGATGCCGAGGCGCTGGGCCTCAAAGCCGGTGACACGGTGTACGTCCGGGCCACCCGGGTGCCGCAGATCGCAGCCGGCCGGCAGCACGGCGCGGCCGACCGCGAACTCAGCGTGTCGTGAGCTCCGGCGCGGGCGTCTCGACATACGGCGCGGTCTCCGCCCAACCGGGCGGCCGCAGCAGGTAGCCGATCCGGCCACGCCAGGTCTTGGCATGCCATACGTCGCGCATCATGATGGCGAACTCGGCGAAGTTGACCTTGATCGGGTTGTAGGTGTCGATGTTGTGGGTCAGCCCGTAGCGGATGCGCTCCGACTCCTCGACGTAGCTCCCGAACATCCGGTCCCACACGATGAAGATGCCGCCGTAGTTCTTGTCCAGATACGGGTTGTTGGCGCCGTGGTGCACCCGGTGGTGTGACGGGGTGTTGAACACGTATTCGATTGCCGGGTGCAGCTTTCCGATGCGTTCGGTGTGTAACGGGAACTGGAAGAGCAGCACCACGGACTGACTCAGGAAGACCATCCAGACCGGGATTCCGACCAGCACCAGCGGGATGTAGACCACGTTCGTCAGGAAGCGCAGGGGGATCAGGGTGGGCAGCCGTAGCGCAGTGGACATGTTGAAGTGCTGGCTGGAGTGGTGCACGCTGTGTGCGGCCCAGAACAGCCGGACCCGGTGCTGCATGCGGTGTTCGGCGTAGTACGCCAGGTCCGCGCCGACGATCGCCAGCAGCCAGACCCACCAGTCCGAGGCGGACAGCGCCAGCGGTGCGAATGCCGCCGCCAGCAGCAGGAGGGGTAGTTCGATGAATGTCTCGACCAGGTTGCCCACCCGGCCCAGGCCGTAGACCCCCAGGCTGGCGAAGGTGTCCTTGCCGGAAAAACCGGCTTTGGTGCGGGGTTCCGCGGCGCGCCCCTGGCGACGGTCTCGGCGCCGTTCCAGGTGGTCGCCCAGGAACTCGATGCTGAGCAGCAGGACGAATGCTGGTATCGCGTACAGCGCGATGTTGCCGACCCAGTCCATGTGTCAATTCTCCTTCTTGGGCATGCCGGCCAGCTGCCAGCGCAGGGCACGGCCGAACATCTCGCCGTGGACACGATCAGGATCGATGCGCCGCTGCCGGATGAGGCCACTGAAGAGCGCGATGGTGGTGATCGCGAACTCGTCGACCGAGACGGAGTCGTCGACGTTGTTGCGCGCCAACATCTCTGCGAGGATCCCGCGCACCGCCTCGACTGTCCTCGCCGACGAGTCGGCCTCGATCTGCATGAGTTCGGGGTTGCGGACGGCATGCAGCCAGAATTCGGTGCGCAGGACGGCAGCGTCGGTGTCCTTGTCGGCGATGGCGATCAGCATCTCGCCCAGTGCCTGCAGCGGGTCGGCCGATTGTTCGCGGGAGGAGTCGACGATGTGTGCCACTTCGCCGATCTGGTTGACGGCGCGGTCGCTCATCAGTGCCGAGAACAGTTCGTCCTTGTTGGCGAAGTTGGAGTACACCGCGCCGACGGAGAATCCGGCCGCCTCGGCGACCTGGTCCACGGAGGCGGCGGCGTAGCCCTTGCGGGCGAACACCTGGGCTGCTGCATCGAGCAGCTTGCGCCGGGTCAGTTCCTTGCTCTCGGCGCGGGTGAGGCGCCGGGGTGATTGATCACGAGCCATACTTGGATAGTAACCGCTATTCGAATAACAGTCACTACTTGAAATTCAGACGTGCGTCATCGCGGGACGTATGGGAGGGAAGAGCTCAGGCGGCCACGCGGGCGGACGACACCACGTCGTAGCGGTCCAGCGCCGTGGCCGCCACCAGGTTGTGGGAGCCCAGTGGCTCGGACATGGCGACGTTGTGCTGGGCGGCGAAGGCGGCCACGCGGTCGGTGATCCGGCCGGGCGCCAGGAACCACGGCGCGATCACCACACGCCGGGCGCCGGCAGCGCGGACGGCGTCAAGGGACTCCGCCAGATTGGCATACGGACCGGTGGCGAAAGCCGTCTGTGTTGCGGCCCAACGGGTTCCGGTGGCCAGCGTCGTGGCCACCGAGGCAGTGCGGGCATTGGCCTCGGAATTCGACGAACCCACGGCCACCACCACCACGCCCAGGCCGGTCTCGTCGGCGGACACCCCGGCTTCGGCCAACCGGTGCCGCAGCACAGCGAGCAGAGCGGGATCCTCACCCAGGGCGTCGGCCCGTCGCGCACACCGTCCGGACTCCGCGATCACCGCCGGAATGTCCACCCGCGCGTGGTACGCCGAGGCCAGTAGGAACGGTGTCACCACCGCGTCCTCGGTGGCGGTCAGCACCTCGGCCAGCGAGGGAGACGTCTGCTCCAGGAAGGCGGCGCGTACATCCAGCCACGGCCGCAGGCGCCGGATCCGCCCGGCCACGGCGTGCGTCACCGCAGCGGACCGCGGGTCGGCGCTGCCGTGGGCGGTCAGCACCAGCGCCGGGGCGAACCCCGTCATGACGCGTGCAGGCCGCACTCGGTCTTGGCCTGACCGGCCCACCGGCCGCTGCGCGGATCGGAACCCGGGGCGGGCTTGGCGGTGCAGGGGAAGCAGCCGATGGACGGGTAACCCTCGTCCACCAGCGGGTTCACCAGGATGCCGTGGGTGTCGATGTAGCGCTGCATGTCCTCGTCGGACCAGGCGGCGATCGGGTTGATCTTCACCAGCCCGAACGCCTCGTCGAACGAGATCAGGGGCGCGTTGGCGCGGGTCGGCGCCTCCACCCGCCGGATGCCGGTCACCCACGCGGTGTAGCCCTTGAGCGCCTTGGACAGCGGTTCGACCTTGCGCATCCGGCAGCAGGCCGCCGGGTCCCGGGCGAACAGGTCTTTGCCGTAGATCGAATCCTGTTCGGGCACGGAGTTTTCCGGTGCGACGTTCACCACGTGCACGTCGTAGACGGACTCCACGGCGTCGCGCGTGCCGATGGTCTCGGCGAAGTGGTAACCGGTGTCCAGGAACAGGATGTCCACGCCGGGCCGGACCTTGGCCGCCATTTCCACCAGCACGGCGTCCTGCATGTTGGAGGCCACCACATATGCGCCGCCGAAGTTCTCGTCGGTCCAGCGCAGCAGCTCCTCGGCAGAGGCCCCGTCGAGCTCGGCCGCGCCGCGCGCAGCGATCTCCCGCAGGTCGGTCTCCGTCACACCACTCACCTCAACAGTCATCGATTCACCTCAGGTCCGCTTCGTCGGCTCGCACAGCCCACTGGGCGAAACGCTCTCCGGCCTCTCGTTGTTTCACGAAGTTGCGAGTAACCCGGTCGATGTAGGGTCCGAGCTCCTCGGAGGTGACCTTGTGCTGGCGCAGCTTGCGGCCGAAACCGCTGTCCAGGCCCAGGCTGCCACCCAGATGCACCTGGAAACCCTCGACCTGTCCGCCGTCGCCGTCGTCGACCATCTGGCCCTTGAAGCCGATGTCGGCGATCTGGATCCGCGCGCACGAGTTGGGGCACCCGTTGACGTTGACCGTCACCGGCACGTCCAGTTGGGCATTGATGTCCTCGAGCCGCTGCTCCAGTTCGGGCACCAGCGACTGCGACCGCTTGCGGGTTTCCGCGAAGCTCAGTTTGCAGAACTCGATGCCGGTGCAGGCCATCAGGTTGCGCCGCCAGTTCGACGGCTGTGACGGCAGGCCCAGTTCTTCGAGCGCAGCTTGGAGGTTGGCCACCTCGTCATCAGGCACGTCGAGCACGATCAGCTTCTGGTAGGGCGTGAAGCGCACCCGGTTGGACCCGGCCGCCTCGGCCAGGTCGGCGACCTTGGTGAGGATGGTGCCCGACACGCGCCCCGCGATCGGCGCCACTCCGACGGCGTTGAGCCCGTTCTTGAGCTTGGTCACGCCCACGTGGTCCATCGGCCGGGTGAGCGGATCGGGCGCAGGGCCGTCGATCAGCGGCCGCTTCAGGTACTCGGTTTCGAGAACTTCCCTGAACTTCTCCACGCCCCAGTCCTTGATGAGGAACTTGAGCCGGGCCTTGGCCCGCAGCCGGCGGTAACCGTAGTCACGGAAGACACTGACCACGCCTTCCCAGACGTCGGGCACCTCGTCCAGCGGCACCCAGGCGCCGACCCGCTGGCCCAGCATCGGGTTGGTGGACAGCCCGCCGCCGACCCACAGGTCGAACCCGGGGCCGTGTTCGGGGTGGTGGACTCCCACGAAGGCCACGTCGTTGACCTCGTGCACCACGTCCTGCAGGCCGGAGATCGCGGTCTTGAACTTGCGCGGCAGGTTCGAGTACTCCGGCTTGCCGATGTAGCGCTTGACGATCTCGTCGACCGCCGGGGTGCCGTCGAGCACCTCGTCGGGGTGTTCCCCGGCCAGCGGTGAACCCAGGACGACACGTGGGCAGTCGCCGCACGCCTCGGTGGTCTGTAGACCGACCTCGTCGAGGCGGCGCCAGATCTCCGGCATGTCCTCGACCCGGATCCAGTGGTACTGGACGTTCTCCCGATCGGAGAGGTCGGCGGTGTCGCGGGCGAACTCAGTGGAGATTCCACCGAGCGTGCGCAGGGCCGCGGTGGTCAGCGCGCCACCGTCGCTGCGCACCCGCAGCATGAAGTACTCGTCCTCGAGCATGTCGGTGTTGTCGTCACCGGTCCAGGTGCCGTCGTAGCCGGGCTTGCGCTGGGTGTAGAGACCCCACCAGCGGAACCGGCCGCGCAGGTCACCCTTGTCGATGCTCTCGAAGCCGCCCTTGGCGTAGATGTTCTCGATGCGCGCCCGCACGTTGAGTGGGTTGTCGTCCTTCTTGGCCTGCTCGTTGGGGTTCAGCGGTTCCCGGTAGCCGAGGGCCCACTGGCCCTCACCCCGAGGACGCTTGACGGGACGGGCCTTGGCCGGGTTCTTCTCAGAAGATGTCATGTGATGTGCTCCTGGACAGGAGCCGGCGTTCGGAGCGCGCTGCTACCGGGGGCTGACCGGTCGACGCAGATCCGGCGGCCAGCTGAGGTTATGGGCAGGCTGGGCGAGATCAAGCCGTCAAGGCAGACAGCAACAGCTACAGACACGCTTGAAATCGACATGCCGCCGCGACACGAGAGCTGGCTTACGTGCGGCGATCACCCGGCCATTCTGCCACGCCGCCCTCATGGCACCCAATCAGGCCAGACTTGGGCTCACCCTGAGCGAAACCCGCGCCGGGACCGATCCGCTGGTTGGGGGAGACTGGAGTGCATGACCGCTCCACCCGCAGCGCGCGAAGCGCCCCGCTTCGCCATGACCCGCGGTGGTGCGTTCGGGATCTACGTGCACGTCCCGTTCTGCGCCACCCGCTGCGGATACTGCGACTTCAACACCTACACCCCGGGTGAGCTGGGTGGCGCCAATCCCGACGGCTGGCTCGCGGCGGTCCGCCGGGAACTGCAGCTCGGCGCCGCGCAGCTGCCCGCCCCGGTGGTCGACACCGTGTTCGTCGGCGGCGGCACACCGTCGTTGCTGGGTGGCTCCGGGCTGGCCGCCGTGCTGGACGCGGTGCGGGACGCCTTCGAGCTGGCGCCGGACGCCGAGGTGACCACCGAGGCCAACCCCGAATCGACATCACCGGAGTTCTTCGACCAGATCCGGGGGGCCGGCTACACCCGGGTGTCGCTGGGCATGCAGTCCGCGGCGGCGCACGTGCTGCGCCTGCTGGACCGCACCCACTCCCCGGGCCGGGCTGTCGCCGCAGCGGGCGAGGCGTCGGCGGCCGGCTTCGACCACGTCAACCTGGACCTCATCTACGGCACGCCGGGTGAGACGGACGACGATCTGCGCCGCTCGGTGGACGCGGTCATCGGTGCCGGCGTCGACCACCTGTCGGCCTACGCCCTGGTGGTCGAGGACGGCACCGCGCTGGCCCGGCGGGTCCGCCGCGGCGAGATGGCGGCGGTGGACGACGACGTGCTGGCGGCGCGCTACGAATTGCTCGACGGTATGGTCCGCGCCGCCGGGTTCGACTGGTATGAGGTGTCGAACTGGAGCCGCCCCGGTGGCGAGTGCCGACACAATCTCGGCTACTGGGGCGGCGGCCAGTGGTGGGGCGCAGGCCCCGGCGCCCACGGCTTCATCGGGGCAACCCGGTTCTGGAATGCCAAGCACCCCAATGCCTATGCCGCACAGCTCGAAGCGGGGGAGCTGCCCATCGCCGACTTCGAGGAACTCTCCGACGGCGACCGGCACGTCGAGGACGTCCTGCTCAACGTCCGCCTGCGCGCAGGACTGCCGCTGGAGTTGCTGCGCCCCGTCGAGCGGGAGCGGGTGCCCGCCGTGGTGGCCGAGGGACTGGCCGCCGTCCACGGTGACCGCCTGGTGCTCACCGACCGCGGGCGACTGCTCGCCGACGGCGTGGTCCGCTCCCTGCTCGAGTGACTTCGGCGCGCTGGTAACCGCTGCGCGGTCACGCGCGCGCCGAAATCACCGCTGGGCGGCCGGGCGGATGATGATCTCGTTGACGTCGACCTCCGGCGGGGTGCCGACGGCGTAGGCCAGCGCATCGGCGATGGCCTCGGGGGAGATGGCGTTGCGCCGGTACTCGGCCATCGCGTCGCGGGCCACCGGGTCGGTGATGGTCTCGGCGAGTTCGCTGGTCACCACGCCGGGGCAGATGGTGGTCACCCGCAGCCACGGCGGCGACTCCTGCCGCAGCCCTTCGGTGATGGCCCACGCGGCGAACTTCGTGCCGCTGTACACCGCATAGGTGGGGCCGACCTCGTGCGCGCCGACAGACGCGATGGTCACCACATGGCCGCTTTCCTGACGGCCGAACACCGGCAGCGCCGCCGCCAGCCCGTGCAGCAGCCCACGGACGTTGACGTCGATCATCTGGTCCCACTGGTCGACCAGGCCGGCGTCCAGCCGCGACAACGGCATCACCCCGGCGTTGGCCACCAGCACATCGAGATGTCCGTGCCGGGCCACGATGTCGTCCACCGCCGCCTGCACGGAGCCGCGATCGGTGACGTCCAGCTCGCGGGGTTCTATCCCGTCGACCTCGCCGGCCAGCTCGTGCAGCAGATCGAGGCGGCGGGCGCCGGCGATCACCGTCATGCCGTCGTTCGCCAGCCGGCGGGCGATGGCGCGGCCGATTCCACTGCTGGCCCCGGTGACCAGCGCTACGGACTTGCTCATGATTCTCCTTCGGTCCGGTGTCACCAGTCACTCTGCGCCGGAACCCGCGGTCGAAAAAGGATGCGGTGTTCCTGGGTGCAGCGCACCCAGGAACGGGTCGTGACCGGTCGGCACGACCTAACATCGATGTCATGGCAGGAGAACTCGGGGATTTTCTGCGTGCGCGGCGCAGCGCGGTCTCGCCCGCCGACATCGGGTTGACCAGTTACGGGCAGCGCCGGGTCAGCGGTCTGCGCCGCGAAGAGGTGGCCGCGCTGGCGGGCCTGTCGGTCGACTACTACACGCGCCTGGAGCAGGGCCGTGAAACCCGGCCGTCACCGGCGGTCGTGGACTCGCTGGCGCAGGCGTTGCAACTGCCCGACGACGGCCGAGGCCACCTCTTCCGGCTCGCCGGGCTGAGCCCGCGGGAGATCGGCGCGGGCAGCACCGCCGTGGATCCGGCCCTGCTGCAGCTGATGGATATGTGGCCGGACAACCCGGCGCTGGTCTACAACCGTGCCTACGACGTCCTGGCCACCAATGCGATGGCCGACGCACTGTTCGGCGGCTGGGCGCACTCGACCAACTTGTTGCACGTGGTGTTCACCGAGCCGGGCGCCCGTAGCTTTTATACCGACTGGTCGGTGGTGGCGCGGGATTCGGTGGCGGGCTTCCGCCACGGGCACGGGCTGGCTCCCGACGACCCGCGCATCCGCGCCGTGCTGGCCCACCTCCTGGACGCCAGTCCGGAGTTCGCCGAGCTGTGGGCCGAGCACGATGCGCGCGGCAAGACGTGGACGTCGAAGCGGTTCTGCCACGCCGCGGTGGGGGCGATGACGCTGACCATGCAGACCTTCGACGTGCGCTCGAGTCCCGGCCAGGAGTTGGTGGTCTACCACGCCGAACCGGACTCACCCAGCGCCGATGCGCTCAAGGTGCTCGGCACCCTGGCTGCCGAGATCACCCTCGGGTAGCAGTCCAGCGGTCGGGCGGTCTGTGCCACTATTGGCCGCATGGACGAGTTGTTAGGCAAGCCTACCCAGACCACGGTAGAGCCCCAACCCGCCCCGGAACCGATCGCGATCGTCGGCATCGGATGCCGCCTTGCCGGCGACGTCACCACCCCCGCGCAGTTCTGGCAGTTCCTGCTCGACGGCGGCAGCGCGGTCCGCGAGATCCCCGCCGAGCGGTGGGAGCCCTACCTGCGCCGCGATCCCCGCAACGCAGCCGTGCTCACAGAGACCAACCCATTTGGCTCCTTCCTCGACGACCTCGCCGGCTTCGATGCCGAGTTCTTCGGAGTGTCACCGCGCGAGGCCGAGCTGATGGACCCGCAGCAGCGGCTGGCGGTCGAGGTGTGCTGGGAAGCCCTCGAGCACGCGGGCATCGCACCGCGTTCGGTGGCCGGCAGTGACACCGCGGTGCTGATGGGCGTGAACTCCGACGACTACGGCAAGCTGCTGATGGAAGACCTGCCGGGCATCGAAGCGTGGACCGGTATCGGAACCTCGTTGTGCGGCGTCGCCAACCGGGTGTCGCATCTGCTCGACCTGCGCGGGCCCAGCGTCGCGCTGGACGCCGCCTGCGCGGCCTCCCTGGTCGCGGTGCACCAGGCCTGCCAGCTGCTACGCGACGGCGAGACGACGCTGGCCCTCGCCGGTGGGGTGAGCGCGCTGATCGGGCCCGGCCTCACCCGCGTCCTCGACGTCGCGGGGGCCACCGCGCCCGACGGGCGCTGCAAGTCATTCGACGCATCCGCCGACGGTTACGGCCGCGGGGAGGGCGCTGCGGTGGTGGTGCTCAAACGGGTGTCCGACGCCCGCCGCGACGGCGACCGGGTACTGGCGGTGATCCGCGGCGGCGCGGTGGCCCAGGACGGCCGCACCGTCGGCATCATGTCGCCCAACGGTGACGCCCAGGCCCAGCTGTTCCGCCGGGCGTGCGCCGTCGCGCAGGTGCCACCGGACTCCGTGGGCTTCATCGAGGCGCACGGAACCGGAACGCCCACCGGCGATCCCGTCGAACTCACTGCGCTGGCGCAGGTGTACGGAGCGGGTCGTGACGCGCCCTGCGCCGTCGGCTCGGTGAAACCGAACACCGGCCATCTCGAAGGCGCCGCCGGGGTGGTCGGCCTGATGAAGGCCGCATTGGCGCTGCACCACAAAGTCATTCCGGCCACCGCCGGTATCCGGAAGATGACCCGCGCACTCGACTGGCCCGCCAGCGGACTGCGGGTGCCCACCGAGCCCGAGCCGTGGCGAGAGGCGCAGGGCCCACGGCGTGCGGCGGTCTGCAGCTACGGATACGGCGGCACTATCGCGCACGTGCTGCTCGAAGAGGCACCTGAGTCGGCTGCCGAGACGTCCGAAGAACCTCTCCCCGTGGTACTTCCGATCTCGGCCCGATCACAGGCCCGGCTGACCATCCAGGCCGCAGCGCTGGCGGACGCGCTCGACGGGCAACCACTCGAGCAGGTGGCCACCACCTTGTGGACCCGGCGCTCACACGAGCCCGTCCGGGCCGCCGTGGTCGCCGAGAGCCGGGACGACGCCGCGGCGGCGCTGCGGGCCATTGCGGCGGGCGAGCGCGACCCCCGGGTGGTGACAGGCACCGCTGTGCCGGACACCGGTGCGGTCTGGGTGTTCTCCGGGCACGGATCGCATTGGGCGGGAATGGGTTCCGAGCTGCTGGACACTGAAACGCGGTTCGCCGAGGTGATCGATGCGGTGGCGCCGGTGTTCGCCGACGAGCTGGGATTCTCGCCACGGGAGGCGCTGCGGACCGGTGAACTCGGTGGCACGGATCGGGTCCAGGCGCTGACATTCGCCATCCAGGTCGGGCTGGCAGCCGTGCTCCGGGAGCGCGGCGTCGAACCGTCCGCGGTGATCGGCCATTCGGTCGGCGAGGTGGCCGCCTGCGTGGTCTCCGGTGTGCTGAGCTTGCAACAGGGCGCTCACGTCGCGTGCTACCGGGCACGCGGGTTCCGCACCGTGCAGGGCTACGGCGCCATGGCGCTGGTGGGTCTGCCGTACGACGAGGCCGACGCCCGGTTACAGGGCCGCACCGACGTGGTGGCGGCCATCAGTTCCTCGCCGGTGGCCTGCGTCATCTCCGGTGCGATCGGCGCTGTCGAGGCGGTGTGCGCCGAGTGGGCCGATGAGGGTGTGTCGGTGCGTCGGGTGGCCACCGACGTGGCGTTCCACAGCCCCGCAATGGACGCTCTGACCGGTGACTTGGCCCGTCTCACGGCACAATTGGGGCCGTCCGCGCCCGCATGTGTCCCGTTGTACTCGACGGCCCTGGCTGACCCGAGGTCGGCGGCGCCCCGCGATCCCGACTACTGGGTGATCAACCTGCGGGGCCGGGTCCGGTTCGCCGAAGCGGTGAGCGCCGCCGTACAGGACGGCCACCGCGTGTTCGTGGAGGTCTCCGCGCATCCGGTGGTGGCGCACTCCGTGATCGAAACGGTGACGCACCTGGGGAAGCCCGACCCGGTGGTGATCCCGGTACTGCGGCGTGACCAGCCGCAGACGCGAGCGGTCCACGCGGCGGTGGCGGCGCTGCACTGCCACGGTGTCGTGGTGCGATCTCGCCGCGGCCCCTGGGCCTGTGATCTGCCCGGCACGCAATGGCAGCACCGGCACTTCTGGCGCACCCCGACCCCGCCGCCCGGTGGACATGGCGTCCACGACGTCGCCACGCACACTCTGCTCGGCGGACGACTGGATGTCGCCACCACCTCGACGGTGGTGTGGCAGACGCGCCTCGACCTGGACACCCGCCCCTACCCGGGGGACCACCCGGTGCAGGGCACCGAGATCGTGCCCGCGGCCGTGCTGCTGAACACCTTCCTCGCCGCGGCCGGCGCCGATCTGTCAGACGTGCGACTACGGACCCCGGTGGCACCCGGACGCACCCGCGATGTCCAGCTGGTTCGCCGCGACGGCGCGTTGACCCTGTCCACCCGGTTGATCGATGACGAACAGGGCGGGTGGCTCACCCACAGCACCGCGGCGGTAGCCGTCGACAGCGTGGAACCCACACCCGCACAACCGGACTGCCCGGAGGTGCTCGCACCGGGCCACGTCGTGTCCACGCTGGCCGGACTCGGCGTGGCTGCCATGGGATTCGGCTGGGACATCCTGGATCTGCGCCGCGGCGCCGGCCAACTGCTCGCGCGGGTGTCCGCGGAGGCTGACGGCTCGGTGCCGGCCAGCTGGGCGAGCCTGCTCGACGCCGCCACCTCCGCCGCCTCGACGGTGTTCGACGGGCCACCCCGGCTGCGCATGCCTGCCCGGGTGGACCGGGTGCGCGTGTACGGCGCCGCGCCGGCCGTGGGCGTCATCCACGTGGTGCGTCGTCCCGGGACGACGATCACCGACGTCACCATCCGGGACACCGCGGGTGCAGTGCTGGTGTACCTGCATGGCATGGGCTTTGAGGAACTCGAGAACGCGGGCCCCTCCGGACAGATCTTGCACGAGTTGGTGTGGTCGTCGACGCCGTACCCCGCCGACGCCCGGCCCGACGAGGTGGTGCTCGTCGGTGGCGATCCGGACACGCTGGCGGTGGTGCAGGCAGTCCTCACCGCGGCCGGCGTCCCGTTCCGGCTGTGCCCCGATCCTGAAGGGTTACCGGGCGATCTGGGCCCGGGTGCCGTGGTGCTGATGCTGCCGAGCGAGCAGGACCCTGCTGCGGAATCGGTGCGGCAGGTGCTCGACGCCCTCGCCGTGATGCACACCGGCCGCGCCCGGCTCTGGGTGCTCACCCAGCGGGTGCACGAGGGCGACAACGTGACCCACGCGCCGCTGTGGGGGGTGGCCCGGGTGGCCGCCGCCGAGCACCCCCGGGTGTGGGGTGGCGTGCTGGACCTCGCCGATGCGCGGATACCGTTGGGCGCCCTGGCTTCCCTGGCGGGCAACGGCGTGGTGATGGTGCGTGGCGGGGTGGCCCGGGTGGCCCACCTGGAGCCCGTCGCACCCGGGCCCGGTGCCCCGCTGACCTGTTCGCCGGCAGGAACGTATGTCATCACCGGCGGCACCGGAGCGCTGGGGCTGCGGATGGCGCAGCACCTCGCCGATCGGGGAGCGCGGCGGCTGGTTCTGCTGTCGCGGTCCGGTGTGCCGCCGCGATCGCAGTGGGGCGGCATCGATTCCGAGGCGACGCGGGTGGTGGCCGCGCTCGAGGAGCGAGGTGTCAGCGTGCAGGTGGCCGCGGTCGACATCGGCGCGCCCGACGCCGCGGAGACACTGCGGGCGGCGCTGGCCGACCTGCCCCGGGTGCGTGGGGTGATCCACGCGGCCGGAGTCGAAGCGGGAGCGCTTCTGCTGGACACCACTGGCGCTCACCTGGCCGCGACGATGCGCCCCAAGGTCGACGGTGCGCTGGCACTGCATCAGGTCTTCGCGCCGGGGGAGCTGGACTGGCTGGTGCTGTTCTCGTCCTGCGGCTACCTGCCCGGATTCCCGGGGCAGGGCGCCTACGCCGCTGCCAACGCGTTCCTGGACGTGTTCGCCCAGCACCGCCGCAACCTCGGTGACCGGACCACCAGCGTGGCGTGGACGGCGTGGCGCGGCCTGGGCATGGGGTCCACCTCCGGCTTCATCGCCGCGCAGCTGGAGGCGCTCGGCATGGGCACCGTAGCCGCCGACGACGCTCTGGCCGCACTCGACAACGCCCTGCGCGCCGACCGCGCGCACTTGGCGGTGCTGCCGGTGCTCCCCGCGGCCGCGGCGGTGCCGATGCTGGCCGCGGTGGCGCCGGAAGCCGAATCACACCACGCCGCAACAGAACACGAGGGCACCCCCGCCGGGCCCGGTGACACCGATCCGGCCGAGTGGGCACAGCAGCAGGTGCTGGCCGCGGTGGGCGCCGAGCTGGGACTGGCGGCCGACGACGTGGACCTCGCCATGCCACTGGTGGAGATCGGGGTGGATTCCATCATGACGGTGGCGGTGCGGCGGGCGCTGGAGAAGCAGACGGGTTTGGCGCTACCGCCGACCCTGCTGTGGGAACACCCCACCGCGGCGGCCGTCACCAGCCACCTCGTCGAGTTGCTCACCGCGGGCCGCGAATCGGTCGAGGCCTGCTGACGCACCGTTGCGCGGCAGCCGGATGGGGTCACCCCAGGAGCTGGGCGATCAGAGCCGGCTTGTCCACCTTGCCCACCGCCGTCGTGGGCAGTGAAGGAAGCGGCACCAGCACGTCGGGGCGGGCGTGTGTGGACGCGCCGCGCTCGTCGAGATAGGCGTTGAGCTCGGTGAGGGTGATCGGTGGCCCGCCGAAAACCACGGCAGCACAGATCTTCTCGCTGAGGAATTCGTCGGGCAACGGCACCGCCGCGGCGAACACGATGCCCGGATGGGTGTGCAGGTGGTCTTCGAGATCGGTCGCCGAGACGGTCTCACCGCCGCGGTGGATGACGTCTTTGATCCGGCCCACCACCTCGACGTAACCCGCACGGGGTCCCTCGGCGAACAGACGAACCCGGTCGCCGGACCGGTAGAAGCCGTCGGGGGTGAAGGAGCGGGAGTTGGCCTCCTCGGCGCGGTAGTAGCCGTTGATCGTGTAGGGGCCGCGCACCAGCAGCTCACCTTCGGCGCCGGGTGCCACCTCGGCGCCCGTCTCATCGACCACCCGCATCTCGTCGGCGGGTGACATCGGGCGGCCCTGGGTGTGTACCACCACCTCCCGCGGGTCGCCGACGTAGGTGAAATTCAGCATGCCCTCGGCCATTCCGAAGATCTGAGACAGCCCGGGGGACAGGCCGTCGAGGATGTACTCGGCCTCCTGTGGCGACATCCGCGACCCGCCCACCTGCACCCAGCGCAGCGATGTCGGCAGCACCGGCTCCCACTCGCAGGCCTGGGTCCAGACCTTGGCCAGCGCGTTGACCAGACCGGTCACCGTCACCCGGTGCTGGTCGATCAGCGCGAAGCAGGCCTCCGGGCTGGGGTCGGTGGTGAACACGGTGGTGGCGCCCACCGTCATCGAACCCAGCAGTCCCGGACAGGCCAGCGGGAAGTTGTGACCCGCAGGCAGCACCACCAGATACGTGTCGCGAGAAGTCATTCCGCAGGCCTGCGCGCAGGTCCGGGCGTTGTAGACGTAATCGTCGTGGGTGCGAGCGATCAGCTTGGGCAGGCCGGTGGTGCCGCCGGAGACCAGGAGCACGGCCGGCAGCGTGGTGTCCACGCTCAGACGAGGTGGCGCGTCCGGTCCGCCGGGGGCGGTCAGCGTCGACCACGACACCTGCGCACCCGCGGCGGGCCCGTCGATGATGATGTGCCGCAGCGCGGCATGCTCAGCGGCCAGCTGTGCGGCCATGGCGCGGGAGTCGAAGGTGGCGGTGGGCTCGGGCACAACCAGGCCCACGGCGCCGCTCACCGCGGCGAAGTGCCCCATCTCGGCGGCGCGGTGCCCTGGCAGGCACAGCACGGGCACCACCCCGGCGCGTAGCAGCCCGAACAATGCGACGGCGAACTGGCACGTGTTGGGGAACTGCAGCAGCATGCGGTCACCCGGCAGCACGCCCAGGGCTGCGATCCGGCCCGCCACCCGGTCAGCCAGCGCGTCGAGTTCGGCGAAGGTGTATCGGTGCTCGGTGTCGACGACCGCGGTGCGGTCCGGCCAGGCCGCGGCGGCGTCGCGCAGGATCGAATCCAGCGGATCGCCGGTCCAGAACCCCTTCTCGCGGTACGCGGTCACGCGCTCGGGCGCGAACGGCACGAAGCCGCGGGCCAGATCCGGGTAATGGTCCAGGTCATCGGCGTGCCGACCGTCGAATCCCGCGCTCATCGCTCGGTGTGGCCCCTTCGGGTAGGAGTGTCAGGTCACCCGAATATAAGGTAGCGTCCCCTCAGTTAGGGCAGCCTGTACTAATTCGGAGGTAAACCACGTGGGTGTCGTCGCGACCACCGCTGACACCGTCCACACCGAGGTGGCCGAACTCCTCGGTGTCAGCCCCCACGACCTCGACCCGCACGCCGACCTGATCGCCGCCGGGCTGGATTCCATCCGCATGATGGCGCTGTCGGGGCGCTGGCGTAAGCAGGGTATCGATGTCGGCTTCGCCGCCCTGGCCGAGCAGCCCACCGTCTCGGCCTGGACTGACCTGGTCTCGCGTCGCGCGGCGCCGCAGACGCCGGCCACCCCGCCCGAGCAGACGGACGGCGACGACCCCGCAGCACCGTTCCCCCTGGCTCCCATCCAGCACGCGCTCTGGGTGGGCCGCAACTCCGATCAGGCCCTCGGTGGTGTCGCCGCACATCTCTACGTCGAATTCGACGGCCGCGGAGTCGATCCCGAGCGCCTGCGGGCGGCCGCCGCGGCCCTGTCAGACCGGCACCCGATGCTGCGGGTCGACATTCTGCCCGACGGCACCCAACGCATCGGCGACCGCACACTGCTGCCCAAGATCACCGACCTGCGTCACCTCGACGACGCGGCCGCCCGCGAGCAGCTGGAGATCATCCGGGACCGCAAGAGCCATCAGATCCTCGACGGTGAAGTGCTCGAGATCGCGCTGACCCTGCTGCCCGACGGCGCCACCCGCGTCCACGTCGACCTCGACATGCAGGCCGCCGACGCGGTGAGCTACCGCAACTTCATGGCCGACCTCGCGGCCCTCTACAAGGGCGACGACCTGCCGCCACTGCGCTACACCTACCGGCAGTACCGGTCGGCGTACATCGCGCAGTACCCCGCGCCCACCGAGGCGGACCGAGCCTGGTGGGCCGCCCGCATCCCCGAGCTGCCTGAACCGCCGGCCCCGCCGCTGGTGCCCCGCTCCGAACAGGCCGATCCGCGCCGCAACACCCGCAGGCACCACTTCTTCGACGCCACCGCCAAGGAGGCGCTGTTCGCCGCCGCCCAGCGCCGCGGGATCACCCCTGCCATGGCGGTCGTAGCGTCGTACTCCGGTGTGCTGCGCCGGTGGTCCACCAACTCACGCTTCCTGCTCAACCTGCCGATGTTCGGCCGCGAGCCCTACCACGCCGACGTCGACAAACTGGTCGGCGACTTCACGTCGTCGCTGATGCTCGACATCGACCTCACCGACACCACCACCGCCGCCGAACGCGCGCAGGTGGTGCAGGACACGCTGCACAGCACGGTCGCCCACTCCAGTTACTCCGGGCTCTCGGTGCTGCGCGACCTCACCCGCCACCGCGGAACCCAGGTACTGGCGCCGTTCGTGTTCACCAGCGCACTGGGCCTGGGTGATCTGTTCGCCGGCGACGTCACCGAGCAGTTCGGCACCCCGGTGTGGCACATCTCGCAAGGACCGCAGGTGCTGCTGGACGCCCAGATCACGCCCTTCGACGGCGGCCTGCTGCTCAACTGGGATGTCCGCGAGGATGCCTTCCGCCCCGGCGTGATCGACGCGATGTTCGCCTACCACCTGGCCGAACTCCACCGCCTGGCTTCCGACGACGCCGCCTGGGATGCCCCGGATCCATCGCCGGTACCGGCGGACCAGCAGCAGATCCGCGACCAGCTCAACGGCGTTCGGGCCGCGCCCAGCGGTGACGCGTTGCACGACGGGTTCTTCCACGCCGCGGCAGCCACTCCCGACGCCCCGGCGGTGTTCAGCAGCCTCGGCGACCTCAGTTATGCGCAGTTGCGCGATCAGGTGCTGGCTGTCACGGCCACGCTGCGCCACCGGGGGGTACGCCCGGGTGACGTGGTGGCCGTCATGGGACCCAAGACCGCCGAGCAGATCCCGGCACTGCTCGGGATCTCCGCGGCCGGGGCCACCTACCTGCCCGTCGGAGTGGACCAGCCGGCCGACCGTGCCCGCCGTATCCTCGAGACTGCCGGTGCGCACTCGATCCTGGTGTGTGGCAGCACCATCGAGCCCATGCCCATACCGGCACTGACCGTCGCCCAGGCCATCGAGCAGGGAGCCGGCTCGATCGCCGACACCGAACCAGCCCGCGTCGACCCGCGTGATACCGCCTATATCCTGTTCACCTCGGGTTCCACCGGCGAACCCAAGGGCGTCGAGATGAGCCACGACGGCGCCATGAACACCATCGAGTTCCTCAATGGGTACTTCGAGATCGGTGCCCGCGACCGGGTGCTGTTCCTGTCCACCCTGGAATGCGACATGTCCGTGCTCGACGTGTTCGGCATGTTGCGCGCCGGCGGGTCGGTGGTGGTGGTCGATGAGCAGGATCGCCGCAATCCCGACGAGTGGGCCCGGCTCATCCACCAACACGGTGTCACCGTGCTGAACTTCCTGCCCGGCTGGCTGGAGATGCTGCTCGAAGTCGGGCACGGCCGGCTTCAGTCGCTGCGGGTGGTCCCCACCGGCGGCGACTGGGTGCGCCCGGAGATGGTCCGAGCCCTGCGCGCCGAGGCGCCAACGGTGCGGGTGGCCGGACTGGCCGGCGCCACCGAAACTGCCACGCATTGCACCATTTTCGAGCCTGGCCCGCTCGAGCCGCAGTGGTCGGCCATCCCGCTGGGAGCACCGTTTCCGAACAACTCCTGCCGCGTGGTGGCCGCCGACGGCACCGACTGCCCGGACTGGGTACCGGGGGAGTTCTGGGTCACCGGACGCGGTGTGGCCAACGGGTACCGCGGCCGCCCCGACCTCACCGCCGAGCGCTTCGTCACGTATGACGATCGCACCTGGTACCGCACCGGTGACCTCGTCCGCTACACCCCGGGTGGGGTGCTGGACTTCGTCGGCCGGGTCGATCACCGGGTGAAGGTGAGCGGCTACCGCATCGAACTCGGCGAGGTGGAGGGCGCATTCAGCAAGGTCGGCGGCGTCGACGGCGCCGTTGCAACGGTGCTCGACGTGCCCGGACGCCAGCAGCTGGCGGCCATCGCCCGGGTCAGCGATCCGGCCCTGACGGCGCAGACGTTGACGCAGGCCCTGGCCGAACATCTTCCGCCACACATGATTCCGAGCCGAATCGAGATCGTGGACGCCATCCCGTTCACCGTCGGAGGCAAGATCGACCGCCGCGCGGTGGCCGCCCTGCTGGCCGAGCGGGCCGCCCAACCGGCAGTCGGTGACCGCGTCCGCGTCAGCGCGCCGTCGACCACCCTGGAACGTGCGCTGGCCCGGATCGTGGCCGATCTGCTGGGCCGCGACAGCGTGTGCACCAATGACGACTTCTTCGCTCTCGGGGGTGATTCCGTGCTCGCGACCCAGGCGGTGGCGCGTATCCGGGAATGGCTGGACGCCCCGCAGGTCTCCGTGTCGGACATCTTCGCCGCGCGTACCGTCTCGGCGCTCGCGGCCGTTCTGACCGGCCACGAAGGGACGAACCAGCGGCTCGACGCGGTGGCCGAGCTGTACCTCGAGGTCACCGAGATGGGTGGCGCCGACGTGATTGCGGCGCTCGAGACGTCGTGATGGGCCGGCTCGAATTCCAGCCGTGGATCAAACGATTCCCCGGCGGCGGCACCGTGTCGGTGGTGGTGTTCCCGCACGCCGGGGGAGCCGCCGCGACGTACCGGGATTTTGCGACGGCGCTGGCGCACGCCGGGGCCGACGCCTACATCGTGCAGTATCCGCAGCGCGCAGAACGCCTCACACAGCCGCCCGCGCCGACGCTGGAACACCTGGCCGCCGATCTGTTCGGCGCCGCGGACTGGTCCGCGCTCGCCCCATTGCGCCTGTTCGGACACTGTATGGGCGCCCTGGTGGCGTTCGAGTTCGCCAGAACCGCTCATTCCCAGGGGGTCCCGGTGCAGCAGCTGTGGGCCTCGGCCAGCGACGCACCGTCCACCGCGGCCGCGGCGCCGCGGGTGCCCACCACCGACCGGGAGCTGCTGCGCGACGTGGTGGCCCTCGGTGGCACGGACCCGCGGTTGCTCGCCGACGCCGACTTCATCGACATGCTGCTGCCGTCCATCCGCGCCGACTACCGGGCCTGGAACACCTATGCCCGTGATGCCGACGTGCGAGTGCCCGCCGACATCCACGCAGTCGGCGGCACCGCCGACACCCGGGTGGCCGAGAACTCCTTGCGCACCTGGGCGTCACACACCGACGGCGCGTTCACCTTCGAGCTGTTCGACGGCGAGCACTTCTACCTGCACCAGCACCTCGACGCCCTCGCAGCACGGGTGGCCGCATGACCGACCCCGTGGTGATCGTGGGCATGGCCGTCGAAGCCCCCGGCGGGGTGGACTCAGCTCCGGGTTTCTGGTCACTGCTGGCCGAACAGCGCGAGGCACTGGGCCCGTTTCCCACCGACCGGGGCTGGCCGGTCCGCGACATCATCGACGGCTCCCGCCGTGACGGCTTCAAGCCGGTCCATGATCTCGGTGGGTTCCTCACCGACGCAGCTTCGTTCGATCCCGAGTTCTTCGGCATCTCTCCGCGTGAGGCCGTCGCCATGGACCCTCAGCAGCGGGTGGCGCTGCGGGTCGCCTGGCGCGCCGTGGAGAACGCGGGCATCAATCCCGACGAGCTGGCCGGCCACGATGTCGGGTGTTATGTCGGGGCGTCGGTCACCCGGTTCGGTCCCGATCTGAGCGACTACACCGATCAGACCGGCCACCTCATCACCGGGACGGCGCTGGGCGTGATCTCCGGACGGATCGCCTACACGCTGGACCTGGCCGGACCGGCGCTGACCATCGACGCGTCCTGTGCGTCGGCCCTGGTGGCGCTCAACACAGCGGTCACAGCGATCGTGGCGGGCGAGTGCGATCTGGCGCTGGCCGGCGGGGTGTGTGTGATGAACTCACCCGGGTTCTTCGTCGAGTTCGCCAAGCAGCACGCACTCTCCGACGACGGGCGGTGTCGCCCGTACAGCGCACACGCCAGCGGCACGGTCTGGGCCGAGGGCGCGGGCATGTTCCTGCTGCAGCGGCGCTCCGCCGCGCTGCGGGACGGCCGCACCATCCTGGGCGAGATCCGCGCCGGCGCCGTCAACCAGGACGGCCGCACCACCGGGTTGACCGCCCCCAGTGAGACGGCACAGGTACGACTGTTCCGGCGGGCGCTCGACCGGGCCGGGCTGACCCCCGACCAGGTGGGCATGGTGGAAGGACACGGCACCGGCACGGTGCTCGGGGACCGCACCGAACTGCACTCGCTGAGCCGGACCTACGGAGCCACCACCCCGCGCCGGGGTCCGCTGCTGGGTTCGGTGAAGTCCAATGTCGGCCACTCCCAGGCCGCCGCGGGCGCACTCGGCCTGGCCAAGGTACTGGTGAGCGCCCAGCATGCCGCGGTCCCCCCGACCCTTCACGTCGACGAGCCGAGCCGCGAAATCGACTGGGAGGCACAAGGTCTGCGCCTGGCCGACAAACTCACCCCCTGGGTCGCCGCCGGCGGGTACCGCGTGGGTGCGGTGACCGCCTTCGGGATGAGCGGTACCAACTCCCACCTCATCGTGGCGGTGCCCGAGTGAGCCGCGCCGTGTCCTTCCCGGACGGCCGCGTGCCGGTGGTGCTGTCCGCTCACGCCGCCGACCTGGTACGCGCCGACGCCGCCGCCGTGCTCGGTCATCTGGGTGACCGACCCGACGTCGACGTCGCTGCGGTGGCCGCACACCTGCTACGTACCAGGCGAATCCGCCGGTACCGCGCCGTCATCCGGGCAGCCGACCGGGCCGAGCTGATCGCGGGACTGACCGCGGTGGCCGCGGGGGAGGACCACCCGCTGGTGACGCACTCCGGTGTGGCCGCCGCGCCGCGGCTGGCCTTCGTGCTGCCCGGGCAGGGCAACCAGTGGCCGGGTATGGGAGCCGACGCCTACCGGTTGTTGTCGGACTACCGCGCGACGGCCGAGGTGTTCGAGGCCGCGTTCGCCGCGGCCGGGCACGACACCCCGGGGCCCTACCTGCGCGGCGATGCCCGGGAGTTCACCCAGATCCAGATCCAGGCAGCCCAATTCGTGCACGCTGTGGCCCTGGCGGCGGTGTGGCGGGGCTGCGGGGTGACGCCGGACCTGACGGTGGGCCACAGCCTCGGTGAGGTGGCGGCTGCCTACCTCGCCGGCGCCCTCACCGCCGACGCCGCGGTGGGTGTGGTGGCAGCGCGGGCAGCAGTGGTCGGCGAACTGCCCGGCGAGTACGGGATGGCGGTGCTGGGCGTCGACGCCGACACTGCCCGCGCACTGATCGACGGCAACCCGGGGTGGCTGGAGCTCTCGGTGGTCAACGCGGACTCCTCGGTGGTGGTTTCCGGCGAGCGCAGCGCCGTCGCCGAACTGGTCCGCGACGCCGAGCGCAGCGGCCGCTTCGCCCGGCACATCGACGTCGACTTCCCCGCCCACACCAGCGCCTTGGAGCCGCTGCGCGGCACACTGCAGGCACGCCTGCCGCGGGCCGAGTTCACCGACAGCGCCGTGCAGTTCATCGGCTCGGCCACGGGCGCCGTGGTGCTGCCCGGCACCGACTTCGCCGACTACTGGTACACCAACTTGCGCAACACGGTGCGCTTCGACCGGGCACTGCACACGGCCCTGCGATGCGGGGCGACCGCCTTCGTCGAACTCTCCGCACACCCGGCGCTGTTGTTCGCCCTCAGCGACCTCGTTGACAGCGCCCCTGAACTGCCCGAGGGGCCCGCGGTGCTGGTGGGCTCCGGCCACCGGGACCGCCCACTGGTCGACGAGCTGTCGGCCAACATCGCCGCCGCGGCCACCGTCGATCCCGGCTACCGCTGGATCGACCTGCTGCCGCCGGCGCATTCTCCGGCGCTACGTGACTTTCCCCCCGCCCCCATGCGGGCCGGGTTCTTCTGGGCCGCACCCCAACCCATGTCACCGGTACCCACGGTCTCGGTGCTCACGGAGACCTGGGCACCCGCACCGCCCGCGCGTGCCGGCGACCGACGCATCGGTGTGCTCGACCTGGGTGGGGGCGACACGATCGCCGAGAGCATCCGCGCGGCTGCCGCCGACGCGGTGCCGGTCGCCGACGCCGACCTGGTGCTGGTGCTCGCCCCGCGCGACACCGGCGCCGACGTCACCCGCGCGGCTGCCGACCTCGCCGCCCGAGTGGACGCCGGTCTGCTGGACTACGTCGAAGCACTGGGTGCCGGCTGCCGCGACGTGTGGCTGGTGACGGCGGGCGGAGTCTGCGCCAGAGAAGGGGACCCGACCCCCGCACCCGTGCCGGCCGCGTTGGCGGTCATGCACCGCAGCCTGGGTCACGAGGCCGCCGACCACACGTTCCACCATCTCGACCTCCCGGGATGGGATACCGACGCCACCACCCTGCTGGACGCCGTACGCTCGGCGCACGGCGAGGTGGCGCTGCGCGACGGCGGGCTGCTGCGCCGCGACGTCACGCAGAACCCGCCTGACGCCGCACCCCCGCTGCCCGCCGACCAGCTCGACAACGTGGTGATCACCGGTGGATCCGGCACCATCGCCCTGCATTTCGCGCGCCGGCTGGTCGAGCGGGGTGCCCGGCGCGTCGTCCTGCTCAGCCGCCGCGGCGCCGACGCACCCGCGGTCCGGGAGTTCCTGCGCACCTGCCCGGCCGGCGTCGAGGTGCACGCGCCCGCGTGCGACATCACCGACCGGCAATCGGTGGCCGCCGCGGCCGAGGCGTACGCCGACGGTGGTGCGTCGCTGGTGATCCACGCCGCCGGTACCGCGGCTTTCGCACCGCGGCTGCTGGTCAGTGGTGAACACCTGCAGCAGATGTGCGCCGCCAAACTCACCGGGCTGACAAACCTGGTCGACCTCTGGCCGCTGCACCCGGATGCCCGAATGCTGTTGTGCTCCTCGGTGATCGGCGTGTGGGGTGGCAAAAGTGCCACCGGGTATGCCGCAGCCAACCGCCTGCTGGACGTGCTGGCCGCGCAGCTGCGCACCCAGGGGTACCGCTGTGCCTCCGTGCGGTGGGGACTGTGGCAGGGCAGCAACATCATCGACGCCGCCGAGATCAACCGGGTGGAGCGCTCCGGCCTGCAGCAGATGGCCGCCCGTCCCGCCGTCGAAGCCGGGCTGCGTGACCACGCAGGCGACCCGCTGATACTCAGCGCCGACCCGGATCGGCTGCGTACCTTCCTCGACACCGCGGAACCCGAGGCCGGCGCCATCGCCGTCGACAGCCCAGCACACGCGGCCGACGCGGTGCGCGCGGAGCTGGTCAGCGTGTTGAACCTCGCCGACCGTCCGCTGGACCCCGCGGCGACTCTGTTCGACCTCGGCATGGACTCACTGTTGGCCCTCGATCTGCGCAAGCGCATCACGCGGGTCACCGGCCGCTCGGTGGCGCTGGCGACCTTGCTGGGCGGCATCACCGTCCGCGAGCTCGTCGCCACCTTCGAAGAAAGCGATTCCCCCACGTGACTGACATCGACACCACCACCGATGCGCAGCGGCTGGAACTGCTGCGCCGCAAACTGGCCGAACGTGGCCTGCGGGCTGCGTCGGTCGAGTCCGCCGCGACGGCGCCCTCGGATGCGCTGTCGGAGGGACAGTTGCGGATGTACTTCGTGCATGCCGCCGACCCCAGCGGCGCCCTACTGAACGTCTGCCTGTCCTACCGGATCACCGGCGAGGTCGACACCGCCCGGCTGCACGACGCACTGGATGCGGTGACGTTCCGGCACAGCGTGTTACGCACCACCTACCGTGCCGACGAGCTCGGGGTTCCGCACGCGTCGGTGCAGGCCGATCTGCGACCCGGGTGGGCCGAGCACGACCTGTCGGCGCTGCCCGCGTCGTCGCGGAAACTGCGACTCGAGGTGCTGGCGCAGCGGGAGTTCGCCGCGCCGTTCGACCTCGCCGCCGACGCCCCGCTGCGGATCACCGTCATCCGCACCGGGCCTGACGAGTTGGTGATGCTGCTGGTGGCCCATCACATCGCGTGGGACGACGGCTCCTGGGAGGTGTTCTTCACCGACCTCACCGCGGCGTACTGCGGTACGCAGCTGGGGCCCGAGCCCTCCCGGGTGGTCCGTGACGACACCGCCGCAGTCGAGGCCGACGCCCGGTACTGGCGTGAGGTGATGGCCGATCCGCCCGAGCCGCTGGAGCTCCCGGGACCCCACGGCTCGGCGGTGCCCACCAGCTGGCGATCCGCGCGCAGCGCTGTGCGGCTCACCGCGGACAGCGCGGAGCGCATCACCGCCCTGGCCCGCGAGAGTGGCACCACGCCCTACGTTGTTCTGCTGTCGGTGTTCGGCGCGTTGATGCACCGTTACACCCACACCGACGACTTCCTCACCGTGACCCCGGTGCTCAACCGCGACGCCACCACCGGGGGCGTCATCGGCTATCACGGCAACACGGTCGCGATGCGGCTGCGCCTCCGCTCGGACATGACGTTCCGCGAATTCCTGACCACCACCGGCGACACCGCGCTGGGGGCGTTCGCCCACCAGCGCGTCGGCCTGGACCGGATGGTGCGCGAACTCAACCCGGACCGCAGGCACGGTGCCGAGCGGATGGCACGGGTCAGCTTCGGTTTCCGCGGCCCGGACCGGTTCGGGTTCACCCCGCCCGGCGTGCACTGCGAACGCGCCGAGCTGCGCGGCAACCTGACCCAACTCCCGCTGGGCCTCATGGTGGAATTCGACACCAGCGGCCTGATGATCGAGATCGAGCACCTGGTCGAGATCATCGACCCCGCACTGGCTCGCCAGTTGCTCGACCACTTCACCAAGCTGCTGGAAGCTGCTCTGACGCAACCGGATTCGCCGCTGTCACGGTTGGATTACCTGAGCGCGGGGGAGGCGGCCTGGTTGCGGGACGCCACCTACGGCCAAGAGTTCTCCACCACCCCCACGACACTTGCCGACCTGGTGGAAGAGCAGGTCGACCGGACGCCGGATGCCGTGGCCGTGGTGTACGAGGGCCGCCACATCAGCTACCGGGAGCTCAACGCCGCCGCCAACCAGGTGGCACACTGGCTGATCGATCGGGGTGTCGGGGCCGAGGACCGGGTGGCCGTGCTGCTCGACAAGTCGCCCGAGCTGGTGGTCACCGCGCTGGGGGTGGCCAAGGCCGGCGCTGTCTACCTGCCTATCGACCCGACCTACCCCGAGGACCGGCTGTCCTTCATCCTGGCCGACTGCGACGCCGAACTGGTGCTGCGCGAGCCGGTTTCCGGTGTCGAGGACTACCGCACCGACAATCCCACCGATGCCGACCGGGTACGCCCGGTCGGACCGGACAACACCGCCTACCTGATCTACACCTCGGGTTCCACCGGTCTGCCCAAGGGCGTGCCGGTCCCGCACCGCCCGGTCGCGGAGTACTTCGTCTGGTTCAAAGACGAGTACCACGCCGGCGAGAGCGACCGCCTGCTGCAGGTGGCCTCACCCAGTTTCGACGTGTCCATCGCGGAGGTGTTCGGCACCCTGGCGATGGGCTCACGGCTGGTGATCCACAAGTCCGACGGCTTGCGCGACATCGGCTATCTCACCGATTTGCTCCGCACCGAGGGCATCACCGCGATGCACTTCGTGCCCTCGCTGCTGGGCCTGTTCCTGTCGCTGCCCGGCGTCAACGAGTGGCGCACGCTGCGGCGGGTCCCGATCGGCGGCGAGCCGCTGCCCGGCGAGGTCGCCGACAAGTTCCACGCCACCTTCGACGCGCTGCTGCACAACTTCTACGGCCCCACCGAGACCGTGATCAACGCCAGCCGCTTCAAGGTCGAGGGCAAACAGGGCACGCGGATCGTGCCCATCGGCACACCGAAGATCAACACTTCCCTGCACCTCCTCGACGACGCGCTGCAGCCCGTGCCGGTGGGCGTGATCGGCGAGATCTACATCGGCGGCACCCACGTCGCCCACGGCTACCACCGCAGGCCCGGCCTGACCGCCGAGCGCTTTGTCGCCGATCCGTTCACCCCGGGCGCCCGGCTCTACCGCTCCGGGGACCTGGCCCGGCGCAATGCCGACGGCGACATCGAGTTCGTCGGCCGCGCCGACGAGCAGGTCAAGATCCGCGGTTTCCGGATCGAACTCGGGGACGTCGCAGCCGCCATCTCGGTGGAGCCCACCGTGGGTCAGGCGGTGGTGGTGGTCAGCGACCTGCCGCAGCTGGGCCGCAGCCTGGTCGGCTACCTCACCCCGGTCAGCGGCCACAGCGCGGAAACCGTTGATGTGGCGAGCATCCGGGCCCGGGTCGCGGCAGCATTGCCGGAGTACATGGTGCCCGCCGGTTACGTCGTGCTCGACGAGATCCCGATCACCGCGCACGGCAAGATCGACCGCCGCGCCCTGCCGGACCCGGAGATCGGTGCCGTCACCGAGTTCCGCGCCCCCGGCACCGACACCGAACACATGCTCGCGCAGGTGTTCTCGGACCTGCTGGGCCGCGAACAGGTGGGCGCCGACGACTCTTTCTTCGACCTCGGCGGGCACTCCTTGGTGGCGACCAAGCTGGTGGCCACCATCCGGGACAGGTTCGGCGTGGAAGTCGGGGTGCGTGAGATCTTCGAACTTGCCACCGTCTCGGCGCTCGCCGAGTACATTGATGCTGCCGCCGCGGGCAATGGCGCCCCCGGTAGGCCCAAACTCCTGCCTCTGCCGCACGACACACCGATGCCGCTGTCGGCCTCGCAGCTGCGCAGCTGGTTCGCCTACCAGGTGGATGGGCCCAGCGCGGTCGGCAACATCCCGTTCGCGGCGGAACTGCGCGGACCGGTGGACACCGCGGCGCTGGCCGCGGCGATCAACGACGTGGTGAACCGGCACGAGATCCTGCGGACCACTTACCGCGAGATCGACGGTGTGCCCTACCAGATGATCAGCCCGCACGCGCCCGTCGAGGTCCACACCGGCACCGGCGACGAACACTGGCTGACAGCAGAGCTGGACCGGCTGCGCACCCACGTCTTCCACCTCGAACAGGATCTGCCCTTCCGAGCCGCGGTCCTGGCGGCCCCGGACCGGCACGTGCTGTCGCTGGTGATCCACCACATCGCCGGTGACCACTGGTCGGCCACCGTGCTGTTCAGTGATCTGCTGACCGCCTACCGCGCGCGTCGGGCCGGGGACCAGCCCAGCTGGGCGCCGCTGCCGGTGCAGTACGCGGACTTCGGCGCCTGGCAGGGGCAGTTGTTCGGCGACGACGCCGGCATCGTCGCAGCGCAGCGCGACTACTGGACCCGGACGTTGGCCGGCCTGGGAGAGGAAACCGGCCTGCCGCACGACTTTCCGCGCCCACCGGTGCCGTCCGGGGCCGGGGACTCGGTGCCGCTGCACGTTTCAGCGGCCACCCGGGGCATACTGGCCGAGCTGTGCCGTGAACTGGGCGTCACCGAGTTCATGCTGCTGCAGGCCGCGGTGGCAGTGGTGCTGCACAAGGCCGGCGGCGGGCGCGACGTCGCGATCGGCACCCCGGTGGCGGGGCGTACGGAAGCCGAACTGGACCAGCTGATCGGGTTCTTCGTGAATTTCGTGGTGCTGCGCAACGATCTGAGCGGCAACCCGTCCGCGCGGGAGATCCTGGCGCGCGCCCGGGACATGGCGCTCGGCGCCTACGCGAACCAGGATCTGCCGTTCGACCAGGTGGTCGACGCTCTGCGTCCGTCCCGGTCGCTGGCGCGCAACCCGGTGTTCCAGGTCGTCGTCCATGTGCGCGAACAGCTGCCCGCCGGCCGGGTCATCGACACCGGGCCCGAGGGCGACACCACGTTCACCGCCCTGGAACCTCCGTTCGACCTCACCCAGGCCGACCTCTCCTTGAACTTCTACGCCACCCCGGGGTCGACCACCGAGGGCTACAGCGGGCACATCATCTTCCGCCCCGAGCTGTACCGCCGCGAGACGGTGCAGCGGCTGGCGGGTTGGCTGGACCGGGTGCTGGCCTGGTTCGCCGGCGAGCCGGATTCCCGGCTGGGGGAGCTGGAGCTCACCGACGCCGAGGAACGGCGCCGCATCGTCGACGAGTTCGGCGGGGGAACGGCTCTCGTGCTCGACGACGACCTGCACCTCGTGCCCGTGGGTGCGGTGGGTGATCTCTACCTGACCGGCGGCCCGCTGGCCACGGCACAGTGGGCTGCCACCTCACCCGGGCCGTCGCGACTGGTGCCCGATCCCTCTGCCGGCAACCCGGATTCGTTGTGCTACCGCAGCGGTGACCGCGCCCGCTGGCTGTCCGACGGACGCCTGGAGATCCTCGGCAGCCCCGGCCCCACCCGGAGCACGCCCGCCGCCGTCCCGGCCCAGCCGCCGGTCACCGACACCGAACGGGCGCTGGCCGACCTGTTGACCGGGTTGCTCGACGTGGATGTGGTGAACCGGCACGACGATTTCTTCACCCTGGGCGGGGACAGCATCCTGGCGGTGCAGATGGCTTCCCGCGGAAAGGAATCCGGCCTGGCGATCACCGCCCGGATGATCTTCGAGAACCCGGTGCTGGCCGACCTGGCGGTGGCGGTGGACCACCGGGCCGGCGCCGAGGAGGCCTCCGATGTCCACCACGCCCCCATGACCGCATCGGGGCTGTCCACCGACGAACTCGCCGAACTCACCGCGTCCTGGGTGGGTGCCGACGCCGACGGGCGACCGTGAGCAACACACCTGCCATCGAGGACGTGATGGCGCTGAGCCCCTTACAACAGGGGCTCTACTCGTTGGCCTCGCTCAACGCCGGAGAAGCCGGCGACGACCCGTACGTCATCGCGATGGCCGCCGACATCACCGGAACACTGGATGTGACGCTGCTGCGCCGGTGCCTCACCGCCATGCTGGTGCGCCACCCCAACCTGCGGGCCGGCTTCTTCCGGGGCAACCTGAGCCGTCCGGTGCAGGTGGTGCCCTCCCGGGTGGACCTGCCGTGGCAGCACGTCACCGCCCCGGCCGCCGACGTCGCCGCCCTGGAAGCCACTGAGCGGGCCCGCCCGTTCGTGCTCGAGAACGGGCCGTTGATCCGGTTCCTGCTCGTCGAGGTGCCGCAGTCCCACTGGCGCCTGGTGGTCACCGCGCACCACATCGTGATCGACGGCTGGTCGCTGCCGCTGTTCATCGGCGAACTGATCACGTTGTACCGCAGCGGCGGTGACACCGCCGCGCTGCCCGATGCGCCGCGGCCGTACCGCGACTACATCGGCTGGTTGGCCGGCCGTGACCCGGAAGCCAGCCGGGCGTTGTGGCGGGACCACCTCAAAGGCATCGACGCCCCGACCCTGCTCAGTCCGGCCTTGACGTCGGCGCCGCCCCGCGCGGGCCGGCCCGCGCACACCGAGGTGCGGATGGGACGGGCCGCCACCGCGGCGCTGACCGAGGCCGCGCGCCGTCGCGGTGTCACCGTCAACACCGTCGTTCAGATGGCCTGGGCCACAATGCTGTCCGCGATGACCGACCGCGGCGACGTGACCTTCGGCGTCACGGTGTCCGGGCGCCCTGCCGAGCTCACCGGGGTGGAATCCATGGTGGGCCTGTTCATCAACACCGTGCCGCTGCGGGTGCGGCTGGACCCCGCGGCCACAGTCGGGCAGCAGACGCTGGCCTTGCAGCGCGAAGCTGCCGCGCTGCGTGATCACAGCTACCTCGGGCACGGCGAGCTGCGCGCCCTGGCCGGAGTGGGGGAGCTGTTCGACACGCTGCTGGTCTACGAGAACTTTCCCCCCGGCGGCATCGTGGGTGAAACCGAGTTCCCCGCAGGCGATGCCGTGTTCCACCCGGCGGCGTTGGAGAGCCTGTCCCACTTCCCGGTCACCATCGCCGCGCACCTGGGCGACGGGGAACTTGTGATGTTCGTCGAGACCCTCGACGGCGCACTGGGATCCATGCCGGCCGATCAGCTGGGGGAGCGGCTGCTGGGCACCGTCACCAGGATCGTGGCCGACTGGGACCGGCCGCTGCGCGCCATCGACGTACGTCTGCCCGCGGAAACAGCCCGGATGGCCGCCACCCCGGCCGTCAGCCCGTCCGGCGGCGTACACGCCGCGTTCGCCGATGTTGCTGCGCTACATCGTGATTCGGCGTCGGTGAGTTGGTCCTCTGGCTCGCTCACCTATGCCGAGCTGGACGACGCTGCCAACCGGGTGGCGGCCGGGCTGGTGCTGCGGGGGGTGTCGGCCGAGACGCCGGTCGCGATCACCCTGCCCCGCGGACCGGAGTACGTCGTCGCCATGTTCGGCGTCCTGAAAGCCGGCGGTGTCATCGTGCCGTTGGACCCCGGCATGCCCGCCGACCGCATCGACGACATCCTCACCCAGACCGGGACCTCGGTGGTGCTCGACGCCGCCGCCTATCCGGATGTCATCGACACGGACCCCACGCAGTTCCGCCCGGCCGCCGTTGCGCCCGACCAGGCCTGCTACGTCGTGTTCACCTCCGGCACCACCGGACGCCCGAAAGGCGTGATAGGCACCCACCGCGCGGTCCGGGCCTACGCCGCCGACCACGCACGGCACGTCCTGGCGCCCGCGGCAACCCGGCTGGGCCGTCCCGTGCGCGTCGCGCATGCCTGGTCGTTCACCTTCGACGCGGCCTGGCAACCCCTGGCCGCCCTGCTGGACGGGCACAGCGTGCACATCGTCGACGACGCCGCCCAACGTGACGCCGAAGCGCTGGTGGGCGTCATCCGGCGCTTCGGTCTGGACATGATCGACACCACCCCCTCGATGTTCGGGCAGCTGAGGGGTTTTGGGCTGCTCTCCGATGTCCCACTGGCCGTGCTGGCGCTGGGCGGGGAGGCCGTCGGCGTCACCGACTGGGCCCGGATCTCCGCTGAATGCGCCCGCACCGGGATGGCAGCCTTCAACTGTTACGGCCCCACCGAGACCACGGTGGAAGCCGTGGTGGCGGCCGTCGATCACCATCGCTCGCCGGCAATCGGCCGGCCCACCGCGCCCACCGTCGCCCACATCCTGGACTCCTGGTTGCGTCCGGTTCCGGACGGGGTGGCCGGCGAGCTGTACCTGTCCGGTGACCAGTTGACCCGCGGGTATCTCGGGCGGGCAGGGGAGACCGCCGCCCGGTTCGTCGCCGATCCGGTTCTGCCCGGCCGCCGGATGTACCGCACCGGCGACGTCGTGCGCCGGGGTACAGACGGCGGGCTGCAGTTCCTGGGCCGCTCCGATGATCAGGTCAAGATCCGCGGGTTCCGAGTCGAACCGGGCGAGATCGTCGCGGCGCTGTTGCAGCACAACAGCGTTCGCGCGGCACATGTCTTGGTGCGCCGACACGGCGGCGGGCACCGGCTGAGTGCCTACGTGGTGGCCGGTCGTGACGACATCGCTGACGTGCGCGCCCTGCTGCTGCGTCGCCTGCCCCGGTACATGGTGCCGCAGCACATCATCGCCGTCGATGCACTGCCCCTGAACAGCAACGGCAAGATCGACGAATCCGCCCTACCGACAGTTGATCCCAACGAGGACACCGCCGACGAGCCTGACACCGAAACCGAATCGGTGCTCGCCGCGCTGCTGTGCGAGGTGCTGGACTCCGCCCGGGTGGACGTCACCACCGACTTCCTGGACCTGGGTCTGGACAGCATCGCGGCACTGTCGTTCGTGCAGGCGGCCCGCCGGCGTGGCGTGGTGTTGCGGGCGCGTCTGATGCTCGAGTGCGCCAATATCCGCGAGCTCGCCGCCGCCATCGACGAGGGCCGCCACGCGGTGGCACCGGCAGCCGTCGAGCCAGAGCGGTTCGGCGAGGTGGCACCGGCCCCGATCGTGGACTGGATGCTGGAGACCGGCGGCTTCCGCCGCTTCACCCAGAACCTGCTGATCGCGTTGCCGTCCAACATCACCGATGCCCGCCTCGAGGCGGTGGTGCAGGCGCTACTGGACCGCCACGACATGCTGCGCTCGGTGCTGTCCGGATCGGTGCTGGTGACCAGACCGCCGGGCGCCGTGCCCGCCCGCGACATCCTGCGTGTGGTGAACGGCCCGGCCGAGGCGCTGCTGGGCGTCGAAGCCGTTGCTGCGCTCGAGCGCATCGATCCGACCACCGGGGCCATGCTTGCGCTGGTGCGCTTCGGCGGCCCACGGCCGGTCCTATTGGCGTGCGTGCACCACCTGGCCACCGACGTGGTGTCGTGGTACGCCGTCCTGGCCGACCTTGCGCACATCGCCGACGAGCTGGCGGCGGGCCGAACCCCGTTGCAGGAGGCCGAGTACACCACCTATCGGGAGTTCGGTCGTCTGCTCGCCGAGCGCAGCGCCTCCGCCGAGGTGACCGAGCAGCGGCCGTACTGGCAGAAGGTGCTCAGCGGTGCAGATCCGCTGCTCGGTCGGCGGCTCCCGGACCCGGCCACTGATACCTGGGCATCGCTGCGTCAGCAGAACATCGTCGTCGACGCCACGCAGACGCAGTCCCTGCTGGAGGCCCTCGACGCGGCCGGGGTGGAGATGCGGGACTTCCTCCTGGCTGCGCTCACCGTGACGGTGGCGTCGTGGCGGATCGCACGCGGTGAGGATGCCCGCGGTGGCGCACTGGTGGCGGTCGAGGGCCACGGGCGCGAGGACACCCTGGTGGGCGACGGCGTCGACACCTCCGCCACGCTCGGCTGGTTCACGTCGGTGTATCCGGTGCGGTTTGGCGCTTCGGACTGCCCGGTGGACGTCGACCTGGCCGGCCGCGAGCCGGCCCTGGCCCGCGCGCTGGTGCGGTCGGTCACCGATCAGATTGCGGCCGTGCCCAATCGGGGGCTGGATTACGGACTGTTGCGTTACCGCGGTCGTGATCCCGAGCTGCTGGCCGCACCGCAGCCGCAGATCGAGTTCAACTACATGGGCCGCTTCGACTTGGGGTCCGACGGGGCCGGTGTACAGGGCGCGCCGTGGTCGCTGGTCACTGATCCGGTGCTCAACCAGCAGCTGCCGATCTCCTCGGAGCCCCATCTCGGCCTGCGCTATACCTTCGACGTCATCGCCGTGGTGACGCCGACCGACAACGGCCCGCAACTGCTGACCAGCTGGCGCTGGAGCGAACTGTTGTCCACTCAGGACGACATCGACCACCTGTCCGCGCTCTGGCGGGGGGCCATCACAACACTGAAAGGGGCACTGTGAGCAGCACACTCGCGATCATCGGTGCCGGCGCCAAGGCGGTGGCCGTCGCGGCCAAGGCCGCCGCGCTGCGCGACATGGGCATTTCCGCACCGGAGGTGGTGGCCGTCGAACGCACCGCGGTCGCGGCCAACTGGCAGGCCAGTGGGGGCTGGACCGATGGCGAGCACCGGCTGGGTACCAGTCCGGAGAAGGACATCGGCTTTCCGTACCGCTCGGCGGTGGCCCCCGGTCGCAATGCCGAACTGGACGAGCGGATGACCCGGCACAGCTGGCAGTCCTACCTGATCAGCACCGGGCAGTTCGCCGAGTGGATCGATCGGGGCAGGCCGGCCCCGCCGCACCGCCGCTGGGCGCAGTACCTGCAGTGGGTGGCCGATGCCGTGGGGATGACGGTGGTGCACGGGCAGGTGGAGAGCCTCGCCGTGCAGGACAGCCCCGCCGGCAGGCGCTGGGCACTGCACACCCGGGAGACCACGGTGCACGCCGATGCGGTGATGGTGACCGGCCCCGGCCAGGCAGAACGCTCGCTCCTGCCCGGGAATCCGCGGGTGCTGTCCATCGCTCAGTTCTGGCACCGGGTGGCCGAGCACGATCGGATCAACGCCGAACGGGTAGCCGTGATCGGGGGCGGTGAGACGGCGGCCTCGATGCTCAATGAGCTCTTCCGGCACCGTGTTTCGTCCATAACCGTGATCTCGCCGCAGGTCACGCTGTTCACCCGAGGTGAGGGCTACTTCGAGAACGCGCTGTTCTCCGATCCCACCGGGTGGACCCAACTCACCGTCGCCGAACGACGCGATGCCATGGCCCGCACCGACCGCGGCGTCTTCTCGGCCCGCGTACAGGACGCCTTGCTGGCCGATGACCGCATCCGTCACCTGCGGGGCAGGGTGGCCCATGCCGTCGGCCGGGACGGTCAGATCCGGCTCACCCTCTCGACGAATCGCGGCGGTGAGCACATCGAGACCGTGCACGGTTTCGACCTGGTGGTCGACGGTTCGGGTGCTGATGCGCTGTGGTTCACCGAGCTGTTCAGTCAAGACGCCCTGGATCTGTTGGAGCTCGGGTTGGGCGGCCCGCTGACCGGGGACCGGTTGCAGGAAGCCATCGGCCATGACCTTGCCGTCGCCGATGTGGAGCCGAAGTTGTTCCTGCCCAACCTGTCCGGCATCACCCAGGGTCCGGGCTTCCCGAATCTGAGTTGCCTCGGCCTGCTGTCCGATCGGATACTGGGCGCAGACCTGAGCGCCGATTCCTACCCGTCAACGAGGAGAACCGATGAGCAGCAACCCATTCGATGACGAAGCCGGCGCCTTCTACGTGCTGATCAACGACGAGGAGCAGCACAGCCTGTGGCCGGAGTTCGCCGCCGTGCCGGCGGGGTGGACCGTGGTGTTCGGCGCCGCCGGCCGCAGCGAGTGCCTGGACTACGTGGAGCGGAACTGGACCGACATCCGGCCGCTGAGCCTGCGGAAGTCGCTGAGCTCGTAGCGGCTGAGTCGATGCCGGCAACGTTGGTGGTCCTGCGCGGCAACAGCGGTTCCGGAAAGACGACGGTGGCCCGGCTGCTGCAGGACCGTTTCGGGCTGGTGGTGGTCAGCCAGGATGTACTGCGGCGCGAGGTGCTGGGTGTCAGCGACGGCCTCGGCAGCCCCGCGGTGGACCTCATCGCCCAGACAGCCCGCTTTGCGCTCGACCGCGGGTTCAGTGTGGTCGTCGAGGGAATCCTGCGCAGTGACATCTACGCGCCGATGCTGGCCGCGCTGGCTGCTGAGCACCGCGGTCACACCCACTTCTTCCGCTTCGACCTGTCCTTTGACGAAACCGTTCGTCGTCATCGGACCAAAGACGGCACCGACTTCGGTGAACCGGAGCTTCGGCGGTGGTGGCGCGGCGACGACGCGCTGCCGGAGTGCGACGAGCGGGTCATCGGCAGCGAGCACACTCCGCAGGACGTGGTCGGCCTGATCGCCGCCACTGCCGGGTGGTGAAGCAGCATCGCCTCGCGATCGAGTTTCAAGGCATGGGAACGTCAGCTGTCGCCGTGATGTGACGGCAGATACTCAAGTGGCACAGGGTGTTCGGCGATCATCGAGAATGACATCAGACAACAGAAACGCGCGAGATCCTCGTCTGGTGTCGATCTCAACCGCGCCCGCTATGCCAAGGCCTCGGCGAGGTCCGGCAGCCACGCCGTAATGTTGTGACGCCATACCAGCGTGGCGCAGCAGGTGTGACGCTTCACCGCGGCTAGCTCACCTGGGTAGGCGCCTCAGAGACCGGAACCAACTCCACCACCGGGCGCTGCGGCACCGCGTCCACCAGGAACCACCGGAATGCCAGGTTGCCGCGGGGGTAGTCCAGTGTGGTGACCGAGTTCGGGTGCGCCGTCATACCGCGGGACACCACGATGGTGACGGTGCCGTCTGAGTTGGGGACGGCGCCATGGCAATTCACCGAGCTACGCGCGTCGCCGGCGTTGTGGGTGGCCATGAACTGGTTCCACACCACCAGGTTCCAGAACCGGCACGTCGGCGGCCGGTGGGTGATCACCAACGCCTCGCCGTCCTCGAGTACGAAGCTGCCGTAGGAGTAGCAGGCGTCGCGTGCCGACCAGCCGAAGTTGGCGTCCAACACCTGGTAGGGCTCGGCAAAGGCGTTGGCAGCGTTGTTGACCTGATGACCGAGGGCATGCTGATCGTCCACCCGGGCTCCGACCGCCAGCGGCATGATCGCGAACATGGTGCGCATCCACGCGGTGGCCGCCCGCAGCCGGGCCGCGGTCTCGACATCACCGTGGCGGATGGGATCAGGCTCGTCCAGGGCCTCGATGTGCCAGGTCACCGGACGCCCGGTGTCGGGGTCGGCCTGGTAGTCGCGGGTCACCAGCACCGCAGCCCCGGGCAGGGGGCCGATCTCGAGGGTGAAGTCTCCGTTGGGGTTGGTGTCCAGGTCGTCGTCGCGCCAGGCTCCGACGATGCGGTCCGACCAGGACCCCGGTGCCGGTTCGTTGTACGCAGTCAGTGAGAAGTACACGCTGTCACCGGCATTGCCGGTGATGCGGTACCTGCGTTGCTCGTCCACCGGGCACATCAGGTAGTAGGCGTCGGTGTTGTCGCCGCCCCACCGCCGGTCGCGCCGGTACGGGGTGTTGATCTCGGCGAAGGCCGGCCGGCTCGGATCGGCGAACAGGTAGGTGTCGAAGGCGACGCCCAGGGTGGTGGCCAGCATCCGGTAGCCGTCGGCGATGTGCCGGTCATCGGAGACCGCGCGGTCACCGGTGAGGAAGGAGCGGTCCAACTCGCCGAGTGTGGTCACGAGGTCGCGCCACGCGGCGGTGGACTGGTGCTCGGATGTCATGTCGGGAATCCTTCCGCGATAACGCTCACCGATTACGTGTCGGACTGTAACGTAATTGGGCATGGCAGACGTCACTCCGGCGCCGATTCGTCTCGACGACCTGGCCCGCCCCGTGTGGGGGCCGGACGCCCGGGCCATCCGGGACGCGATGGCCGCGCTGGCGCCCGAATGCCCGCTGGACGCCGACCGGCTGCATGCCAGGGCGGTGGCTGAGACGGGTCTGACGGACTTCGGCGCCGAGGGCTACCGGGAACGGCTGACGGTGTTCCTGGCTGCTATCCGTGAGATCGACGGCCTGGACGACGCGGGCATCGTGAACTTCCACACCCAGATCGTGCAGTGGCTGAAGAACCGGCTGTTGCTGACCGATCTGCTGGCGCGGCATCCGGAGATCCACGACATCACCCTGGCGCCGCCGGTGGTGATCGCGGGCCTGCCGCGCTCGGGCACAACCCATCTGCACAACCTGCTGGCAGCCTCGGGAGCATTCCGGACACTGCCGTACTGGGAGAGCAACGAGCCGGTGCTGGCAGCAGCGGAAGCCGGGCTGTCGCCCGATCCGCGGCAGGCCCGGATGCGTGCCACCACGGCGGTGGTGGATCTGCTGATGCCGCACTTCCCGCTGATGCACGAGATGACGTTCGATCACGCGCATGAAGAGATCCAGCTGCTCGCCAACGATTTCTCCACCATGCTCTTCGAGACGCTCGGGCACGTGCCCCGCTGGCGCGACTACTACCTCCAGCACGACCAGACCTCGGCCTACGAATACCTGGCCACCCAACTGAAGGTGCTGCAGTTCCTGCGCGGAGGCCGGCGCTGGCTGCTGAAGTCCCCTCAGCACCTCGAACAGCTGCCCGTCCTCAACCGGGTGTTCCCCGGGCTGACGGTGGTGGTCACCCACCGTGACCCGGTGCCCGTCGCGGTCTCGATGATCGCGATGATCGCCTATTCGGCGCGGATGCACCGCGCACCGGTGGCGGTGGACGAGATCGCCGCGTACTGGGTGGCACGCCTGAGGTTGATGCTCGACGCACTCGTTCGGGACCGGGCGAGCATCGCAGCTGACCGCTCGATCGACATCACTTTCGACGACTTCCTCGCCGACGAGACCGGCTGGTTGCGCCGCGTCGTCGAGGTCGCCGGGGAGGAGCTCACCGAGGGGCAGATGCGGTCGGTGGAGGAGTATCTGGAGGGTCACCGGCGGGGGCGGCTGGGCCGCGTCGAGACCTCGGCGGCCCAGTTCGGGCTCTCCGAGGACCGGCTGCGCGCGGAGTTCGGTGCGTACGTCCGGCGCTTCCTGGCGTGAATCAGCCCGCGAAGGCCGCCCGCAGCCGTCGGCGGGCCTGCTGGTTGAGGCGTGCGATGGCAGTCTCGAAGTCGGCGGCCAGTGGGAGTTCACCCTCGGGATCGCAGATCGACAGCAGGCGCCGCACCGGGGGGCTGCCCAGCAGGATCCAGTCGACGTCGCTGCGCGAGCAGTGCACGCTGATGTAGAAGAGCGCGGTGAAGCCTTGACTGCCGAAGAAATCGACGGCGCGCAGGTCCAGCAGCAGCTGCGTGTTCGTGCCGGTGTGCCGTTCGACATAGTGCCCCAGGGCGCGGCCGTTGGCAGCGTCGATATCACCGGTGACGGTGATCTCGGTGCGCAACGGGTTGCGACGGTGAACGGCGAAAACGGCTGCACCGCACTGCTTGGCGGCTTCTGCTGACGTGGGATCCGGACGGTACAACCGGGTGGTGCCGGAACCGGGCATGAAGCCCCCTACCTGTTGTGAAGAAACTGGCGAGCCGCACGCGTACGAGCGGTTCGTGTGGAAACGGCGACAAACCGCGTCGCCACAGTACCTGAACACAAGGCTGGACCATCAACCTGCGGTCAAATTTACTGCGGATTCCGCACCGGGTACACACCTTCGCGTAAACCCTTAAAAAGCTCAGGTTGACGCAGGTGTAAAGCCAAAAGTGCAGCTGGAGCGGCCGCGATATCCGTCGACTGAAACGCATCAATATGCGGATTCCGTAGACACGATGCAGCTGTAGGGGGCACCCCAGCGGTGGTGTGACCACCTCGGTGGGCCCGCGCCTTAGACTGCCCCCGTGCGAGCGTTGAGCATGGCCGATCCGGTGCTGGCGGTCCGCCCGGACCTGACCGGTGCCGGTGAGCTGCCTGCGCACACCCGGATAGGGCACTGGTTGGAGCGCCTGATCGTCTCGCGCGCCCTCGAGCCGGGGGACAAGCTGCCGTCGGAGATCGAGATCGCCCAGGCGCTGGGTGTCAGCCGAATGACGCTGCGCCAAGCGCTCAGTGCCATCGAGGCCAAGGGCTTGATCGACCGTAGGCGCGGCCGGTTCGGGGGCAACTTCGTGGCCACCCCGCGCTTCGAGTTCGACCATGCGGGTCTGCCCGGATTCACCGAGCAGATGCGCCGGATCCACGTCGAGGCCGGCGCGCAGGTGCTGCGCGCCACCACCCGACGTGCCGACGGCGACGTTCGCCACCGGCTCGAACTCAAGCGCGGGCAGCAGGTGCACGAGGTGCTGCGCGCCCGGTTGGCCAACGGCGAGCCGATCGTGCTGGAGGAGACCTACTTTCCCGCGGAGATCTTCCCGGGTCTGCTCACCGCGACGCTCACCGGATCGCTCTATGCCGTCATGCGCGAGTACGGCGCCGCGCCGTTCACCGCCGACGAGCACATCGAGGCCACCGTGGCAGGTGATCAGGAGGCCGAGATCCTGCAGGTCGACCCGGGCTTCCCGCTGCTGCTGATCACCAGGACGTCGTACACCGAAAGCGGTGTACCCGTGGAGTTTTCCCGCGACCACCACCGCTCCGACCGCAGCCGCATCCGGATCAAGTCGCGGGTGGACAGCGACAGCCAGGGCCGCGTCGACACCTATCCGGCGTCGTGACGCCCGGCCCGCCGCGCCAGGGCCTGCGCCACCAGGTCGGGGGACAGCGCGGGGACGACGGTGGGGGCGATTTCGCGTAGTTGCGGGCTCGGGTCGCTGCTCACGGCAATACAAGGCATCCCGGCGGCGCGGGCGGCCAGCACCCCGGGTACGGAATCCTCGAACACCAGGATGTCGCCCGGGTCGCGTTGCAGCAGCCTCGCCGCCGTCAGATAACCCTCGGGGTGGGGCTTGCCCTGGGCCACGTCCTCCTCGGCGATCAGGATGGGAATCCACGGGCCCACCGGACTGTGTTCCAGCACCGCCAGCACGTCGTCACGTTGGGCGCCGGTCACGATCGCCACCGGAATATCTTCGGAGACAAGCAGTTCGACCAGCGCCACCGCGGGTTCGGTGATCGGGTTGTGGTCGGCCACCCGGTCTTTGTAACGGCCATGACGCAACGTCAGCAGTTCGTCGACGCTGGGTGCGTCGGGGCGGCCGTGCCGCGCATGGGCGTGGGCGATGATCTCGCGGTCGGACTTCCCGAGCAGCTCGGTGCGGTAGTCCTGTGCGGTCATGGTCCAGCCGAGGTGGGTGCGGAAGAGCTCGCTGAAGATGTCGAACAGGATCGGTTCGTCATCGGAGAGCGTGCCGTTGAAATCGAAGATCACCGCGGGTGAGGCGGTCTGTGCCCAGTGCTCGACGACGTCCACACCGGCGAGCCAACCATCTGCTCACCCTGCGGTCAATGGTCTAGTCTTTTAACATCAGGTCACAACACACCTCGGCGTGAAAGTGGACGACAATGGGCCTTCCCGGCCGCAGTGAGATCGTGATCATCGGTGGCGGGGTCGTGGGCGTCAGCGTCGCCTATCACCTGGCCCAGCGCGGCAAGACCGACGTCACCGTGGTGGAGCGGCGGTCCCTGACCGAGGGCAGCACCTGGCATGCCGCGGGTCTGGTGGGCCAGCTGCGCAGTAGTTCCAGCCTCACCCAGCTGATGCAGAAAAGCGTGCAGACCTATCAGACGCTGGAATCCGCCACCGGATACGCCACCGGCTGGCACGGGGTCGGCGGGCTCCGGGTGGCCTCCAGTCCGCAACGCTGGGAAGAACTGCAGCGGGTCTACACCCAGGGCAAGAGCTACGGCTTCGACATCCACCTGGTGGATCCTGCGGAGGCGAAGCGAATCTTCCCGCTGCTCAACACCGATGGCGTCCACGGCGCCACCTGGACCCCCACCGACGGGTACGTCGACCCCAGCCAGCTCACCTTCTCCTTCGCCGCCGGCGCCCGCGCGGCCGGGGTGCGAATCGTCCAGCAGTGCCGGGTCACCGGAGTCGAGCGCACCGGCCGGCGCGTCACCGCACTGCTCACCGACCAGGGGCGCATCGAGTGCGACGTGGTGGTCAACGCCACCGGCATGTGGGGCGCGGAGACGGCCCGGCTGGCCGGTGTGGACGTCGCCGTCAACGCCGTCGAGCACCAGTACGTGGTGACCGAGAAGTTCGGCGATCTGCCGGCCGACCTGCCCACCTTCCGGGACCCCGACGCCCGCTTCTACCTCAAGCCCGAGGCCGGCGCCCTGGTGGTGGGCGGCTGGGAAGAGGGCACCCGGGCGTGTTGGCGCACCATCCCGCGCGACCTCGGGCCGGAGCTGTTCACGCCGGATCACGACCGCTTCGAAGGCATCGCCGAGGGTGCCGCCAACCGGCTGCCTGCGTTCGGCGACATGGGAATTCGCACCTGGGTCAATGGCCCCATCCCATTCTCGCCCGACGCCGAGCCGCTGATGGGCCTCACCGAGGACCTCGACAACTTCTTCCAGTGCTGCGGGTTCTCCGCGGGCATCGCCGCCGCCGGCGGTGCGGGTGACGCGATGGCGAACTGGATCGTCGACGGTGATCCCGGCCTGGATCTGTGGCACTTCGACGTGCGGCGCTTCGGGGGGCCGCAGAATGTGCCGACCGTGCTGGACCTGGCCTCGGTGCAGGCCTACGGGCACTACTACTCGATCGCCTTCCCCAACCGGGCCGCCAACCCGCCACGCGGACAACGACGTAGCGCGATCTACGACCGGCTGCACCAACGGGGCGCGGTGTTCGGCGCCAAGTTCGGCTACGAGCGAGCCAACTGGTTCGACCCCGACAACACCGGCACCGAGGAGGTCCCCACCTTCGGCCGCAGCAATGCCTGGGAGTACATCGCCGCCGAACATCACGCGGTGCGTACCGGCGTCGGTATCGTCGACCAGAGCTCCTTCTCGAAATTCGAGGTCAGGGGGGCCGGTGCGCTGGCCCTGCTGCAGCGGGTGGCCGGTGCCGACATGGACACCGCCGTCGGCAAAGTGGTCTACACGCAGCTGCTCAACGTGCGCGGTGGTATCGAGGCCGACGTGACCATCACCCGGCTGGCCCCGGACCTGTTCTATCTGGTCACCGGCAGCGGATTCGGCCGCCACGATGTCACCTTCCTGCTCCAGAACGCGCCCACCGACGGGTCGGTGGTGATCATCGACGTCACCTCCGCCTACGGCGTGCTCAACGTCTGCGGACCGAAGTCGCGCGAGCTGCTCACGGCCGTGTCCACCGACAGCTTCACCGGCGCGTACATGACGGCGCGCAGGACCGATGTCGGGTGGGCGCCGGTGCTGGCACTGCGTACCACCTACGTGGGCGAACTGGGCTGGGAGCTGCACATCGCCAGTGAATACGTCCTCGACGTGTACGACAAACTAATGGAAGCCGGTGCCCGGCACGGACTTCGGGACGTCGGGTACCGTGCGGTGGAGAGCCTGCGGCTGGAGAAGCAGTACCTGGCCTGGGCCGCGGATCTGCGGGCGGACAACAATCCCTTCGAGGTCGGGCTGGCGGCCCGGGTCAAGATCGACAAGCCGGCGCTGCTGGCAGGGCCGGCTCTGCGGGCCATCGCTGCCACCGGTCCCCGGCAGCAGTTGCACTGGTTCCGCACCGATGCCGACGTGGTGATGCACGGCGGCGAGATGCTGGTGCACATCCCGACCGACACCCGGGCGAGTGTGCGCAGTGCCGGTTACGGCCACACCATCGGCACCACGTCGTTCTCGGCGTACCTGCCGACGGGCGTCAACGCGGGCGAGTTCGAGGTGGAGGTGATGAACGTCCGGTACCCGGCGGCCATGCTCAACGGTCCGCTCTACGACCCGGCCGGTGCCCGGGTCAGGCTTTGACACGACTGTTACGTGAATGTCTAGACCTTTGATTTGTGTCGGCGATACAGTGGTGCGGACCGTCCGCCGGCCGCGAGGAAGTGCGTATGTCGTTTCTGTCCACCGAAGCTGAGGTCACCGCGCTGCTCGATCAGCTCCCGGCGCTGGCGGGACCACGCGAGGTGGTGGAACTCTCCGGAGGGTTGACCAACCGCAATTTCAAGGTCACCACCGCCGCCGGGCGGTTCGTCGCCCGCTGCACGGACACCAGCACCAACTTCCTGGAGATCGACCGGGATCAGGAGCACTACAACACCCGCGCCGCCGAGCGCTCGGGCGTCGGTGCGCCCGTGATCGACTACCGACCCGAGATCGGGGTCCTGCTCCTGGGGTTCGTGGACGGAAAGACGCTCTCCAACGCAGACTTCCAACGTCCCGGCGTGATCGCCAAAGCCGCGGTCAGCTGTCGGATCCTGCATGCCGGGCCCCGGTTCCACGGCCGTTTCGACATGTTCGAACGACAGCCGGGATACCTGAAGACCGTGCGGGACAACGGCTTCCCGATGCCTGCGGATTACCTGAAGTACGCCGACAAGTTCGCCGACATCGAGGCCGCACTACGGGTGGGCGATCAGACCACCGTGCCCTGCAACAACGATCTGCTGGCCGCCAACTTCGTCGAGGACGGCGACAAGATCTGGCTGATCGACTACGAGTACTCCGGCAACAACGATCCCTGCTTCGAATTGGGCAACATCTGGAGTGAGTGCGGGCTCACGCTGGACCAGCTCGACGAACTGGTCACCGCGTACTACGGAACCCGACTGCGCAACAAGATCGCCCGAGCGCGGCTGCAGGGCATCGTGGCGAAGTACGGCTGGACCCTGTGGGGCTGCATCCAAAATGCCTCGTGCCCCATCGAATACGATTTCTGGGAATGGGCGATGGAGCGTTACGACGCCGCCATCGCCGAGTTCAACGGACCGGACTTCGCCCGGCTCCTCGCCGACGTCACCAGAACCGACTGAACAGGAAACCATGTCCAAGACCCTGCCCAGCCGCACTCACGTCGTCATCATCGGCGGCGGCGTCATCGGCACCAGCGTCGCCTACCACCTCACCAAACTCGGTTACACCGACGTCGTTCTGCTGGAACAGGGTCAGCTGTCGTCGGGCACCACCTGGCACGCCGCCGGTCTGGTGGGGCAGCTGCGCGCCTCGGAGAGCGCCACCCGCATCGTGCAGTACTCGACCCAGCTCTACGCCGAGCTGGAGTCCGAGACCGGTCTGTCGGCCGGATACAAGCAGTGCGGCGGCGTCACCGTCGCGCGCACAGAAGACCGGATGATCCAGCTGCGCCGCACCGTCGCCAACGCCGCGGCCTACGGCATGGAATGTGAATTGCTGACCCCGGAGCAGGCGCTCGAGCACTACCCGGTGATGCGGGTCGACGATCTGGTGGGCGCCATCTGGTTGCCGGGGGACGGCAAGGCCAATCCCACCGACCTGACGATGTCGCTGGCCAAGGGCGCCCGGATGCGGGGTGCGCAGGTGTTCGAGAAGACCCGGGTGCTCGACGTTCTCACCCATGACGCACGGGTGACCGGGGTGCGGACTGACGCCGGGGACATCGAGGCCGAGATCGTGGTGAACTGTGCCGGGCAGTGGGCCAAGCAGGTGGGAGCCATGGCCGGGGTCAACGTACCGCTGCATTCGGCCGAACACTTCTATGTGGTGAGCGAAGACATTGCCGGTGTGCATCCCGATCTGCCGATCCTGCGCGACCCCGACGGCTACACCTACTTCAAGGAGGAGGTCGGCGGGCTGGTCATCGGAGGGTTCGAACCCGAGGCCAAGCCCTGGGTCTCGCCCGACAAGATCCCCTACCCGTTCGAATTCCAGCTGCTGGACGAGGATTGGGACCACTTCGAGATCCTGATGGACAATGCCCTGCTCCGCATCCCGGCTCTCGAGGTCACCGGGATCAAGAAGTTCTACAACGGCCCGGAGAGCTTCACCCCGGACAATCAGTTCATTCTGGGCGAAGCCCCCGAATGCGCCAACTTCTTCGTCGGCGCCGGATTCAACTCCGTCGGCATCGCGACCTCCGGGGGCGCCGGGAAGGCGTTGGCGGAGTGGATCGTGAACGGCGCTCCCACCGGCGACATGACCGGCGTCGACATTCGCCGGTTCGCAGCGTTCAACGGCAACAACCGGTGGCTGCACGACAGGGTGGCCGAGGTCCTGGGACTGCACTACGAGGTGCCCTGGCCCAATCGCGAGATGACGACGGCGCGGCCGTTCCGCCGCTCGCCGGTGCACCACCTGTTGGTGCAGGCCGGTGCGAACTTCGGCAGCCGGATGGGCTGGGAACGGGCCAACTTCTTCGCCCCGGCCGGCACCGACCCGGTGATCGAATACACCTGGGGTAAGCCGAACTGGCTGGCGTGGTCAGCCGCCGAGCAGACTTCCACGCGCACCGGCGTGACGGTGTTCGACCAGACGTCGTTCTCGAAGTACCTGGTGGTGGGTCCGGATGCCGAGGCCGCGCTGCAGTGGCTGTGCACCGCCGACGTCGGTGTCGAGATCGGCCGTGCGGTCTACACGGGCATGCTCAACGCCCGTGGTACCTACGAGTCGGATGTCACCGTCACCCGTACCGGCGCAACGGAATTCCTGATCGTCTCCAGCGCGGCCACGACCGAGCGGGACAAGGACCACATCCGCACGAACATCCCGGACGGCCTCACCGCCACCGTCGTGGACGTCACCTCGGCCTATGCGGTGTTCGGCGTGATGGGGCCGCACTCGCGGGAAGTGCTGGCCACGCTGACCGATGCCGACCTCTCCGATGCGGCCTTCGGTTTCGGCACCAGCCGCGAGATCGGACTGGGTTACGCGACCGTACGCGCCACCCGTATCACCTACGTGGGTGAATTGGGCTGGGAAATCTACGTTCCCGCCGAGTTCGCCGTAGGGGTCTACGAGGATCTGCTGGCGGCGGGGGAGCGGTTCGGGATCCACCGGGGCGGCTACTACGCCATCGACTCGCTGCGGCTGGAGAAGGGGTACCGCGCCTTCGGCCGGGAGCTCACCCCCAGCGAGAACCCCGTCGAAGCCGGGCTGCTGTTCGCCTGCAAGCTCAAGACCGACATCGACTTCCTGGGCCGTGACGCGGTGGAGAAGGCCAAAGCCGAAGGCCCACGCAAGAAGTGCGTCAGCTTCCGGGTCGATGATCCGGAGGCCATGCTCTGGGGTGGTGAGCTGATCGTGCGCGACGGGGCCGTGGCGGGGCAGGTCACCTCCGCTGCCTGGGGTGAGACCACCGGCGGCTGCGTCGGACTGGCCTACCTGCGCGCCGGGGGCGCCGTGATCGACGCCGGCTGGATCGCCGACGGCAGGTATCAGGTGAATGTCGGCGGAACGCTGTTCCCGATCACGGTGTCACTCAAGCCGCTCTACGACCCGACCAACGCGCGGATCCGCTGACCGCGCTCAACTGCCTTCGGCGCGCGGATGTTCGAGGTTGACCAGTTGCTCGGCCACCGCCGAGAGCTTGGAGTTGGTCTGCTGCGACAGCCGGGCAACAGATCGAAGGCTGCCACGGCGTCGATGTCGAACCGCTCCATCAACATGCCCTTGGCCTGCAATCCCCGTGTTCATGACTATGCCACTGACGGCACCCGAGTTCGACAGTATGTGCTGACTGCGGCGGGCCACCCGCCGGCGCGTAGGCAAAGGCTCTGCGCGCCAGCAACTCTGGCAATCGGACCGCTCAGATGGCGGGGGCCGGCTGGTCCATGTCGAACACCCGGGCATGCAGCACGGTGCGGTTGCGCAGGGCGGCGCGCACGGCGCGGTGCAGGCCGTCCTCCAGATAGACGATGCCCTTCCATCTCACCGCGTGGGGGAAGAGGTCGCCGTAGAACGTGGAATCCTCCGACAGCAACCGGTCCAGCGCGAGCACGGTGGTGGTGGTGACCAGCTCGTCGAGTCGGATCTGGCGGGGCGGGATCTGTGACCAGTCGCGGTAGGACAGCCCGTGCTCGGGATACGGCTTGCCGTCCCGTACGCCTTTGAAGATCATCGGTCGGTCAGCTCCACTGCTGCCCCCCGACGCGACCCCCCGATCATCATGGCCATGTCGAAAGGCTAGTCGGTTCGCCGCCGATTGCCACCGTTACGCGTGTTCGCCCCGCCGAAGGGGTATCGCTGCTGGCCGACGCCGTAAAATGGCAGGACTGAGGAGGTGCAACAAATGGGCAGTGCCGATGACCGCCGCTTTGAGGTGTTGCGCGCCATCGTGGCCGATTTCGTCTCGACCAAGGAGCCGGTCGGTTCCAAGACCCTGGTCGAACGTCACAACCTGGGTGTCTCGAGCGCCACCGTCCGCAACGACATGGCGGTGCTGGAGGCCGAGGGCTTCATCACCCAACCGCACACCAGCTCCGGGCGCATCCCCACCGAGAAGGGCTACCGCGAGTTCGTCGACCGGCTCGACCACGTCAAACCGATGTCGGCCCCCGAACGCCGCGCCATCCTGACCTTCCTGGAATCCGGGCACGATCTCGACGATGTGCTGCGCCGGGCCGTCCGCCTGCTCGCCCAGCTCACCCGCCAGGTCGCCGTGGTGCAGTACCCCACCCTGTCCACCTCCACGGTGCGCCATCTGGAAGTGGTGTCACTGGGCCCGGCCCGGCTGCTGCTGGTGGTGATCACCGACACCGGTCGCGTTGACCAGCGCATCGTCGAACTCGGCAACCCGATCGACGATCACCAACTGGGGCAGCTGCGGGAGATGCTCGGTACCGCGCTGGACGGCAAGAAGCTCGCGGCGGCCTCGGTGGCGGTGGCGGACCTGGCCAGTCAGCTGGATGGATCCGGCGGGCTGGGCGACGCGGTGGGCCGCTCGGCCACCGTGCTGCTGGAGACTCTGGTGGAACACACCGAAGAACGCCTGCTGATGGGTGGCACGGCCAACCTGACCCGCAACACCGCCGACTTCGGCGGATCTCTGCGGTCGGTACTCGAGGCACTGGAAGAGCAGGTGATCGTGCTGAAGTTGCTGGACGCCCAGCAGCAGGCAGGCAAGGTCACCGTCCGCATCGGGCACGAGACCGAGCACGAGCAGATGGCGGGCACGTCGGTGGTGTCCACCACGTACGGCACAATGGACACGGTCTACGGCGGTATGGGGGTTCTCGGTCCCACCCGGATGGACTACCCGGGCACCATCTCCAGCGTTGCGGCGGTTGCCCTGTACATCGGTGAGGTCTTGGGCACCCGCTGATGCGTACGAAGCTTGATGAAGGAAGTGTGAATTAGCGTGGCACGTGACTACTACGGTCTGCTCGGCGTGAGCAAGGGCGCGAGTGATTCGGAGATCAAACGTGCCTATCGCAAGCTCGCGCGCGAGCTGCACCCCGATGTCAACCCCGACGAAGCCGCCCAGGTGCGCTTCCAGGAGATCACCGTCGCCTATGAGGTGCTCTCAGACCCGGAGAAGCGGCGCATCGTCGACCTCGGCGGCGACCCGATGGAGAACGCCGCAGCGGGCGGTGCCAACGGCTTCTCCGGATTCGGTGGGCTCGGTGACGTCTTCGAGGCGTTCTTCGGGGCCGGTACCAGCTCGCGCGGACCGGTGGGACGGGTGCGGCCGGGCTCGGATTCGCTGCTGCGGATGCGCCTGGACCTGACCGAGTGCGCCACCGGCGTCACCAAGCAAGTCACCGTCGACACTGCGGTGCTGTGCGACCTGTGCAAGGGCAAGGGCACGCACGGCAACTCGTCTCCGGTGGCGTGTGACACCTGCGGCGGTCGCGGCGAGGTGCAGAGCGTGCAGCGCTCCCTGCTCGGTCAGGTGATGACTTCTCGTCCCTGCCCCACCTGCCGCGGCGTGGGTGAGGTCATCCCGGATCCCTGCCACCGCTGCGGTGGCGACGGCCGCGTGCGCGCCCGCCGCGAGATCAGCGTGAAGATCCCCGCCGGCGTGGGTGACGGCATGCGGGTGCGGCTGGCGGCCCAAGGCGAGGTGGGCCCCGGTGGCGGCCCCTCCGGTGACCTCTACGTCGAAGTGCACGAGGACCAGCACGACATCTTCGTCCGCGACGGCGACGACCTGCACTTCACCATCGACGTCCCGATGGTCGACGCCGCCCTCGGCACCACTGTCACCGTCGACGCGATCCTCGACGGACTCACCGAGATCACCATCCCGCCGGGCACCCAGCCCGGTGCGGTCACCACCTTGCGCGGGCACGGGATGCCACACCTGCGCTCCGGTGTGCGTGGCGACCTGCACGGCCACATCAACGTGGTGGTGCCCGCCAAGCTCGACCACCGCGATGCCGAACTGCTGCGCGATCTGAAGAAGCACCGCAGCCGCGACGTCGCCGAGGTCAAATCGACGCACTCCGGTGCGGGGCAGAACGGCAGCATCTTCAGCCGTCTGCGTGAGACATTCAGCGGTCGCTGACCCCGGTGTCGGACCCGGTCTTCTATCTCGACGCGGTTCCCGCCGCCGGATCGGCGGCCACGCTCGACGGTGACGAGGGTTTCCACGCCGCCAGCGTGCGGCGGATCCGGGTGGGGGAGCGCATCGTCCTCGGTGACGGGGCCGGCGTGCTGGCCGACTGCATCGTCGACGCCGTAGAGAAGCGCGCACTGCAGGCCACCGTCGTCGAGCGCCGCCTGGTGCCGGCACCCACTCCCTCGGTCACCGTGGTGCAGGCCATCCCGAAAGCAGAACGCTCGGAACTGGCGATCGAGCTGGCCACCGAGGCCGGCGCGGACGCGTTCGTGGCGTGGCAGGCGACCCGGTGCGTGGCGCGCTGGGACGGACCGAAGGCAGACAAGGGCTTACGACGCTGGCGGGCGGTGGCGCGCTCGGCGGCCCGGCAATCGAGGCGGGCCTTCATCCCCGAGGTCGACGGGGTGGCCTCCACCGCCGAGGTGGTGGGTAGCCTGGGTGGTGTGACGTTGGCGCTGCACGAGTCGGCCACCGTGCCGTTGGCGAACGTCGATGTGGCACAGACGGATTCGATCACGCTGGTGGTCGGTCCCGAAGGTGGGCTCACCGACGCCGAGCTGGCGGCTTTGATGGACGCGGGCGCGCAGGCAGTCCGGTTGGGCCCCACGGTGTTACGGACGTCGACGGCCGCTGCGGTGGCGCTGGGTGCTCTCGGTGTGCTGACCCCGCGGTGGGATCCCGCCTGACGATGCGGTGGACCACGATCCTCATCGCGTACCCGTGGCTGGCACTGGTGCCGGCCGGTCTGCTGCTGGGACTCTGGGCGCGGTCGAGATCGCGCGTGGTGCTGGTGGCCGCAGTGCTCTGGGTCGCCTATCTGGCGTGGGAACTGTTCGTCACCGAGGGGCCCGACGCGAACATCCGGCTCGATCTGCTGCTCATCTACCCGGCGCTGCTGGTGCTGACGGTCTGGGCGCTGATCGCGGGCGTTCGGTTATCCATTGGGATGCGTCGGGGCCCGACGGTAAACTGAGGTGTCCGAACTGACAGCGCGCGGTCACCTCCCGCGCTCGTAGGTAGAAAGCAGGCGTAAAACCCCACGTGACGCCCCGCGAGACAACTGCTGGAGACACGGGAAAGACCGTGAAAAGCAGCATAAATGTTCCGCCTGACCTCGTGGTGGGCCTGCTCGGTTCCGCCGACGAGAATCTCCGCGCGCTCGAACGTGCCCTGGTCGCGGATCTGCATGTCCGCGGCAATGCCATCACCCTGTCCGGGGAGCCGGCCGACGTCGCGCTCGCCGAACGGGTGGTCACCGAGCTGCTGGCCGTGGTGGCCGGTGGCCAGCCCCTGACCCAGGACGCCATCCGGCACAGCGTCGGCATGGTCACCGGGTCCGACGACGCCTCCCCGGCCGAGGTGCTGACGCTGGACATCCTGTCCCGGCGCGGCAAGACCATCCGGCCCAAGACGCTGAACCAGAAGCGCTACGTCGACGCCATCGACAACAACACCGTCGTCTTCGGCATCGGGCCGGCCGGCACCGGCAAGACCTATCTGGCCATGGCCAAAGCGGTCAACGCACTGAAGACCAAGCAGGTCAACCGCATCATCCTCACCCGCCCCGCGGTGGAAGCAGGCGAGCGCCTCGGCTTCCTGCCGGGCACGCTGAGCGAGAAGATCGATCCGTATCTGCGGCCGCTCTACGACGCGCTGCACGACATGATGGACCAGGAAGCGATCCCGAAGCTGATGGCCGCCGGCGTCATCGAGGTGGCTCCGCTGGCGTATATGCGGGGTAGGACGCTCAATGATGCCTTCATCATCTTGGACGAGGCGCAGAACACCACCGCCGAGCAGATGAAGATGTTCCTCACCCGGCTCGGCTTCGGGTCCAAGATCGTGGTCACCGGCGACACCACCCAGGTGGATCTTCCGGGTGGTGCGCGGTCGGGCCTGCGGACCGCAGTGGAGACACTGGACGGCATCGACGACATCCACATCGCCGAGCTCACCAGCGCCGACGTGGTGCGCCATCGGTTGGTCGCCGAGATCGTCGACGCCTACGCGCGTGCCGAAGAGCCGGCCGCGGTGAACCGGGCCCAGCGCCGGTCCGGGCGGCGCTGATGAGTATTGAGGTCTCCAATGAATCGGGGATGGACGTCTCCGAAGAGGAACTGATCAGCGTCGCGCGCTTCACCATCGCGAAGATGAACGTCAACCCCGGCGCCGAACTGTCCATGGTGCTGCTGGACACCGCCGCCATGGCGGACCTGCATATGCGGTGGATGGACCTGCCGGGGCCGACCGACGTGATGAGCTTCCCGATGGACGAACTGGAGCCCGGCGGTCGTCCCGATGCGACCGAACCCGGCCCGTCGATGCTCGGCGACATCGTGCTGTGCCCGCAGTTCGCCGCGGATCAGGCCAAGAAGGCCGGCCACGACCTGGAGCACGAACTCGCCCTGCTGACCGTGCACGGCGTGCTGCATCTCCTGGGCTTCGACCATGCCGAGCCCGATGAGGAGAAGGAGATGTTCGCGTTGCAGCGGCAACTGCTCGAGGATTGGTACGCCGATCAGGAGCAGTTGTACCACCGCACCATGCAGGCGGAGCGGGACCGCACGCTGCTCGACAAGTCGAGGGCATACGACGAATCGTGAGCGGTATAGCCCTTCTCCTGATTGCGATAACACTGATCTTGCTGGGTGGTCTGTTCGCCGCCATCGACGCCGCCATCAGCACCGTCTCGCTGGCCCGGGTCGAGGAAATGGTGCGCGACGAGCGCCCTGGCGCGGTCCGGCTGAACCAGGTGATCGCCGAGCGGCCCAAATACATCAACCTGATCGTGCTGTTGCGGATTGCCTGCGAGGTCACCGCCACCGCCCTGTTGGTGGCGTTCCTCGAGGATTTCTGGGGTCTGGACTGGGGCCTATTGGCCGCCGCCGCCATCATGGTGGTGGTCAGCTTCGTCGCCATCGGTGTGGGACCACGCACCATCGGCAGGCAGAACGCGTACACCATCGCTCTCGGCGCTGCCGTTCCGCTGCAAGCCATTTCGATTCTGCTGACGCCCATCAGTCGGCTGTTGATCCTGCTCGGCAACGCGCTGACACCGGGGCGGGGATTCCGCAACGGCCCATTCGCCTCGGAGATCGAACTGCGCGAGGTGGTCGACATGGCGCAGCAGAGCGGGGTGGTGGCCGACGACGAGCGCCGCATGATCCAGTCGGTGTTCGAACTCGGCGACACCCCGGCCCGCGAGGTGATGGTGCCGCGCACCGAGATGGTGTGGATCGAGAACGACAAGACCGCCGGGCAGGCCACCTCGCTGGCGGTGCGCAGCGGGCACTCCCGCATCCCGGTGATCGGTGAGAACGTCGACGACGTGGTGGGGGTCGTGTACCTCAAGGACCTCATCGAGCGCACCTACTACTCCAGCAACGGCGGCCGCGACACCGGCGTCTCCGAGGTGATGCGGCCCGCGGTGTTCGTCCCGGACTCCAAGCCGCTGGACGAACTGCTGCGGGAGATGCAGCGCGACCGCAAGCACATGGCGCTGTTGGTCGACGAATACGGTGCCATCGCCGGGTTGGTGACCATCGAGGACGTGCTCGAAGAGATCGTCGGTGAGATCGCCGATGAGTACGACACCGACGAGGTGGCCCCCGTGGAGAAGCTGGGGGAGGACAACTACCGGCTGTCCTCGCGGCTGCCCATCGAGGACCTCGGCGAGCTCTACGACATCGAATTCGACGACGACCTGGACGTCGACACCGTAGGTGGACTGCTGGCTCTCGAGCTGGGCCGCGTGCCGCTGCCCGGTGCCGAGGTGGTGTCCCACGGGCTGCGGCTGCAGGCCGAAGGCGGCCACGACCATCGGGGCCGGGTGCGGGTCGGTACGGTGCTCGTCAGCCCCACCGAGCCCGAACCCGACGCCGAGGAGTCCCACGATGACGACTGAGCTGGACCCCGAAGACGCCAAGTTGGTCACCCTGGCCCGCGGCGCGATGGCCCGGGCCGAGGCCGGATCCGGGGCGGCGGTGCGCGATCTCGACGGCCGCACCTACGCCGGGGCGCCGGTGCGCCTGCGGGCCCTGGAGCTCACGGCCCTGCAGGCTGCGGTGGCCGCCGCGGTGTCCAGCGGCGCCGCGGGCTTCGAGGCTGCCGTGCTGCTGGCCGGCGCCGGCGACGATCCGGGGGTGGCTGCCGTCCGTGAGCTCTCACCCGAGGCGTCGGTCATCGTCACCGATCGCGCGGGTACGCCCAGATGAGCGAATTCCGTTCCGGCTTCGTCTGTTTCGTCGGTAGACCCAACACCGGCAAGTCGACGCTGACCAATGCGCTGGTGGGCGCCAAGGTCGCCATCACGTCCAACCGGCCGCAGACCACCCGCCACACCATCCGCGGCATTGTGCACCGGGAGAACTTCCAGATCGTGCTGGTCGACACCCCGGGACTGCACCGGCCGCGCACTCTGCTGGGCCAGCGGCTCAACGACCTGGTGAAGGACACCTACTCCGAAGTCGACGTCATCGGCTTCTGCATCCCCGCCGACGAGCCCATCGGCCCCGGCGACCGGTGGATCTTCGAGCAGATCTGCGCGGTGGCGCCCCGGACCACCCTGATCGTCGTCGTCACCAAGATCGACAAGGTGTCCAAGGAGAAGGTCGCCGCGCAGCTGATGGCCGTGCAGGAAGCATTCGGGGACAAGGCCGTCGAGATCGTCCCGGTGTCGGCGACCAAGGGCGAGCAGGTCGACGTGTTGACCGACGTGCTGGTCTCGCACCTCGAGGAGGGCCCGGCGTTCTATCCCGACGGGGAGCTCACCGACGAGCCCGAAGAGGTGCTCATGGCCGAGCTCATCCGCGAAGCCGCCCTCGAAGGCGTACGCGATGAACTACCGCACTCCCTGGCCGTCGTCATCGATGAGGTGGAGCAGCGCGAGGACCGTGACGATCTGATCGATGTGCGCGCCATCCTCTATGTCGAGCGCGACAGCCAAAAGGGCATCGTCATCGGCAAGGGGGGCGCCAGGCTGCGCGAGGTCGGCACCGCCGCCCGTACACAGATCGAGAAGCTGCTGGGCACCAAGGTCTTCCTGGATCTCCGGGTCAAGGTCGCCAAGAACTGGCAGCGTGACCCCAAACAGCTTGGGCGGCTGGGCTTCTAGGGCGTCCAGCCGGGCACGTTGCCGAACTCGCGCCCGGGACCGGGCACCGGGCTGGCGCCGTCACCCTTGCCGTAGACCGCCACCACCACGGTGCGGTCGATCAGGTTCTCCGACCAGACGCCGATGTCGACGTTGGAGCAGTCGTGCATGATCGCGTGGTAGTCGGGGCGGTACCACCACTGGTTGAGGATCTCCACACCGGTGATGCTCAGGGCAGGGTTGATCGCCACGGTCTCGGCGACCTCGCCGGCGTACCCGGCGTTGCGGGCGCGGTCGGCCACCGTGGTGCCGTCCGAGCCGATGTCGCCGTTCAGCGCCCGGTTGTGCAGCACGTCGTTGGTGTGCCACTGCGCGGCCAGGCGCAGCTTCGGATTGATCTTGATCTCGGTGCTGCAGCCGGCCTGGTGCTGGGCGGTGTAGACGTTGGCGACCACGCTGTTGTTGAGGCGGCGGTTGTCGGCCTGGGCGCTGGGCGCCGTCACGAACCCGAACGTCGTCGCAGCCAGGACCGGCAGGACGACGGCAGCACGCAGCACGGTCATGGCACGTGACCTTACGTGAGGTCGCCCCGGTCGCGGCGCGCATCCACGGATTGTCAGCCCGCTTTGGCAGACTGGGACGAATGCGGCTGTACCGGGATCGAGCAGTAGTGCTGCGCCAGCACAAGCTCGGCGAAGCCGACCGCATCGTCACCCTGCTCACCCGCGAGCACGGTCTGGTCCGCGCGGTCGCCAAAGGGGTCCGTCGCACCCGCAGCAAGTTCGGCGCCAAGCTGGAGCCGTTCTCCCACATCGACGTGCAGCTGCATCCCGGCCGCAACCTCGACATCGTGACCCAGGTGGTCGCCCTCGACGCGTTCGCCACCGACATCGTGAACGACTACGGCCGCTACACCACCGCCTGCGCCATCCTCGAGACCGCCGAACGGCTGGCCGGCGAGGAACGCGCCCCGATGCCGCCGCTACAGAAGCTGACCGTCGGCGCCCTGCGGGCGGTGGCCGACGGCACCCGCTCCCGCGAGCTGCTGCTCGACGCCTACCTGCTGCGGGCCATGGGCATCGCCGGGTGGGCGCCGGCGCTCACCGAATGCGCCCGCTGCGCCGCTCCCGGCCCGCACCGCGCCTTCCACGTGGCCGCCGGCGGCAGTGTCTGCCTGCACTGCCGGCCCGCCGGGTCCACCACGCCGCCGCAGGGCGTGGTGGATCTGATGGTCGCGCTGCACGACGGCGACTGGGAGCACGCCGAGCTGTCGCTGCCGGCGCACCGCAGCCAGGTCAGCGGACTGGTGGCCGCCCATCTGCAATGGCATCTGGAGCGTCAACTGCGCACACTGCCGCTCGTCGAGCGGGCCTACCGGCCGGATCGCACACTCGCTGACAGTCGGGTTCTGCTGGTCGGGCAGGATATCCCCCATGGCTTTGAAACGGGAGAAGACCAGCTACCCCCAGCTGCCTCCGGCTCCTGACGACTATCCGATGTTCCCGGACACCTCGACGTGGCCGGTGGTCTTCCCTGAGCTGCCGCCGAAGACCAACGGGAAGTTCTCCCGCCCGCCGCAGCACACGTCGAAAGCCTCGGCGCCGCGAATCCCCGCCGACCAGGTCCCCAAACACGTCGCGGTGGTGATGGACGGCAACGGGCGCTGGGCCCAGCAGCGCGGACTCGGCCGCACCGAGGGCCACAAGATGGGTGAAGCGGTGCTGATCGACATCACCTGCGGCGCCATCGAAATGGGCATCAAGCACCTGACGGTGTACGCGTTCTCCACGGAGAACTGGAAGCGCAGCACCGAAGAGGTGCGGTTCCTGATGGGCTTCAACCGCGAGGTGGTGCGCCGGCGCCGGGAGAACCTGGACGCCATGGGCGTGAACATGCGCTGGGTCGGCTCGCGGCCGCGCATGTGGAGCAGCGTCATCAAGGAATTCGACATCGCCGAGCAGATGACCGTCGACAACGACGTCATCACGGTCAACTACTGCGTGAACTACGGCGGGCGCACCGAGATCGTGGAGGCCGCGCGCCAACTGGCTCAGGAGGCCGTCGACGGCAAGATCAACCCGTCGCGGATCAGCGAGGCGGCGTTTGCCAAGCACCTGCACCGCGCCGACATCCCCGATGTCGACCTGTTCATCCGGACCTCCGGTGAGCAGCGGGCCTCGAATTTCCTGTTGTGGCAGGCGGCCTACGCCGAGTTCGTCTTCCAGGACAAGCTGTGGCCCGACTACGACCGCCGCGACCTGTGGGCCGCGTGCGAGGAGTACGTGTCGCGCAACCGGCGGTTCGGCAGGGCCTGATGTCGTCGCTGCTGGAGCGTCTGTCGACCGTGCTGGCCGAGGTCGCCACCGTCGAGGAGGCCGACGACGCCCTGACGGTGATGCAGCCGGGGGTGGTGGCGTCGCTGCGGGTGGTCACCATCGCCGACGGGCTGGAGATGGTGTCGCTGACCCAGCCGCTGGCCTGGGATCTGCCGCTGAACGCCAAAACCCGGGAGAAGGTGGCGCGGCAGGCGGCCAAGACCCTGTTGGGCACCGTTGCGCTGGTGGAGAAAGTGCCCGACCCCGCGGGCAACGGGGCGGCCAAGAAGTCCGCAGATGTGTTGCTGCGCTACAACTTTCCCGGCGCCGGTCTGGCCGATGACGCCTTGCGGACGCTGATCCTGATGGTGCTGTCCGCCGGCGCCGACGTGCGGGCCGCGCTCAGCTGACTGCGCAGGCCCCGCACCGGCCGAAGATCTCGACGGTGTGGCTGACATCGGTGAACCCGTGGGTCGCGGCCACCGCGGCCGCCCAGGTCTCCACCTCGGGGCCTTCCACTTCCACCGTGGCGCCGCAGTCGCGGCACACCAGGTGGTGATGGTGATGGGTCGAGCAACGGCGGTACACCGACTCGCCGGTATCGGTGCGCAGGGTGTCCACCTGGTCGGCCACCGACATGGCCTGTAGCGTGCGGTACACCGTCGTCAGCCCGATGTTCTCGCCGCGGCGACGCAGCTCGTCGTGCAGCTCCTGAGCGGACTTGAACTCGTCGAGGGTGTCCAGCAGCTCGGTGATGGCGGCACGCTGTCTGGTGGCGCGGGTGCGCACCTCGGTGCCGGTCACCGGTGTCCCTCGCCGGCGTGGGTCACCGCGTCCACCACGATGTGGGCCAGGTGGTGGTCCACCAGCCGGTACATCACCTCTCGGCCGGCGCGCTCGCCGGCCACCACGCCGGCGGCCTTCAGGATCCGTAGATGCTGGCTGACCAGCGGCTGCGGCACGCCGAGGGCGTCCACCAGCTCGTGCACGCAGCGCTGCGACTCATTGAGTTGCAGCACGATCGCGATCCGGACGGGGGCGGCCAGCGCGCGCAGGATCTCCCCGGCCCCGTCGAGGATCTCCCGGGACGGCAGCGTGATGGAGGTGCTGCTCCCGTGCTGATGATCGAGTTCGTCATGTGTAGCGGTGGACATCTCGCCGGCGCCTCCCATAATGGAAATCGTTTCCACTACCACTCTTACATGCAGGATCGTGCATGTCAAAGGTCTCGCGGGTGTTCGTCGCCCCGGACGCCTCGACTACTCTGGTCGGGTTGCTTCCCACCAACTCAGGAGTACTCGAGCATCGTGGCGTCCGTCATCGACACCATCGCCAACCTGGCCAAGCGTCGCGGACTGGTCTACCAGTCCGGCGAGATCTACGGCGGCACCAAGTCCGCCTGGGATTACGGTCCGCTGGGCGTCGAGCTCAAGGAGAACATCAAGAAGCAGTGGTGGCGCTCGGTGGTCACCAGCCGCGATGACGTCGTGGGCCTCGACAGCGCGATCATCCTGCCGCGCCAGGTGTGGGTGGCCTCCGGCCACGTCGCCGTTTTCAACGATCCGCTGGTGGAATGCCTCAACTGCCACAAGCGGCACCGTCAGGACCACATGCAGGAGGCGTACGCGCTGAAGAAGGGTCTGGACGACCCGGATGCGGTGCCCATGTCCGAGATCGTCTGCCCGGACTGTGGCACCAAGGGCCAATGGACCGAGCCCCGCGACTTCAACATGATGCTCAAGACCTACCTGGGTCCCATCGAGTCCGAAGAGGGCCTGCACTACCTGCGGCCCGAGACCGCCCAGGGCATCTTCGTCAACTTCGCCAACGTGGTCACCACCTCACGCAAGAAGCCGCCGTTCGGCATCGGCCAGATCGGCAAGAGCTTCCGCAACGAGATCACCCCGGGCAACTTCATCTTCCGCACCCGCGAGTTCGAGCAGATGGAGATGGAGTTCTTCGTCGAGCCGTCCACCGCGGGGGAGTGGCACAAGTACTGGATCGAGACGCGCCTGCAGTGGTACGTCGACCTCGGCATCAACCCCGACAACCTGCGGCTCTACGAACACCCGAAGGAGAAGCTGTCGCACTACAGCGACGGCACCACCGACATCGAGTACAAGTTCGGTTTCGCCGGCAACCCGTGGGGTGAGCTGGAGGGCATCGCCAACCGCACCAACTTCGACTTGTCCACGCACTCAGAGCATTCCGGCGTGGACCTGTCGTTCTACGACCAGGCCAATGACACCCGCTTCGTGCCGTATGTCATCGAGCCCGCGGCGGGTCTCACCCGGTCGCTGATGGCGTTCCTGGTGGACTCCTACCACGAGGACGAGGCCCCCAACGCCAAGGGCGGCGTGGACAAGCGCACCGTGCTCAAGCTGGACCCGCGGCTGGCGCCGGTCAAGGCCGCGGTGCTGCCGCTGTCGCGGCACGCCGACCTGTCGCCCAAGGCCCGCGACCTGGCCGCCGAGCTGCGCCAGTCCTGGAACATCGAGTTCGACGACGCCGGCGCCATCGGCCGTCGCTACCGCCGCCAGGACGAGATCGGCACCCCGTTCTGCGTGACGCTGGACTTCGACTCACTCGAGGACCACGCCGTCACCATCCGTGAGCGCGACGCCATGACCCAGGAGCGGGTGGCCATCTCCGGGGTGTCGAACTACCTGGCGGTGCGGCTCAAGGGCTGCTGACCGGTCCTGCGGGCAGTGCCCTGACGTGGCTGCGCGCATGCGCGATGGCCTCGTCGAGTGAGTCCATCAGGTGATTTTCGTGCCGCAGGGTCTCGAAGAGTCCTACATTGGACAGCAGCGTCAGGTGTTCGGGTCGGACGCCCTTGATGATCACGGTGATACCGCGTTTCTCCAGCTCCTCGGTGATGCGCACCAGGGTGTGGGCGCCGGTGGCGTCGAGCATCCCCAGCTGCGACATGCGGATGATGACCACCGTGGTCTCGCTGTCGCCGGACTCGGTGATCGCTGCCGAAATGCGTTCTGCGGCACCAAAGAACATGGCTCCGTCCAGCCGGAGTACGGCGACATGCTGATCGCCGGGTTGGGAATGGCCGGGCAGCTGCTCGCGGACCACGACCGCGCGGCGGGCCACGTTCCGCAGCGCGAAGAACGCCGCGATCAGCACGCCGATCTGCACGGCCTCGATCAGGTCGAAACAGACCGTCACCGCCGCCGTGACGATGAAGGTCAGGGCGTCGGACCTGGTGGAGCGCAGGATCTTTCGTACCGTTGCCGCTGAGATCATCCGGAACGAGGTGACCATCAGAACACCGGCCAACGCCGCCAGGGGGATCGCCGCCACCGGGCCGGTGGCCAGATAGACCACGGCCAACAGCACCACGGAGTGCACGATCGCCGACACCCGGGTTCGCGCCCCGGCCCGGACGTTGACCGCAGTGCGGGCGATGGCGCCGGTGGCCGGGATCCCGCCGAACACGCCGGAGGTCACCGACGCCAAACCCTGGCCCACCAGCTCGCGGTCCGGGTCATACGGGCCCGAGTCGGACATGGTTGCCGCCACGCGTGCCGACAACAGAGACTCGATGGCCGCCAGAGCGGCTATGGCGAGGGCGGCGCCGGTCAGCGACCGCAAGGTGCCCAGGTCGGCGGTCGGGATCGAAGGCGCCGGCAGATGGGAGGGCAGCTCCCCGATGGAGGCGACGGAGATCCCGACCACCGACACCAACACCGTCGCCACCACGACCGCGGTCAATGATTCCGGGATGCCCCGGTGCACACGGGGCAGTGCCAGCATCAGCAACGCCACCAGGCCCACGATCGCCAGGGTGCGTCCCGCCGACTGCCAATTCGTCTGAGCCACCACCTGCCACGCGGCGGCGAGGGTGCGCTGGCCGCTGGGCGCAACGGCGCCGAGTGCGGCGGGCACCTGCTGCAGGAAGATGATGGCGGCGATTCCCAGGGTGAAACCTTCGATCACCGGCCAGGGGATGAACGTCACCGCGCGGCCCAGCCCTGTGATGCCCGCGATGAGGACCAGGAGCCCGGCCATGATGGTCACCACCGCGATGCTGCCCAGCCCGTGCTCCGCGACGATGGGTGCCAGCACCACGGCCATCGCTCCGGTGGGGCCGGAGACCTGCACGTGCGAGCCGCCGAACACCGCAGCCACCAAACCCGCTGTCACCGCCGTGATCAGCCCCGCCGCAGCGCCCACTCCGGAACTGATCCCGAACGCCAGCGCGAGTGGTAGCGCCACCACCGCAACCGTGATTCCGGCAACGATGTCACGTCGCCAGGATCGGGGCAGGTCGCGATAGTCGGCGACCTCGGGTAGCAGGGCTCGGGCGGACCTCACGCGTGTGGCAGCGGGGGAAGGGTTCGCAGAGTCTCCAGCTGAGCCCGCTGCGCACCGAGGGTGTCGGCCAGGAAGGTGCGCGCGATCACGAGGAGCTCGGGGATCTTCGGGTGCGCGAGTTCGTAGAACACTGCGTTGCCGACCCGATCGGCGCTGACCACATGGTGTCGTTTGAGCACGGCCAGATGTTGTGACAGCAGAGTCGGCTCGATACCGATCTCGTCGAGAAGGTCGCTCACCGAGGTGGGGCCACCCCGCGCCGCAAGGATCTCCAACACCCGGATCCGGGACGGGTGGGCCAGTGCCTTGAACAGATTGGCTTTGACTTCGTACAGCGGCTGCTCCGCCGCGGCGGGCCGACGTTGGGGCACGATGACCTACGCAATCTATGAATTGAACGATTTATCAATCCACAGAATAGCAATACCGTCTCCGCGGGCGGGGCCCCGACGGGGCGAGACCGACGATAGGAGGAGTGCCTCCACGCCAGGCGCACTCCTGGCTCACGCTCTCGAAGAGCTGACCGGTGCTGGTAAACCCGAGCACCGTCCACGCATGGGGTTAGAACCGCCCGCCGCCGGAGTAGCGGCGGCTCGAGGACCGCGACGAGCCGCCGAACGACGACGGCCGGCCCACACTGCGGCCGCCGCCGAACCCACTGCCCCAGCTGCCGCCGCGCTGGGTTCCCCAGCCGCCGGAGAACCCGCCGTTGAGCACGCTCCCGATCAGGATGCCGCCGATCACCGCGCCCAGGTCACCGCTGTTGTTGCCGTACTGCCCGGTGTAATGCGACTGCGCGTTCTGCACGTCGTTGTTGGCCAGCGACTGCGCCTGGGCGGCAAGGACTGCCGCGCCGTTGGCGTGCGCGATGGCCTCGGCGGGCGCGGTGCGCTGCTTGGCCTCGGCGGCCTCGAGCTGGCGGCCGGCCTCGGAGAGCCGCGTCCTGGCGTCGGGACCCACACTGCCGCGGCGGGTGTCGATGAACTCGGAGACGGCCTTGACCCGCGAGCGCGCGGTGAACAGCGACTGCTCCAGCAGCCGGGCCTGGTGCTCGGCCTCCTGCTGTTGCTGCTGCACCGCCGCCAGGATGGCATCCAGGTCCGCGTCGGCCTTGGTGACCGCGGTGAAGACGCCCAGCGGATCTGCGGCGCCGTCGGTGTTCGCGGCGGCCACCGCCGCCGTCGCGGCGTCGCGGGCAGCGGTCAGCTCGGCGGCCCGGGGTACCGCCTCGCCGCCGAGCAGCTCGTTGGCCGCCTCGATGCCGGACTGGATGTCGGCCAGGGCGGCGGGCAGCCCGGAGATCGCCCGGTTGATGTCACTGCCTGCGGTGTCGATGCCGTCCAGCAGCGTCTGCGCCTGCGCCAGCGCGGCCTCGGCACCGTGGATGTCGTCGATCAGCCCGGCCTGGTCTCCGGCGGGCCGGGCGACCAACGCCCGGGCGCTGCTGATGTGCTGATCGGCGAAGCCCAGACGCTGGCGCGCCTGGTCGACGTTGCCCGCCACGGAGGCCAGCGCGGTGGTCGAGTATTGCTGGCCCAGCCGCGTCAGCGTCGCCGCCGCCGGTTCCAGGCGCGCGGTCAGCGCCACCATCTGCTGGGTGAGGGTGTCCAGTCGGTCGGTGGCGTTGATCACCAGATCGCGCAGCTTCTCGAACGCGTCGCTCTGGGTCTCGAGTTCGCGATCCGCCCTCGCCGCCGCGACCACCACCCGGGTCAACAGCTCCCGGCGTTGCAGCGGCGACTCGGGGATGGCGTCGTCGAGGGTCTGCCGGACGTTGAAGGCTTGCGCCAGGGTCTTTTTGGCGTTCTCCAGCGCCGTGCGGAACGGCGCGGTGTCCGTTGGGCCGAATTCCTCCACGGCCAGGGCCAATTCGCCCTCGCTGGTGCGTACCGCGTTGTCGACGTCCACCACGATGGCTTTGGACAGTTCGTCGAGTGCCTGGATGGGCACCGACGCCAGGGCATTCGGATCGGTGGGGTCCACCCGCTGGGCGGCGGCGAACTCGGCCTGCCGGCGCTTGCTCCTGCGTCGGCGCCCCCAGACCCACAGCGCGAGCCCCAGCGCCACGATCACACCGAAGACCACCAGGAAGCCCACCCACGACACCCCGGTGCCGCCACCGGGCGAGGACGGCGCAGCGTCGGCCCCCAGCCCCTCGGCCGCGCCGATGGCGGCCTGTGCCCAGTCGCTCTCGCGCAGCGCGGGTTCGATCAGGTCGCGCTGGACGGCGGCGGCCCGGCTCTGGGTGCTGCCGTCGACGGCGAAGGAGAACTCGCGGTCCAGCGTCGCCACCGCCAGCAGGGCGTCATCATCGCCGAATCCGCTGAGCCGCCAGGTGTTGTCGGCCCACGTCTGGCCGCTCTGCCCGTCGAAGGTCTCCACGAACACCACGAACAACTGCACCCGCTTGTCGTCGTAGAGCGTGTCCAGGGCGGCCTGAACGTCCTCGACCTCGGAATCGGTCAGTGCTCCGGCGGTGTCGGTGATCTGGGCAGGCACCCGCAGCGGCGGCTCGGCGGCCGTCGCCGGTGCGGTCAGGAATCCCGCGGTCACGGCCACCAGGACCAGGCTCAGCAGGCGGACGATGCGCATGCCCGCCAATCTAGTGGGACTGTGAGTGGCTGTCCGCGACCGCGCCGGTGTCCTGGCAGACTGTGCCCTGGTGAGTACGTCAGAGCAGGACCACTACAGTGCGTTCGATCGTGAGCGGCAGGTGCCCGAGGCGCCCAAGAGTGCCGCCATGCCGGGAACCAATACCGAGCACCGCGGCGACTTCGCCCGCGACCGGGCCCGGGTGCTGCACTGCGTGGCCTTCCGCCGTCTCGCCGACAAGACCCAGGTGGTCGGCCCACGGGAGAGCGAGACACCCCGGACCCGGCTCACGCACTCGCTGGAGGTGGCCCAGATCGGCCGCGGCATGGCCATCGGCCTGGGCTGTGACCCGGACCTGGTGGATCTGGCCGGTCTGGCGCACGACATCGGCCATCCGCCGTACGGCCACAACGGGGAGCGCGCGCTCGACGAGATCGCCAAGATCTTCGGCGGATTCGAAGGCAATGCCCAGAATTTCCGCATCCTCACCAGGTTGGAACCCAAAGTCCTTGATGCCCAGGGTCGTTCGGCAGGGCTGAATCTCACCCGCGCCGCCCTGGACGCGGTGGCCAAGTATCCGTGGTTCCGCGGGGACCGCAAGAAGTTCGGCTTCTACGACGACGACGCCGCGGGTGCGCACTGGGTGCGCAGCGGTGCGCCCGCCGACCGGGCCTGCCTGGAGGCCCAGGTGATGGACTGGGCCGACGACGTGGCCTACTCCGTGCACGACGTCGAGGACGGGGTGATCTCCGGCCGGATCGATCTGCGGGTACTGGCCGACGCCGACGCGGCGGCATCGCTGGCGCGGCTGGGGGGCGAGGCCTACCAGGCCGACGACCTGCTCGAAGCCGCTCAGCGGCTCTCGGAGCTGCCAGTGGTGGCCGCAGTCGGCAAGTACGACGGCACCCTGGCCGCGTCGGTGGCACTCAAACGGCTGACCAGCGAGCTGGTGGGTCGGTTCGCCAACGCCGCCATCACCGAGACCAGGGCCGTGGCCGGCGGCGGCCCGCTGGGACGGTTCCGGGCAGATCTGCACGTGCCGGCGCTGGTGCGTGCCGAGGTGGCGGTGCTCAAGATCCTGGCGCTGCAGTTCATCATGTCCGACCACCGCCATCTGGGCATCCAGGCCGATCAGCGCAACCGTATCCACGAGGTGGCGCTGGCGTTGTGGGCGCAGGCTCCCGGCAGCCTGGATCCGCAGTTCGCGCCCGAATTCATCGCCGCCGCCGACGACGGCGCCCGGCTGCGGGTGGTGATCGACCAGATCGCGTCCTACACCGAGTCCCGGTTGGAGCGAGTGCACGAGGCACGCTCGCCGCGGCCCCTAGACTGATCGCATGGCCGGGCGGATTTCTGATCGCGATATCGCGGCCATCCGTGAGAAGACCCGCATCGAGGACATCGTCGGCGACTATGTGCAGTTGCGCCGCGCCGGGGCCGACTCTCTGAAGGGGTTGTGCCCGTTCCACGACGAGAAGTCTCCGTCGTTTCACGTGCGGCCCAACCACGGCCACTTCCATTGCTTCGGCTGTGGCGAAGGCGGCGACGTCTACGCCTTCCTGCAGAAGATCGAGCACGTCAGCTTCGTCGAGGCCGTCGAGCTGCTGGCCGACAAGATCAACTACACCATCACCTACACCGGGGCCTCCACCACCAACGTTCAGCGCGACCGCGGCAGCCGCAGCCGACTGATCGCCGCCAATGCCGCGGCCGCCGAGTTCTACGCCCAGCAGCTGGAGAGCCCGGAGGCCGCCACCGCCCGCCAGTACCTCACCGAGCGCAACTTCGACGCCGCCGCGGCCCGGTTGTTCGGCTGCGGGTACGCGCCGTCCGGTTGGGACACGCTCACAAAGCACCTGCGGCGCTTGGGTTTCGAGTTCAAGGAGCTGGAAGCGGCGGGGCTGTCCCGCGAAGGCAAGCGCGGCCCGATGGACCGGTTCCACCGCCGGCTGCTGTGGCCCATCCGCGGGTCGTCGGGCGAGGTCATCGGGTTCGGCGCCCGCCGGTTGTTCGACGACGACCAGAACCAGGCCAAGTACGTCAACACCCCGGAAACCACGCTGTACAAGAAGTCCAACGTGCTGTTCGGAATCGACCAGGCCAAACGCGACATCGCCCGCGGGCACCAGGCCGTCGTCGTCGAGGGCTACACCGACGTCATGGCGATGCACCTGGCCGGCGTCACCACCGCGGTGGCCTCGTGCGGCACCGCTTTCGGCGACGAGCACCTCTCGATGCTGCGGCGACTCATGATGGACGACAAGTTCTTCCGCGGCGAGTTGATCTACGTGTTCGACGGTGACGCGGCCGGTCGCGCCGCCGCCCTGAAAGCGTTCGAAGGCGAGCAGAACCTCGCCGGGCAGTCGTTCGTCGCCGTTGCCGCCGACGGGATGGACCCGTGCGATCTGCGACTCAAGCACGGAGACACCGCGCTGCGCGATCTGGTGGCACGGCGAACGCCGTTGTTCGAGTTCGCGATTCGCACGGCGCTGGCGGAATCGGATCTCGACACCGCCGAGGGGCGGGTGGCGGCGCTGCGGCGGTGCGTGCCGATGGTGGCCAAGATCAAAGACCCCACCCTGCGTGACGAATATGCCCGCCAGCTGGCCGGCTGGGTCGGTTGGGACGACGTGGCCCAGGTGATTCGCCGGGTCCGTGAGCATGCCAAAGATCCACGGGCGCAGAGTGACTCAAAGCGGGCCGCCCCGGCGCGCAAGGCCCCCGAGGCCACCCGGCCCAATCCGCGGGACCCTACGCTGTGGCCGCAGCGGGAAGCGCTGAAGATGGCGCTGCAGTACGCGGCGCTGGCCGGGCCGGTGTTTGACGCGCTGACCGTCGAGAGCTTCACCCATCCCGGTTACGCCGCGGTGCGCACCGCCATCGAGGCCGCCGGGGGTACCGCGAGCAGCGGCGGCGGGGCGCAGTGGATCGACCTGGTGCGCCAGCACGCCGCCGCACCGGCGGTGGCTGCGCTGATCACCGAGCTCAGCGTCGAAGCGGTGGCCGCCACCGACGAGGAGAAGTTGCCGCGCTACATCTCCAGCGTGCTGGCCCGGCTGCAGGAGGTGTGGGTGGGCCGCCAGATCGCCGAGGTCAAGTCCAAGCTGCAGCGGATGTCGCCGGTGGAGCAGGGCGACGAGTACCACGCGCTGTTCGGGGACCTGGTGGCGATGGAGGCCTACCGGCGCAGCCTGCTGCAGCAGGCCAGTGGGGACGACCTGACTGCGTGAGAGGCTGTAAAGAAGTAGGCTCTCGATAGGCCGGGGGGCCGCAGTTTTCGAGTGAAAGGCAGACTGATGGGATCCACGCGACGCATGGTGGCCGTCGGCGCATTTGCTGCTGCTGCTGTGGCAGCGCCCCTCTGCGCTGCGCTGAGCACCCCTGAACCCGTCAGCACGCAGGCTGAGTGCCTGGCGTGGTTGGGTGCCCGCGGCACCGGTGAATGCATCGGCAATTCGCTGGGCAGCCAGGGTCCCACCCTCAACGGCACCGGCGTCGGGCCCACCAGCCCCGGGCCGGCCATGGGTGGCATCGGGGTGGGCACGCCCGGCGTCGGGATCGGCAACGGCGGTTTCTACACCTCGCCGCTGCTGCCCGGCACGTCGGTCAACGTCCCGCTCGGCTGAGCTAGTACTTCTCGGGTCCGATCACCGAGGTCGTGTTGTCGATCTCGGTGAGCTTGACCATGCCCGGATCAGGTGACACCTGCTGGGCGATCTTGCGGCGCCCGGCGTCCAGCGCCGCCTTGGCCGCGGGGTGGCCCGTGACCGCCTTGTAGGTGCCGGCGATCTGTTCGTAGCGACGACGGCCGGCCTTGGCGCCCAGCACGTAGCCGACTCCCAGTACGACGACAATGCGGATCACTGCGTGGCCTCCCAGATGTTGACGTTCCAACCATCCTGCCTCATCCGCCGGTGGGCATGCTCACCGTCTCGTACGCCCCCGCTCGTCTCCCCGCCCTCTCTTGCGCACACATGTGTGTCCTACTGCGGCGCTGCGGCGTGTCGCGCAGTAAACCGCACACACGTCGACGGCGGCGCGGCACACATGTGTGCCCTGCTGCGGCTGTACGGCGTGTCGCGGAGTAAACCGCACACGTGTGGCCAAGAAGGGGGTCTGAGCTGGCGATTATCGGTCGACAAGCCTCGTACGCTAGAGTCATCTCTCGCGTAATCCCCTGTAGCTCAATTGGCAGAGCTTCCGACTGTTAATCGGACGGTTGATGGTTCGAGTCCATCCGGGGGAGCTTTTCTTTTCTAGCCGAAGATCCCGCCGCAGCCGCCCGGAGGCGCGAGCGGCGGGGTCATCGTCCCGTTCGGGACAATGCATCGCATCGGCTGCCAGAACATCCCGATGGCGTAGGCATTCAGCCGCGTCCCGTCCGGGAAATCTCTGCCTTCGCAGTAGCCGCCGTACCCTGACGCCGAGATGGCGCCGGGCGGGTTGCCCGGGCACCACGACGGTGGCTGCGGCACCAGCGGGTCGGGCTCTGCTGCGGCCGGTGCGGCAACCATCACCGACGCCGCCAGAACGGTGGACACACCTGCCAGGATCGTTGTCCCCCACATGAGCAGGACTGTAAACCTCAACTAGAGCTGGCGAGAGTGTTTTCAGCAACTTATTCACAAGCACTGTGAGTGCTGTGACCAGTGATGAAGTCGTCAACAGATATTGAAGGCAAAATCAGCCAGGCAAGAATACGAACAATCCCGAGAGCCCGGCCCACAGCGCGACGCAGTACAGCTGGAAGCCCACCCGCAGCGGCATCGGCGCCTGCCGGAGCTCCATGAAATCCAACCCCACCAAACGGACCTTGACCGCGGCGATTCCGAGCACCACCACCGCCACCAGGGAGCCGGTGCCGTGGTCGGCGCCCACCAGCCAGGAGGCCACTGTGGCGACCACCAGGATGAGCCAGCTGACCCCCGCGCGGTTGCGTACGTAGCGCAGCATCAGCTGACCAGATACAGCAGCGGGAACAGCACGATCCACAGCAGATCCACCAGGTGCCAGAAGCAGGCGCCGCCTTCGATCATTGCCATCCGTGTGCTGCTGAGGTCCGTGCGCCGTGCCTGGCTGCGCAACGCTGCCAGCACCGCGATGCCCACGCAGACGTGGAACAGGTGCAGCCCGGTGAGGATGAAGTAGTAGAGGTAGAAGTCGCCCGCGCCGGGACCGTGCCCGGCTGCGGTCAGGGAGGTGTACTCGTAGATCTTCAGCGCCACGAACAGCGCCCCGCACCCCACGGCAGTCCCGGCCGCCCTGGCCGCCGTCGCACCATCCTGCGCACGCAGAGCGCCCAGGTACACCACCACGCACAGCGAGCTGGTCAGCAGCACCAGCGTGTTGATCAGCCCGACCTCGAGGTGCAGGGTCTGGCGGCCGGCGTCGAAAGCGTCCGGCGCCGCGGCTCTTTCGACCAGGAACGTCCCGAAGAACACCGCGAACACCAGCATGTCGCCGAACAGGAACACCCAGGTGCCCTGCTCGCCTGGCACCCGGCGGGTCGCAACCGAGGTCACGCGACGGCAGCCAGCGACTGCTCGCTGCGTTGCTGCGCCGAGATCGCGCGTAGCAGGACGTAGGTGGTGGTGAAGACCCACAGCGTCAGCGCCAGACCCGGAATGTAGAAGGCGAACACACCGTGCCAGGCCAGCGGCCCGTCGTTGAAGACCACCACCACGCACCCGGGCAGCGACAACAGGGCCACCCACAGGTTGAAGTAGCCGTACCAGCGCGGGAAGTCACTGCCGTCCACAAAGGACGCGACGGCCAGCGTGATGTTCTGCACCACGATGGTGCCGACGATGCCGATGAACATCAGCCAGAACACGTCGTTGAGCGCCAGCGTGATCTCGGCGGGCCTGGTCTCCGGCCGGAACGCCGCGGCGGCCATGATCAGGAACGGAAACAGAAGTGCGGGAACAAAAATCGTGGCCGCGAACAACTGCGTCATCGACAGCATGCCCCACTGGCCCTCGATGCGGCGGATGCGCAGCACCACGGTGGCCAGGAACGGCAAGGCGATCACCGCGGTCAGCATGCACCCGGCCACGCCGAGGCGCACCAAGATCTTGTTGTTGGCGTAGAACGCGGCGATGTCGTCGGCCGAGGCCACCGGCGACAGTGGTGGGAACATGCCGGCCACCCCGGAGAAGCAGGTGCCATAGAGCACCAGCATCACGGTTCCGCACCAGGCGCCGACGCGCTGCAACCTCAGCTCCACGCCGGTGACGCTACTGCGCTGCGCAGCGCGTTATGGCAATTTTGCCAAAACTATTGGGGGATGACGCCGGGTTCGGATGGCGGGACCTCCGGGTGCAGCATCTCGGCGTAGCGCAGCGGTTCGGGAATGCCGAAACCCTCGACCAGGAGCTCGGCATGGGGACGCAGTTTGCGGCAGCGGTCATTGATGGCCCGGGTGACGGCCTTGGCGCGCTCGGTGGACAGGAAGCGGTGCTCGACGAACCACGCCTTGTCCGCCTCGATGACCGACAGGGCGTACAGATCGCACACCAGGTTCAGCACCTCGCGGGCCTGCTTGTCAGCGCACGTGTCGATGCCGGCGACGAACGCCTCCAGGATGATCCGATCGATGTGGGCCTGCGCGACGTGCAACACGTGGTCCTGCACGGAGTTGAACGCGTCGAACGCCGACATCTCCTTGGCCTTGCCCTGCAGCCGGCGCGCCACCGACGCCAGCATGTACTGCTCGCGGTCTTCGAACATGGCCACCTGGGTGCCGCGGTTGAAGAGGCTGCCCTCTTCTTCGTTGTCCTGGCGGGTGTCGAGGATGGTCTGCATGATCGTCTCGGCGGCGGTGCGCTTGAGCACCCGCTCGCCGGCGAAGTTGGCCGCGAAACGCACCCACTCCACCGGGCTCATGGTCTTGATGTCGTCGGCGTAGGCCGTCAGCAACTCCTTGGCGACCAGCTGGGTCAGCACATGGTTGTCACCTTCGAAGGTGGTGAACACGTCGGTGTCGGCCTTCAGGGCGATCAGTCGATTGTCGGCCAGATAGCCTGCGCCGCCGCAGGCTTCGCGCGCCTCCTGGATGGCGGAGGTGGCATGCCAGGTATTGGCGGCCTTGAGCCCCGCGGCCCGCGACTCCAGTTCGCGCTGCTCCTCGGCGTCGGGATTGTCGGCGGTCTGCAGTTCGTGACACTTGGCCACCAGCTCGTTCTGGGCGAACTGCAGGGCGTAGGACTTGGCGATCAGCGGGAACAGCCGGCGCTGGTGCACCAGGTAATCCATGATCAGCACTTCGTCGTCGCCGCCCGGTGCGCTGAACTGCTTGCGCTGCAAGGCATACCGGGTGGCGATGTCGAGAGCCACCCGGGCCGCGGCGCCCGCACTGCCGCCCACGGTGACGCGGCCGCGGATCAAGGTCCCCAGCATGGTGAAAAAGCGCCGATTCGGGTTCTCGATCAACGACGAGTAGGTTCCGTCGGCGGCGACGTCGGCGTACTTGTTGAGCAGGTTCTCTCGTGGGACGCGGACGTGATCGAACATGATGCGGCCGTTGTCCACACCGGGCAGGCCGCCCTTGTAGTGGCAGTCGGAGGTGGTGACGCCCGGCAGGTCGTTGCCGGCGTCATCGCGGATGGGCACCACGAAACAGTGCACCCCGTGGTTGGTGCCGCCGGTGATCAACTGTGCGAAGACGGCTGCCACCCGCGCGGTTTCGGCGGCCCCGCCGATGTAGTCCTTGCGCGACGACGGGGTGGGGGAGTTGATCACGAACTCCTCGGTGCCCGGGTCGTAGCTGGCGGTGGTCTCGATGGACTGCACGTCGCTGCCGTGCCCGGTCTCGGTCATCGCGAAGCACCCGAGGACATCGAGGTCGATCAGCTTGCGCACGTAGGCCTGATGGTGGCGTTCGGTGCCCAGGTTCTCGATGGCCCCGCCGAACAGCCCCCACTGCACGCCGGCCTTCACCATCAGCGACAGATCGCTCATGGCCAGCATCTCGATCCGGGTGACGGCGGCGCCGACGTCGCCGTTTCCGCCGGACTCTTTACTGAAACCGTCCTCGGCGGCGCCGTGCGCAGCCATGATGCGCATCTGCTCGGCGACCTTGGTGCGGGCGATCACCGTGTTGGGGGTGTAGTGCGGCTTGAAGATCTCGCCGGACAGTTCCCTGCGCATGTCGTTCTTGCAGTCACGCCAGCGGCCGTCGAGGGTGTTGCGGAGATGCTCGGCAGTGGTCGTCATTACTGAACGGTAACCCGCAACCGCTGTGCACAAACTGTGATGTCGCAAACCGAGGGAAAAGGCGTTAGATGACGTCATGACCGAGCAGACACCGCTGCCGCACGATTACGACCACAAGCACTCCGACGTCAGCGGGGGGTGGCTGCGGGCCGCGACGTTCGGGGCCATGGACGGGCTGGTGTCCAACACGGCGTTGATTGCCGGTGTCGGCGCGGGTGCCAGCGCCGACACCGTGGTTCTGGCCGGTGTGGCCGGGCTGCTCGCCGGGGCCTTCTCGATGGCGCTGGGCGAATACACCTCGGTCACCACCGCCAATGAACAGATCGAATCCGAGGTGGTCGTCGAACGCCGCGCCATCCGCGCCAATCCGCAGGGGGAGAAGGCGGAGCTGGTGCAGATGCTGATGCAGATGGGTTTGACCGAGCCCACCGCCACCCAGGCCACCGAGGAATTGCACCGCGACGAGGCCCGGGCCACCAACTTCCACCTGGTCCAGGAGCTCGGTGTCGACCCCACCGAGAAGCCGTCGCCATGGGTGGCGGCCGGGTCGTCGTTCGTCATGTTCGCCATCGGGGCCATCGTCCCGCTGATCCCGTTCTTGCTCGGAATCGAGTCGCTGTGGGCGGGGGTGGGGGCCGGCGGTGTGGGTCTGATGGTGGTGGGGGCGCTGGCGTCCCGCTTCACGGGTAAACCGTGGCACTGGGCGAGCCTGCGCCAACTGGCGTTCGGCGGCCTGGCCATCGCGGCAACGTATGTCGTGGGACATCTCATCGGCGTGGCCGTCGCTTAGTGTTCACCCGCTGGGCCTAGGTTTGCCGGCATGCTTCGCCGAATCCTGTCGATCGTCGCGGTCGCCGCGGTGTCGGGTGCGCCGGTGGCCCACGCCGAGCAAACCGGGCTGACCTACCTGGGCAAGGTCGAGTTTCCCGCCGACACCACCTACGCCGACACCCTTGTGGGCGGGCTGTCGGGAATCAGCTACAACCCCGTCGATCAGCTGTACTACATCGTCAGCGACGACCGCTCGGAGCACAATCCGGCCCGCTTCTACACCGCGCGGATAGCGCTGTCCGACAACGGTATCGACGATGTGCAGTTTGTCGGCACCACCCCGTTCGGTGGCCTGGCCGCCGACGCACCGCCTGATCCCGAGGGCATTGCGGTGGACCCCGGCCGCCAGCGGCTGTACTGGTCCAGTGAGGGAGCCCGCGACGTCGAGGGCGGGTTGCTGCTGCATCCCCGGGTGCGGATCGCCGGCTTCGACGGGGCACCCCTGGGCGAGTTCGAACTGCTCCCCGGCCTGCGGGTGTCCCCCGATGAGCAGGGCCCGCGGGAGAACAAGGCGCTGGAGGGCCTGACGCTGACCCCGGACGGCAGCGCAGTGTTCGCGGCCATGGAGGGCCCGGTCTACGCCGACGGTCCGCTGCCGGACGAGAACGCCGGCGCGCTCACCCGGGTCACCCGCTACGACGCCCAAACAGGCTTGGCCACTGCACAATTCGCCTATCCACTGGACCCGGTGACCGCCGGTCCCGGCGGCGACAACGGACTCAGTGACCTGGTGGCGCTGGACGACGGGACCTTTCTGGTGCTCGAGCGTGGCTACGGCACGCATGTAAAGGTACGCATCTACCGCGCGGTGGTGGACGGCGCCGACGACGTGTTGCACCGGCCCAGCCTGCAGGGGGAGCCGGTGCGCGCCATGACCAAAACACTGCTGGCCGACCTGGCGGCCATTCCCGGGGTGGAGCCGGACAACGTCGAGGGCCTGACGCTGGGACCGGTGCTGCCAAGCGGCCGCGCGTCGGTGGTCCTGGTGGCCGACGACAACTTCAGCGACAGTCAGACCACACAATTCCTGCTGTTCGCGCTGTAGCTGTTCGGTTCCTGCCAATGCGCGCTCAATAGCCGCCAAGGGAAATCATCGGCGTCGCCGCCCGGTTATAGAGAACAGATCGGCAGACATCCGATCCGAACCGCGACTCATCGAGAGCCACGATTCACCGGCACACGAGAGAAGCGATCGTCATGAAGAAGTTCACCGCCGCCACCGTTTTCGGAACCGCGCTCACCGCGGCGACTGTGGGTCTGGCGGCACCTGCGCTGGCTGCCCCCAGCGGTCCCGGCAACGCCCAGGACACCATCTCCTCGCTCGAGGCGCAGGGTTACCACGTGATCGTCAACCGGCTGGGCGATACCCCGCTCAACGAGGCCAGCGTGGTCTCCGTCGGTCAGGGCCCCAGCTTCCTGCACCCGGTCTCGGGGCTGCGGTTGCGGGACAACTACACCGATCACGACCGTAACTACGGCTTCGAACAGGTCCAGACGGTGTACGTCAACGTTCGCTAGCCGGCAGACCGAAAGGCGGCACCTCCCCAGGGGGAGGTGCGGCCTTTCGCGCTTCCGGTCTAACTGGCGTTCGCCAACGCCTCGTCCTCGGCCAACCGCGCCCCGGTCTCGGGCTCGTCGATGCCGACCAGCCAGCGTCGCGACACGAACAGCACCACCGCGCCCAGCAGCACCGCCCCCGCGCCCACCCAGTACGGCAGATGCACACTGACCTGCTCGCCCAGCACACCGGCCAGCCACGGCGCCAGCGCGGCGCCCGCGAAACGCACGAAACTGTAAGCGGCAGAGGCGACTCCGCGTTCCACCGGTGCCGCCTTCATCACGGTCTCGGTGATCAAGGTGTTGTTGACGCCGATCCACAGCCCGGCCACGATCACCGACGCCGCGAGCACCGGCTTGGACGTGGTGAACACAGCCATCACGCCCAGCGTCGCCGTCATCAGCACCAGATTCACCACCAGGACGGGCACGGTGCCGAAGCGGTGCTGCAGTCGCGGCGCCACCACCACCGAGGTGAAGGCCAGGGCCAGACCCCAGCCGAAGAAGATCAGGCCGATGCCGTGGGCGTCCATGTCCAGCGGGAACGGGGTGAACGCCAGCAGGGTGAAGAAGCCGAAGTTGTACAGCAGGGCGGTGATCGCCACGCCCAGCAGCCCACGGTGCCGCAGTGCGCGGAACGGGTCGAGCAAGGATGTCGCGCGGGCGGCCGGCGCAGTGGCAGGCAGCAGCAACGCCGTCACCACCACGGCCACCGCCATCAGCACCGAGACGCCGAAGAACGGGCCCCGCCAGGAGATCGACCCAAGCAGGCCGCCCACCAGTGGGCCGACGGCGATGCCGAGGCCGAGTGCCGCTTCGTAGAGGATGATGGCCTGGGCCACCGAGCCGCGCGCGGAGTTGACGATGGTGGCCAGTGCTGTCGCGACGAACAGCGCGTTGCCCAGCCCCCACAGTGCGCGCCAGCCGACGATCTCGAGCACCGTGTCCGACATGCCGGCCAGTCCGGCCCCGGCGATGATGATCACCAACCCCAGCAGCAGGGTGCGCTTGGGGCCGATGCGCGAGGACACCACGCCGGTGATCAGCATGGCCACACCCATCACCGCCATGTAGCTGGTGAACAGCAGGGACACCTGTGACGGGGTGGCATCGAGGTTGTCGGCGATCGGTTTGAGGATGGGGTCGACGAGTCCGATGCCCATGAATGCCACGACGGAGGCGAATGCCACCGCCCACACCGCCCTGGGTTGGCGCAACATATAGTTTTCCTATCTATTGGGGTAAAAAAAGAACCCGGCGGCGGTCCGCCGAGTTCGGCCTAACTCAACTGTTCTGGGCAGATGCCAACATCTGACGCATCACGTCCACCGCGGTGCTCAGTGCCGCGCGATCGGCGTCGGTCAACTGCTCCAGGAGGGGATCGATCACGGCAGCGCGATCGATGCGTGCTCGGGCCAGCACGTCCACGCCTGCCTCGGTGATCCGGATCAGCACGGCTCGCGCGTCGCCGGGGTCGGCGGTGCGAGTCACCAGGCCGGCGTCCTCGAGGCGACGAACCTGGGTGGTCATGGTGGGCTGCGAGCAGTGGTCCAGCTCCGCGAGATCGGAGATGCGCGCCTCGCCGCGGTCTTCGATCGTCGAGAGCAGCCGTGCCTGCGCCCAGGGCAGCGGCAGCTGGGTGCGCTGCGTAGCGAACCGGTTGAGTCGGGCGACAACTTTGAGCAGGTCGGCGCCCAGCGCGGTAGTGTCAGAGACGCTGGCAGTCGGCATGATGCCCAGGTTACATAGAAATGCTATGTATTTCAATCTGTGTGCTCACTGGCAGAATCGAAGAATGACCTCGAGCTCCGCGGCCACTGTGCCCAAGACGGCCAGGTCATTACGTCCGGCAGAGACTGCGCAAGCCTCGGTGATGGCCGCCTTGTGCGCAGCCACCGCGATCATCGCCGTTGTCGTTCCGTTCGCCGCGGCCCTGTCTCTGCTCGGCACGGTGCCCATGGCCCTGCTGGCCTACCGCTACCGGGTTCGGGTGCTGGTGGCCGCCGCCGTGGCTGCTGGCATCATCGCCTTTCTGATCGCCGGGCTCGGCGGGTTCATGACCGTGGCCAACTGCGCATACATCGGTGGGCTCGCCGGGGTGGTGCGTCGCCGCGGCCGCGGCACGCCCACCGTGGTGTTCGCGTCGTTCGTGGCGGGAGTGCTCTTCGGCATCTTCGTCGTCGGCGCCCTAGCCGTGCTCTCGCGGCTGCGCCATCTCATCTTCGCGTCCATGACCGCCAACGTCGACGGCACCGCCGCGATCATGGCGCGCGTACCGGCGCTCGAACAGCCCGCTCAGGACTTCAAGGACTACTTCCAGCTGGCACTGAGCTACTGGCCGTGGCTGTTGATGGGCTACGCCATCTTCGCCATCATGAGCGTCACGCTGCTGGGCTGGTGGGCGCTGTCGAAGGTGCTGCATCGCCTGCGCGGCATCCCCGACGTCCACAAACTCGACCAGGATGAGAGCGCCCAGACTGCTGCCCCGGTGCCGGTGCGGCTGCGCGACGTGTCCTTCCGGTACCCGAATGCCGACCACGATGCGCTGGCTCCCGTGAGTCTGGAGATCGGCGCCGGCGAGCACGTCGCCGTCACCGGCGCCAACGGGTCCGGCAAGACCACGCTGATGCTGCTGCTGTCCGGACGTCAACCCACCTCGGGGGTCATCGAGCGCGACGGCGGCGTGGGGCTGGGCGCCCTCGGCGGCACCGCGGTCATCATGCAGCACCCCGAGAGCCAGGTGCTGGGCACGCGGGTGGCCGACGACGTGGTCTGGGGCCTGCCCCCGGGAACCACCACCGATGTCGAGGCGCTGCTGACCGAGGTGGGCCTGGCCGGGTTCGAGGAGCGCGACACCGGCGGGCTGTCCGGTGGGGAGCTGCAGCGCCTGGCCGTGGCAGGCGCACTGGCCCGGCGCCCCACGATGCTGATCGCCGACGAGGTGACCTCCATGGTCGACCAGGCCGGCAGGGAGGCCCTGCTCGACGTGCTGTCCGGGCTGTCCGAACGTCGCAACATGGCGCTGGTGCACATCACGCACTACAACAACGAAGCCGACAGTGCCGACCGTGCCATCAATCTCAGCGCCTCCACCGACAACACCGCGATGGTCGAGACCGCGGCTGCCCCGGCTGCCACCGTCGGCACCGGTGGCCAGCCCGCCGGTACCCCGGTCATCGAGATCGACCGCGTGAGCCACGAATACGGCACCGGCACCCCCTGGGCCAAACCCGCGCTGCAGGACATCAGCTTTGCCGTGCACAAAGGCGACGGCGTACTCATCCACGGCGGCAACGGGTCCGGGAAATCCACCCTGGCCTGGATCATGGCCGGACTGGCCGTACCCACCGTCGGCACCGCACTGGTGGACGGGCAGCCGGCCCACGAGCGGGTGGGCTCGGTGGCGTTGGCATTCCAGGCGGCCCGGCTGCAGCTGATGCGCGCCCGTGTCGATCTCGAGGTGGCCTCGGCGGCCGGCTTCGATCCGAATGACACCAGGCGCGTGCACACCGCCCTCAATGCCGTCGGCTTGGACGCGTCATTGGCACGGCGCCGCACCGACCAGCTCTCCGGCGGGCAGATGCGTCGTGTGGTGCTGGCCGGGCTGCTCGCCCGAGAACCCAAGGCGCTGATCCTGGATGAACCACTGGCCGGCCTGGACGCCGAGAGCCAGGCCGGGCTGCTGCGGTTGCTCGAAGACCTTCGCAAGAACCAGGGCCTCACCGTCGTGGTGATCTCCCACGACTTCGTGGGCCTCGAGGAACTGTGCCCGCGCATCCTGCACCTGCGGGGCGGCGTCATGGAGCCGGCGTCGACGACGTCGGCGGGAGGGATGTCATGACCAGCCCGGAGGGCGCACCGCCGCGCAACCCGACCCGGCGCTCGGTGGTCCTGCTGCGCCCGGTTCCCGGCGACAGCGTGATCCACCGGCTGTGGGCCGGCACCAAGCTGCTCATCGTCTTCGTCCTGGGCGTACTGATGACGTTCTATCCCGGCTGGGTGCCCATCGCGCTGGTCGCGGTGCTGGTGGGCGTGGCGGCCTACCTGGCTCACATTCCGCGCGGGGTGTTGCCGTCGATCCCGGGTTGGCTGTGGTTCTTCCTGTTCCTCGGAGGTTTCACGGCGTCGTTTGCCGGTGGCGCCCCCGAATTCGTGGTGGGTTCGGTCACCGTGGGTCTGGGCGGGGTGCTGAACTTCCTGCGCATCACCGCGCTGTCCATCGTGTTGCTCGGGCTCGGGGCCATGGTCTCGTGGACCACCAATGTCTCTGATGTCGCACCGGCGGTCGCCACGTTGGGACGGCCGTTTCGCCGGCTGCGCATCCCCGTGGACGACTGGGCGGTCACGCTGGCGCTGGCGCTGCGGTCCTTCCCGATGCTGATCGACGAGTTCCGGGTGCTGTTCGCCGCCCGCAAGCTGCGCCCGCGGCCCCCGGTGGCCAACCGCAGGGAGCGGCGCCGCCGGTGGGGGATCGAGCTGGTCGACCTGCTGGCCGCCGCAGTGACGGTGACCCTGCGTCGCGGCGACGAGATGGGTGATGCGATCACCGCCCGCGGCGGCACCGGGCAGATCTCGGCGGCCGAGTCCAAACCCGCCCGCCGCGACTGGATCGCCATGGCCATCGTGGTCGTGGTGTGCGCCCTGGCGCTGACTGCCGAGCTGACCGTTCTGGGGTCCAGCTCCGCCCGCTGACTTTCGCCCAAACCGACGCACGGGCCCGTTTGTGCGAGTGGTGATGGGAATCTCGTCGGTCTCGGTGTCATCCGTGACGGCAGCGGCCGCCGGTGGGAAGGTGTAGTGATGGCTATTCACGAACGCGATTCCGCACGGACCTTGTTCGGCCATCCCATCGGGCTGACCAACCTGTTCGGCGTCGAGCTGTGGGAGCGGTTCTCCTTCTACGGCATGCTGACCATCCTCGGGTACTACCTCTACTACTCCGTCACCGACGGTGGGCTCGGATTACCGCAGGCCACCGCGACGGGCATCGTCGGTGCCTACGGCGGGCTGGTGTATCTGTCCACGGTGCTCGGCGGCTGGCTGGCCGACCGGCTTTTGGGCATGGAGCGCACGGTGTTCTACGGCGGCGTGGTGGTGATGGCCGGCCACATCGCCCTGGCCCTGATCCCGGGACTGGCCGGGGTGGGGGTGGGCCTGGTCCTGGTGGCGCTGGGATCCGGCGCGCTCAAGGCCAACGCATCCTCGCTGCTGGGCACGCTCTACCCGAAGGCCGATCCACGGGCCGACGGTGGCTTCACCCTGTTCTATCTCGGGATCAATCTCGGTGCCTTCGTCGGGCCGTTGATCACCGGTCTGCTGCAGACCCGGGTGGGCTTCCACTGGGGCTTCGGTGCCGCGGCGGTGGGCATGGCGCTGGGGCTGGCGCAGTACGTGGCCTTCCGCCGCAACCTCGGCGAACACGGCCGCGACGTGCCGAACCCGTTGCCACGCAGCGCGATCGGCAAGACCGTGGCCGTACTGGTCGCCGGCGTGGTGGTGGTGGCCGCGGTGATCCTGCTGGGCTGGGTGACGTTGGCCAACCTCTCGCAGGTCACCACCGGTGTCATCATCGTGGCGTCGGTCGCGTACTTCGCGATCATGCTGACCAACGCGCGGGTCACCACCGAGGAACGGGTGCGGGTGCGTGCGTTCATCCCGCTGTTCATCGCCAACGCTGTGTTCTGGTCGCTGTTTCAGCAGATCTTCACCGTGCTCGCGGTGTACTCCGACGAGCGTATGAACTGGTCGATCTTCGGCTGGACGGCGCCGTCGAGCTGGATCGGCTCCATCGAACCCATCTGGATCATCGCGCTGTCACCGGTATTCGCCGTGATGTGGACCAAACTCGGCAACCGTGCCCCGACGACGCCACGCAAGTTCGCGTTCGGCGTTGTCGGAATGGGGCTGGCCTTCCTCTGTTTCGTGCCGCTGGCCGGCAGCGAGGGCAGGTCGGTGCCGGCGCTGGCGGTCTTCGCCATTCTCGCGGTGTTTGCGGTGTCCGAGCTCCTGCTGTCACCGATCGGGCTGTCGGTCACGACAAAGCTTGCGCCAGAAGCGTTCCGGGCGCAGATGATGGCGCTGTACTTCTTCTCCGTCGGCATCGGCACCTCGATGTCCGGGGTGCTGGCGGGCTACTACAGCCCCGACAACGAGTTCGCCTACTTCGGCATCCTCGGCCTGGTGGCCGTGGCGGTGGGCTTGGTGGTGCTGGCCATCGCGCCGTGGATCAGCAGGCACATGGAGGGCGTGCACTGACTCACTGGGTGATGACGGTCTGCTCGTCGAGGTCGGCCGTCGCCGCGACCAGCGTCTGGGCGTCGTCGACAGGACCGGTGGCGCGCACCTTCAGCAGGTACGTGCCGCCGGAGCTCCTGAGCAGCAACGTCTTCTGCGCCACCAGCGTGGTCACCCCGTTGTTGTCGAACTGCCCGCCCATCTGGAAGGCCTCGATGCCGCCGAGCTGGCCCCGGCCACCCTGGCCCAGCGCCTGGTAGCCGGGGAGGTTCTGCAGCTCACCTGAGGCGTAGGTGAACACCGTGTCGATCGAGATGTCCTTGCTGACCTTGCTCAGCACCGCCTGGATGATGCCGGGGTTCTCGGGGTCCTTCGGCGTGGTCGAGATGATCGCCCAGAACGAGTCGCCGGGAACGTCGATGGCCTGCTGCCAGCCGGCAGGCATCGGCAACTCGATCTGCGGTGCGCCGTCCACTCCGGGGCGCGCGGGGGTCTCGGTGATCCCGACGGTTGACAGGTAACCGCTCAGGGTCATCGACGCCCCCGGCGCCGCTGCCGGCGCGCTGGGCTGCTGCGGCGCCGCGGAAGTGCTGGTGGGCGCTGCGGCCGACGCCGACGTGCTCGCAGCCGAGGTTTCTTCGGGGGCGCTGTCGGACCCGCAGCCGGCGAGCCCGACCGCCGCGACGGCAGCCGCGGCCCAGGCGAACGTCTGTAGCTTCACGGCCACCAGCCTAGGCGGCGGGGCTCGGCGCGGACGATCAGCCGACGCCCTCCATCGCGTTGGTCTCGGTGGTGCCGATCCGGGCGATGACGTCCGGGCGCGTCGCCGCCTTGTACCGGTACCACGCCACGGCGGCGATCATGGTGACCACGAACAGGTACGGAATGACGTTGAGGGGGAACGCCGGCACCGGCCAGACATTGGCGAAGAAGACATACGCCATGGCCACCACCGCCACCGTCGCGCACCCCCAGACCAGGGTGTTGGGGATGTTCTCCCGGCGGGTGTACACCACGCAGGCGATCGCGACCAGCGCGTAGGCCACCATGTAGCCGTAGGTGCCGTAGGTGTCGACCCACACCACGATGTTCATCGGATCGACGCCCATCAGCAGCAGGATGACGTTGAGCACGATCGCGGCGGGCCCGGCCAGCAGCAGTACCCGGTGCGGGGTCAGGTGGGAGTCGTGGGTGCGGCCGAACCGCTCGGCGACCATGCCCTCTTTGCCCATGACGTAGATGATCCGGCCCACGACGTTCAGCGGTGCGACGACGACGGCGAAGAACGACGCGCCGACGCCGAAGGTCAGGATGGGGGCGAACCAGGTCGGCATGCCGATCTGGGTGGCGATGTCCTCCAGCGGGCTGGCGCTCTCGGCCAGCCCCTCACCCAGCACCGCGATCTGGGTGTAGGCAGCAAAGACATACAGGACGCCCACGGTGACCGCGCTCCACATGATGGCGCGGGGGATCGCGGTGTACGGGTTCCTGGCTTCGCGGCCCAGCGCGTCGGCCGAGGAGAACCCGACGAAGCCGAGGATGCCCAGCACCATGCCGGCCGCGACACCCTGCAGCGGGATTCCGTCGAAGCTGAACTGGTCGGGGTCCCACGCCGCGGGCCCGGCCCAGACCAGGGCCAGCACCAGCAGGATCAGGATGATCGCCACCGAGACGAGCTCGAGTACCAGCGACACCCGGGCCGAGAGCCGGATACCGCGGATGGTGAACAGTGTCGCCAGCCCGCCGAGGACGATCGCCAGGGCGATCTGCCACCCGAGGCCGTCGGCCGGCAGCCCCAGCAGGTTGAGGAACTGGTTCAGGTAAGACACCGCGCCGCCGAGTGAGCCCGCCGCGATACCCCAGCACCCGACCAGCAGCGCGATCCCGGCGAGGTAGGCGCCGAAGGGGCCGATGCCTTTGGCGACGTAGGTGTACAGCGAGCCTGCCGAGGCGTGGCGCCGGGCGAAGACCGTCACGCAGTACCCCACGGACAGGATCACCAGCGTGGCCAGGATGAACGACAGCACCGTGCCGTTGCTGGCGCCGAGGTAGATCGCCGCCGCGGTGAACGCGATGACTGCGCTCGGGGCGATGTTCGCGATCGCCTGGGCGGCCAGTTCGGGCCCGCTCATCACGCCGCGACGCAGGCCGGCGTCAACCGGGGCGGTGGTGTCGCTGCTGGGGGAGGACATGGTGGGTCTCCGTCACTCGTGGGAAGGGTCAGGGGATGAGCAGGGTGCGCAGGGCCTCGCCGGACTCGAGTTCCTGGAAGGCTTCGGCGGTTTCGGCCAGGGGGCGACGCGCCGAGATCAGCGGGTCGAGTTTGAGCTGGCCGTCCATGTAACGGTCGACCAGCGCGGGAATGTCGATGGACGGCCGCACCGAGCCGTAGTTCGAGCCGAGGATCCGCTGGTCGGCCTCGGCCAGGACCAGCGGTTCGAAAGATGCCCGGGCGCCGGTGGGCGGCAGGCCGACGATCACCGCGGCCCCGCCGAGGCCCAGCATCCTGATGGCCTGTTCGGTGGTGGAGGTCCGGCCGATCGCGTCGAAGGCGTAGTCCACGCCGTCGGGGATCAGTTCGAACAGCTGGTCCACGACGTCGCCTTTGGGGGCGTCGATGCGGTCGGTCGCACCGAACTGGACGGCCAGTTGGGTTTTGCCGGGCAGGACGTCGATGGCGATGATGCGTTCGGCGCCGGCGAGTCGTGCGCCCTGGATGACGTTGAGTCCCACACCGCCGCAACCGATCACGGCGACCGTTGAGCCGGGGACCACGGCGGCGGTGTTGGTCACCGCGCCCACTCCGGTGGCCACCGCGCAGCCCACCACGGCCACCACGTCCAGGGGGGCGTCGTCGCGCACCTTCACGGCACCGGACGCGGGCACCACGACTTCTTCGGCGAAGGAGGACACGCCCAGGTAGTGGTGCAGTGCTTCGCCGTCGCGGGACAGCCGTGACGTGCCGTCGAACAGGACGCCGTGCGGGGCCACCAGCGTCGCAACCTTCTGGCAGCGGGCTTCGTGCCCGGATCGGCAGTAGCGGCATTCGCCGCACGGCGGGACCCAGCTGAGCACCACGTGATCGCCCACTGCCAGCGAGGTCACGCCCTCGCCGAGTTCGACGACAACGCCTGACCCTTCGTGGCCCATCACCAGCGGTGCCGGCGCGTCCCATTCCCCGCGCTTGACGTGCAGGTCGGAATGGCAGACGCCGGCCGCGGCGATCTTGACGCGCACCTCGCCCGCCTTGGGCGGATCCAGCCGGATGTCGGCGATCTCGATGGGCGTCTCCGGATTGCGGTAGACGACGCCTTTCATGGTGCTCCTCACGGTTGCGTGTGGTCGGGCCGGCTGATCGTAGGTCCGTGAGGTGCGCTGCGTCACTGGCACAAAGTGTGGATACGACGGCGTGATTTCACCATCTCGTACACTGCCACCGTGGCGTGGGACCTGGGTTCGATCGCGGCGGTGGTGAGCGGCGAGCTCCGACTGGGCGCTGGTCTTGTGGCCTCCACCCCGGTCGACGCGGTGGTCCGGCTCGACGAGTTCGTCGTGGTGGGGCACCGTTTCTACGCCACCCTGGTGGTCGCCCACGTCGACGCTCTCGAGGCCGCGCTGCGGGCCGGCGACGACCGCGCCGCCGCGCTGTCCGGGGCGGTGCTGCTCGCCGCCGGGGGACAGGGCGACCTGTCGGCGCTGACCGTCGACAAAGAACTGTGCGTCATCGCCGCGTCCGAGCCCGAACCGGAGTTGCTCTACGCCCGACTGGTGGCGCTGCTGGCGTCCGACCGGGCGGCCGAGGATCGGTTGGTCACCACCGGTACCAAAGTTCTCACCCAGGTCGCCCGCCGCGGCGGCGCCGAAGCGGTGGTGGCCGAACTGGCGCACCGCATCGACGGCTGGGCTGTGCTGCTCGACGCCCACGGCCAGGTGATCACCACGGCTGCCGCCGGCGGTTTGCACGTCAAAGATGCTGTGGCCGTTGCCTTCAACCGGCCCGTGCGGGTCCGCCATCCCGGGCTGCAGGTCCATCCGGTGGGCTCCGGTGAAGACCTCAGCGCTTACCTCGTGGTGTCCTCGCGTGACCATTCCACCAGCTACAGCCGCGACCTGGCGTCTCAGGCTGCAGCGCTGCTGGACCTCAAACTGCGCAGCCACGATCACTCGGTCACCGAGCGACTGGGCCGCGAGACCATGGTGGCAACGCTGCTGACCGGCGGGCCCGCGGCGTCGGCACTCCTGCGCCGGTGGGGGGTGCACGAGTCGACGTTGACCGGTTTCGTCCTGACCTCGCGCTCCAAATCCGTTGACCTGGAACGCATCGTGCTGCGCTGGTTCGACGAGATCGGTGCCGTCCACGTTCTGGCTGAGGATCGCGGCCGGATCATGGGGTTCATCAAGACCGACAAGGCCGACGAGTTGGTGGCGCGCGCGGAGAGTTTCCTCGACGAGGCGCGGATCGCGCTGCGGCTGGGCCTCGGGTCACCGGCACCTACCGACGGCTTGGCGCGCACTGCCGCCGAAGCCCGGCAGGCGCACGAGATCGCCGTCGCCGATGCCCGCACGGCGGTGCGCTACCAAGCCATGCCCACGGTGTCCTATGTGCTCGATCGGTTGGACGGCGTCGACGGCAATCGCCTTGCCGCGGTGCTCGATCCGCTACGTGACGACAGCACCGGCACCCACGGGGAGCTGACCCGCACGCTCAAGATCTTCCTGGCCGAACACGGCGCCTGGGGAACCACCGCGTCGCGGCTGAAAGTGCACCGTCAGACGCTGGCCAACCGCATCCGGCGCATCGAGGAACTCACCGCGCTGTCGATGTCCAACCCCGATGACCGGGCTGCGGCGTGGTTGGCGTTGCGGGCACTGGAACGGTAGGGCCCGTTCTCAGATGATCGGAGCGTCGCCCGGCCGCACCAGCCGCAACCAGCGGTAGCCGAAGGGGTCCAGCGGCATCTCGACCCGGCGCTGGTCCACCGGGTGCTGGGCTCTGCCGTCGAGCAGATCCACCAGCACCGATCCCGGGGGCGCATCCGCCACCTCCAGCGGGACCAGGACGCTCTGGTCACCGAAGTTGTGCAGCCCGATCATCATCCAGCCCGACGCCTCCCGGCAGGCGTGTGCCAGCACGGCACGGTGCGGTTGCTTGAGCACCTCCACCGTGGACCAGCCGATCTCGGGCTGCTGGCGGTAGGTGTAGATGAGATCGCGGATGAACCACCAGAACGAGTCGTGATCGTGGCGCTGATCGGCGGCGTTGACCCGCTCCGGCCCGTACAGTCCGTCCGGCAGGGGGCGGGGCAGTCGCCGTTTGGCTGCGCTGGAGAAGCCCCCGTTGTCACCGCTGGTCCACTGCATCGGAGTGCGCACCGCGAATCGCCCCGGCACATCCAGGTTCTCGGCCATCCCCAGCTCTTCGCCGTAGAACAGCACCGGTGTGCCCGGTAGGGAGAACGCCAGCGAGTAGACCATCCGCATCCGGTGTTCGTCACCGCCGAGCATGGCCGGCAGCCTGCGCCGCAGCCCCCGGTTGTACAGCTGCATGTCCGGGTCGGGGCCGAAGGCGTCGAAGACTTCCTGCCGCTCGCTGTCGCTGAGTTTGTCGAGGGTGAGTTCGTCGTGGTTGCGCACGAAGTTGGCCCACTGACTGGTGATGTCGAGCGCGGGGCGTTGACGCAGGGCCTTGGCCAGTGGTCGGGCGTCGCCACGGGCCAGGGACAGGTAGATGTTCTGCATTCCGATGAAGTCGAACTGCATGTTGAGCCCGTCGCCGTCGGACCCACCGAAGAATGCCTTCTGGTCCTTGTACGGCACGTTCACCTCGCCGAGCAGCACCGCGTCACCGACCCGGCGGGTGACGAAATTGCGCACGTCGCCCAGGTACTCGTAGGGGTCGAAACTCCCCGGGTCATCCGGCGCGCCGTCGCGGGCGAACAGGAACGGTACGGCGTCCACCCGGAACCCCGCGACGCCGAGCTGCAGCCAGAATCCCAGTGTCCGCGAGATCTCCTCCTGGACTGCAGGATTGGCGATGTTGAGGTCGGGTTGGTGCTTGTAGAAATGGTGCAGGTACCACTGGCCGGTCTTCGGGTCGTGCTCCCAGAGGCTGTCCTCCTGATCGGGAAAGACGACGTCCTTGCTGGTGTCGGGCGGTTCGGTGTCGGTCCACACGTAGTAGTCGCGATAGGGGTCGTCGACGCTGCGGCGGGCGGACTTGAACCACGGGTGGGCATCGGAGGTGTGGTTCATGACAAAATCGACGATGACGCGAATGCCGTGGGCTTTGGCGGTGCGCACCAGTTCCACAAAATCGCCGAGGTTGCCCAGCCGGGGATCCACGCTGAAGAAGTCGGTGATGTCATAGCCGTCGTCCTTGCGGGCGGTCGGGTAGAACGGCATCAGCCACAGGCAGTTGATGCCCAGATCCGCCAGGTACTCGATGCGTTCGGTCATGCCGCGGATGTCGCCGCAGCCGTCGCCGTTCCAGTCGTAGAACGTCTCGATGTCCGCGCAGTACAGTACGGCGTTCTTCCACCACAGATCGCCGGTGTCGATCTTCCTCATGCGGGCACCGCCGGCGCCGCCGGGGACAGCTGCGGTAACACGTGCTCACCGAAGGCATCGATGTAGGCGCTCTGCTGTTGCCCCACGAAGTGCAGATACAGCTCGTCCCAACCCTGTTCGAGATACTCGTGCAGCCAGGCGGCGTGCCGGCCCAGGTCGCTGGAGATGCGCACCGACTTGTGCATCTGGTCCGGGGTGACGGTTTCACCGATGGTGTCGAACGCCTCGACTGTCTCGATGTCCCAGGACACCGGCGGTCCGACCACGTTGTTGCGCCACTGATCGTGCGCGATCGCCAGCGCTTCGTCCTCGGTGGGAGCCCAGCTCAGGTGGATCTGCAACCGTGCCGGCCCGCGGCCGCCGGCGTCGCGATAGGCGCCGAGCACACGGCGCAGTGTGTCGGCCGGTTGGTTGACGGTGATCAACGCGTCGGCCCAGGATGCGTGCCGGGCCGCGGTTTCCACCGACACCGCCGGCCCGACCAGATCAGGGACCTGCTCGGGGAGGGTCCAGAGCTTGGCGCGGTTGACGTGGATGAGACCGTCATGGCTGACCTCCTCGCCGCGCAGCAGACGGCGGATGACGTCGACGCATTCGAGCAGGCGCTGGTCGCGAACTTCTTTGCGCGGCCACACCTCGCCGTTGATGCGTTCGTTGGAGGCCTCACCGGATCCCAGTGCCGCCCAGAACCGACCCGGGAACATCTGCGCCAGCGTCGCGATGGACTGGGCGATGATGGCCGGGTGATAGCGCTGCCCCGGTGCGTTCACCACACCGAACGGCAGGTCGGTGGTGGCCAGGGCGGCGCCGAGAAACGACCAGGCGAACCCCGATTCGTTCTGCCGTTCACTCCAGGGGCTGAAGTGGTCACTCGACATCCCCGCGGTGAAGCCGGCCTGTTCGGCGTGCTGGACGTCGCGCAGCAGTTGGCGCGGATCGATCTGTTCGTGCGAGCAGTGGAACCCGATGACCGTCATGAGAGACCCCATACCCACTCGGGTCGACAGTTACGACAGCGTCAGTAGCAGTCGCCGGCATGCACCTGGAAGCAGTCCGGGCACATCTTGTCCCGCGTCGGCTCCGGGATCGGGGTGCGCGTCGGCTTGGCCGGCGCCGTCTTGGGCTTGGTCACCCGCGGGCGCGCCGGGGCGGCTGGCGCCCTGGTGGCGTCCGGGTTGATCGCCAGCAGCCGCTGCAGCCGTTCCTCGGCGTAACTCTGCAGCCCCGGGGACAGCTCCCGGCTCAACAGCTCCCGGTAGGCCGCGGCGTTGGTGGCCGCCGCGGTGCGGCTGGCCGGGATGGTGCCGACCAGCAGATGCTGCAGACTCTTCATGTACGCCTCGACGTCGGCGGCGGTCCTGCGGTGCTTGGCGGCGATCTGCTCGGCGGTGGCGCCGGCCTCGATACTGCGCAGCACCTCACCGTGGTTGAACACCGGATCACTGGTGTGCAGCAGTCGGTCGATCTCGTCGCGCAGGGCAGGTGTCAGCGCGCTCATCACGGGTGCCCGGTCCTTTTCCATCGTGGTCCAGTATCCGCGCCCCCGGGGGGTGGCCGCTAACGTGGGGATCCGTGACTGCCCGCCCGGTCGACCCCGACTTCCTTGACCTGCCCCGCCAAGCTCTCGCCGACGCCGCGCTGGCCGCGGCCGTCTCCGCCGGCGCCAGCTACGCCGACCTGCGCATCCATCGCATCACCAGCGAGTACATCCAGCTGCGCGACGCCGAGCTGGAGAGCGCGGTGGAGTCCCGGGAGGTCGGGCTCGCGGTGCGGGTGATCGTCAACGGCACCTGGGGCTTCGCCTCCCACGCCGAGCTGACTGCCGACGTCGCCGCCGAGACGGCGCGCCGTGCGGTGTCCGTGGCCACCGTGCTCGAGCCGCTGAACGCCGAGCAGGTCGATCTGGCCGCCGAGCCCGTGTACGCCGACGCCACCTGGGTGTCGGACTACCTGATCGACCCGTTCGAGGTGCCGACGCCGGACAAGATCACCCTTCTGGGGGAGTACGCCGGCCGGCTGCTGGCCGCCGACGGGGTGGACCACGTTTCGGCCGGGATGAACGCGGTCAAGGAGCAGACGTTCTACGCCGACACCTTCGGGTCCTCGATCACCCAGCAGCGCGTGCGGGTGATGCCGATGCTCGAGGCGGTGGCTGTCGATGCCGCTGCTGGGTCCTTCGAGTCGATGGGGACGCTGTCCCCGCCGTACGGTCGGGGCTGGGAGGTGCTGGCCGGTGACGACGTGTGGAACTGGTCGCAGGAACTGGCCGAGCTGCCGGGTCTGCTGACCGAGAAGGTCAAGGCGCCCTCGGTGGTTGCGGGCCCCACCGACCTGGTGATCGATCCGTCCAACCTGTGGTTGACCATTCACGAATCCATCGGTCACGCAACCGAATACGACCGGGCCATCGGGTACGAAGCGGCCTACGCCGGGACGTCGTTCGCCACGCCGGACAAGCTGGGCACCATGCGCTACGGCTCCCCGGTGATGCACGTGACCGCCGACCGCACCGTGCCCCACGGACTGGCCAGCATCGGCTACGACGACGAAGGGGTGCAGGCGCAGAGCTGGGATCTGGTGCGCGACGGGATCTTCGTCGGTTACCAGCTGGACCGCGTGTTCGCCCCGCGCCTGGGCCAATCGCGGTCCAACGGCTGCTCGTACGCCGACTCGCCGCACCACGTCCCGATTCAGCGGATGGCCAACGTGTCGCTGCAGCCCGCGGCCGAGGACATCTCGACGCAGGATCTGATCTCCCGGGTGTCTGACGGCATCTTCATCGTCGGCGACAAGAGTTGGTCGATCGACATGCAGCGCTACAACTTCCAGTTCACCGGGCAGAGGTTCTACCGCATCCGCGACGGCCGCCTGGACGGGCAGTTGCGTGATGTCGCGTACCAGGCCACCACCACCGACTTCTGGAATTCGATGGAGGCCGTCGGCGGCCCGAGCACCTGGGTGCTGGGCGGCGCCTTCAACTGCGGCAAGGCTCAGCCCGGTCAGGTGGCCGCGGTCAGCCACGGGTGCCCGTCGGCGTTGTTCCGCGGCGTCAACGTGCTCAACACTCGCATCGAAGGGGGCCACTGATGATTCCCGCACCGCTTGTCGTCGAGATCGCTCTGGCCGCCGCCGACCAGGGCAGCGGCTCCGACGAGACCATCGTCCTGGTCACCGACACCACCGACGCCTCACTGCGCTGGGCGGGCAATTCCATGACCACCAACGGGGTGTCGATCAGCCGCAGCACCACCGTCATCTCCATCGTGCGTCACGGTGACAAAGCCCATGTCGGATCGGTGCAGTCTTCCGACGTGGACCCGGACACCATCGCGGTCCTGGTCACCGCCGCTCAACTGGCGGCGCGGTCGGCACCCGAAGCCCGCGACGGCTTTCCGCTGTTGGTTGACACCAGCACGCCCGAGGATTGGGACCATCCCGGCCCCGGCACCGGTGCCGAGGTGTTCGGCGCGGTGGCCGGCTCGCTGGCCCCGGCCTTCGCCGGCGCCGACCAGCTCTACGGATTCGCCCACCATGTCGTGGAGACCACCTGGCTGGCCACCTCCACCGGGGTGCGGCGGCGCTTCACCCAGCCCACGGGCACCGTGGAGATCAACGCCAAACGCGCAGGGGCCAGCGCGTGGGCCGGGGTCAGCACTCCCTGGTTCGTCGACGTGCCCACCGATGCACTGCTCCAGGAGCTCGACCGCAGGCTCGGATGGGCTTCTCGCACAGTCGAATTGCCCGCCGGGCGGTACGAGACCCTGATGCCTCCCTCTACGGTGGCCGACATGATGATCTACCTCGGCTGGACCATGGACGGCCGCGGTGCCCAGGAAGGCCGCAGCGCGCTGTCCGCGCCCGGCGGCGGGACCCGAGTGGGGGAGAAGCTCACCGACCTGCCGCTGACGCTGTACTCCGATCCCGTCGAGCCCGGCCAGGAGTGTGCTCCCTTCGTGTCCGTGGGGACGTCCTCGGAGCGTCAGTCGGTGTTCGACAACGGTCTGGTGATCCCCCGGGTGGACTGGATCCGCGACGGGGTGATCAACGCGCTGGCCTACCCACGGGCGGCCGCCGCGGAATTTGATGCACCCGTTGCGATTCCGGCCACCAACATGATGATGACCGGCGGCAGCGCCGACCTTGCGGACATGGTGGCGTCCACCGAGCGCGGTCTGCTGCTCACCACCTTCTGGTACATGCGCGAGGTGGACCCCGCCACGCTGCTGCTCACCGGCCTGACCCGCGACGGCGTGTACCTGGTCGAGGACGGTGAGGTCACGGCCGCGGTGAACAACTTCCGGTTCAACGAGAGCCCGCTGGACCTGCTGCGCCGCGCCACCGAGGCCGGCGTCGCCGAGCCGACCTTGCCGCGTGAGTGGGGCGACTGGGCCACGCGCGCCACCATGCCGGCGCTGCGCATTCCGGACTTTCACATGTCGTCGGTGAGCCAAGCCCAATAAAGGCCGAGCGTGCGTGTCTGCACATGAATGCCCGGCGTGTCCCGTACAAATGTGCGCGCTCGATACGACGTTTCCCGTTCGCGGCGACGGGTACCCCGGCACGATGAAAGCATCGGCACGGACGACCTTCGCCCTGTTCACCGGCGCGGCAGCGATGACGCTGCTGGTGGGCTGCGGCGGCAGCGGCGATTCGGAGGAAACCAGCACCACGTCGGAGACGACGACGGAGACCTCGGAAACCACCACGACCACCATGACCACCCCCATGGAATCCGAGACCCCTGCGCCCAGCGGAACAGAAGGCGGCGGCGCCGTTCCCGGTGGACCCACCGGCACCGGCGGCCCTGAAGGTGGCGGCGGCGGAATTCCGGGTGGACCCACCGGTGGTGGCGGCCCTGAAGGTGGCGGCGGCGGGATCCCGGGTGGACCCACCGGCGGCGGCGGACCCGAAGGCGGCGGTGGCTCGATTCCCGGCGTCGGCGGCGGCAGCGGTGGCCCCGAGGGCGGCGGCGGCTGTGTCGGCGGCGTCTGCGTGACCGTCCCCGCTCCGTAACGCTCCTTGACCACCCTTCGTGCCCGGCGGCCCAGTCGCCGGGCACGACCGCGTCTCTAGAAGTCCAACTCGCGGTAGATCTCCCGCAGCACCACCGGCAGCAACGCGTTGGCCGTGGTCCTGCCGTCCGGCGCCACCGTCAGGTTCGTCCAGATCACCAGGGTCACGTCGTTGTCCGGATCGTGGCCCATGAACGAGTTGAAGCCCGGAAGCTCACCGCCGTGGTAGTACATCGCGGCCTGTGGTCCGAATCTCTGGTACGAGATGCCGTAGCCGTACTTCTGCCCCTCCGGTTCGCCGGGGTCCTCGGCCACCAAGCTGTCCAGCCATCGTCGGTGCCATTGCGGGTCGAAGACGTTGCCCGACATCAGTTCCTGCATCCAGCGTGCCAGGTCGTCCGCTGTCGACACCGCACCTCCGGCCGCAGTGGCGTAACTGGGATTCTGGAAGGTGTAGTCCGTCGGCTGCAGGGTGCCTGCCCGAGCGCCGGCCTGCACCTCGGGTGGGTACTCCGCATCGACCAGGGCGTACGAGGTCCCTCCGTACATGTAACCGTGTGAATACGGTGCAGGCAGTTCGTCCCCGGCGGGTAGCAGGGTCTGCGTCAGGCCGTGTGGCTTCAGCAGGCGCTCCTGGAACAGCACCGCCAACGGCGTGCCGGTCACCCTCTCCGCCACCAGGCCCAGTAGGGCGTAATTGGTGTTGCTGTAGTCGAACTCGGCTCCGGGGGCAAAGCGTGGTGGTCGGGCGAACGCCATCGCCAGCACCTCGGCCGGGGTGTATGTGCGCGAGGGGTCGGCGTCCAGCGCCGCTGCCAGTTCGGGCGCGTCGGTGTAGCCGTACAGCCCGCCGCGCATGGTCAGCAGCTGCGCCACCGTGATGTCGTCGCCCCCGGGGACCCCCGGCACGTACCTCGACACCGGATCGTCGAGCGTCAATGCGCCCTGCTGGGCCAGCAGCACGACCAACGCCGCGGTCATTGTCTTGGTGTTGGAGGCGATGCGGAAGTGCGTTTGCGGCGTCGGCGGCTGCGAGGTGCCCAAGTCGGTGGTGCCGACGGCGGCGGTGAACGAGCCCTGCGGCGTCCGGACCAGCACCAGTGCGCCGGGGACCAGGAGTCCGGCCGCGGCGTCGGCGACGGCGGTCTGCAGTCGGGCCGGGTCGATGGTGTGCAGGGGCGTCGGCTCTGCTGCGGCCACCGGGGCGAGTGCGAGCATCATCGCCACGGCAAGTACCCGCAGGCAGGGGTTCATCAGCGTCATCGGCTCACGCCCTCGTGGAGGTGTGGCGGCAGTGTATCGCCATCCGAACCTGCTGGACGCTGAAACTGCCACTCGGCAAAGTTTGCTGAAAGTCCAGCGCAAAGGCGCGCGCGGTGTCATTCTGATGCCGCTCTCTTCGGTACGCCGTCCGTCAGAGAGCTCCAGGGTCGGGGAGTCCTTGGAGGGGCCAGTCATGAATACAGAGGTACACATCGGTCGGGTGGGCGGTCTGGCGGTCGCACTCGGGGTGGGTCTGGCCGTGGTCGTCGGCGCCGGCGCTGCCGCCGCGGAGACGACCGACACAGACACCACGTCCAGTTCGTCCGACAACTCGAAGAACGACTCCGACGACACCTCGGACAAGGACACCTCCAAAGCCGAGTCACGCAGCGCGGACAGCACAGCGAAAACCCAGAAGGCCGACAAGGCCGCAGCCGCCGAGACATCTCGGAAGTCCTACGGCCGCACCACCACTCGTCGTGCGGCCGAGGACCACACTGATGCTGCTGACGCCGCCGACCGATCCAGCGACAGAACCTCTGCCAAGCCCAGTGCCAGAAAGACGGATCCGGCCGAGGCGGTCCGTGACCTGGTGGCCGAGACCGTCTCCGCACCCGCACGCCTGGTGACCCAGGCGCTGAACAGCGTCACCCTGCGCACGCCGCAGGCGCCTCGCCCGACGACGCCGCAGCAGTCCTCGCTGTTGCTGGGGCTGGTCACTCAGGGCACGCGGCGCGAGGCCGAGGCCGCAGCCGTGGAGCCCGTGGCGCGAGCCGCGGTCACCGCCCCGGCCACCACCCGCATCGGCTGGGTCACCGGCGCCGGCGGCCTCAACGACACGGTCAAGCGGTTCGGCATCGCCGGCACCGACATCGGCGTCATGTGGGACAACGGCATCACCAAGGACAACCCCGCCACCGCCATCAAGGAGCAGCGCCAGGTTCTGATGGCCTTCGGCGACACGTTCTCCCAGCCGCGGATGACGGGCATCTGGCGCAACAACGTGCTCCTGCGCAGCGCCGACAACGTGCTGTCGAACGGGCTCTATGTGCCCAACGGGATCATCCACGACCCCGGCGCCTACAGCGGCTCCCCGATGACCAACCCCAATTTCTCCCGCGAGATCATCGGCAAGTACGGCTACGCCGTCGGCCCCGAGGTCACCATCATCCCGACGGCGGGCATCGCGGTGCCCGGTGCCGGCGCCAACGGCGCCACCCGGCAGTACGTCAACTTCATGTCGGTGCGGTCGTGGGACACACCGGGACGGTGGACCACGAACTACTCGGGCATCATCTGGTCCGACGACAACGGCCAGAACTGGACGGTGGTGCCCGCCTCCAGCATCCGCCCCGCCGCCTCCGGACGCTCCACCCGTCCGTTCATCAACGGCAATCAGAACTTCCAACAGGGCGCCTACGTCAAACCGCCGGCGGGCTCGGCCGACTCGACGGCCGGCTGGGTCTATTCCTACGGCACGCCCGCCGGCCGCGGCGGCACCGTCTACCTGTCGCGTGTCAACGACAAGCAGATCCTCGACCAGACCAAATACGAATACTGGAACGGCAGCAGCTGGGTGAAGAACAACCCGGCGGCCGCCAAACCGATCCTGCCCGGAACCACCACCACCAGCTTCTTCGGCCTGGTCAAGAACACCACCTATCCGTCGGCGGGGGAGATGTCGGTGCAGTACAACCCGTACTTGAAGAAGTACGTGATGCTCTACACCGATGGGTCCAACAATGTGGTGATGCGGACGTCGTCCACGCCGCAGGGCACCTGGTCCACAGCCAAGACGCTGGTCACATCGTCGCAGTACCCGGGTCTGTACGCCCCGATGATCCACCCGTGGTCGGGATCGTCGCTGCTGAAAAAGGCGGACGGATCGGTGGAGGACCCCCAGATGCTGTACTGGAATCTGTCGCAGTGGAACGAGTACAACGTGGCGTTGATGCGCACCGATCTGACCCGGGTGTAGCGCGGTGGCGCCGAGAACCGATAGGCCGCATATGAAGTACGTGCTGACAGCGGCGCTCGCAGCGTTGGCGCTCGCCCCGGTGGCATCGGCCCAGCCGCACGCCGGCGGCCCGTGTCCGACCGGCGCCTTGACCAAACTGCCCGATGGCGGCGTGCTCACCTGTTCCGGGGGGACGTGGACGCCTTTTGACGGCCCCTACCCCAGCAGTGACATCTGGGTCAGCGACGCTGCAGGCATCAGCTTGCACGGCCAGGGTCTGCGCAACCCGGAGATCGTGTCGGGGCAGTGGACTGCCACGCCGCTGGATCCCGCGGCGGCCTGTGCCGCCACGCAGTCGGCCGTGGTGGCCGCCGGCGAGGTGGGGCCCGAGCAGACCACTGCGGGCCTGCCCGGGCAGCCGCTCGAGGTCACCGTGCTGCCGGTGGTTTTCCGGATCACCCTCAGCGGCGACTGCGTCTGGCAGAAGCGCTGACTATCCGGCCAGCAGCTGCAGCAGGCCGTGCGGTGAGCCGCTGCCCAGGCATATCGTCATCGTCTCGCGGGCGCCGACCGCGACGGACGCACTGCGGGTGAACATCTCGTCTTCGAAGGCGGCCAACGCCGATTCGACGTCGTGGGGGTGTGTGGCGATTGCGTCGGCCAGCCGCGCACCGTCGAACATTGCGAGGTTCGCGCCGTCGCCTGACGGTGGCATCAGATGCGCTGCGTCGCCGAGGAGGGTCACCCCGGGCACACGCTGCCAGCGGTGCGTGTCGGGAAGCGCGTAGATGGGGCGCGGCACGGGAACGGTGTCGCTGTCAGCGATCAGAGCTCTCAATTGTGGTGCCCATCCGTCGAATTCGGCGGCGAGGCGAGCGCGGTCGATGTTGTCGGCCCACCCGGCTGGCCGTTGCAGCATCACGTAGGTGTGTACCACCGCGCCTGCCTCCCGGTGCGCGACGATGCCCTTTCCCGGCGTCAGGGCATACATGGCGCCCTGGCCCACCGCCGCGGCCGGTTCCGGGTGCCGGACGTCGACGTCGTGGAGGTACGTCTCGACGAACACCGCGCCGGTGTAGGCGGGCGTCGCAGGTGAGACCAGTGACCGGACCTTCGACCACGCGCCGTCGGCCCCCACGAGCAGACGCGTGTCGACGGCCGGCCCGTCGGCGAACATCAGCCGGTGCGTTCCGTCGCCGAGCGGGTGCACTTCGATGACCTTGCGGTTCCACTGCACAGCGCCCTCGGGCAGGGCGTCGAGCAGGATCTGCCGAAGATCGCCGCGCAGCACCTCGGGGCGCGTCCCGGTGCCGTCATCGGGTCGGTCGAGCAGGACGGTGCCGTCAGGCTCCAGGACCCGGGTGGCTTCGCCGCCCTGGTGCACGATGGTGCGGAACTGAGCGGTGAGCCCCGCCACCGCCAGCGCAGCCTGTCCGTCGTGTTCGTGGATGTCGAGTTGGCCGCCCTGGGTGCGGGATCCCGCGCGGGGGTCTGCGTCGTAGACGACGGCCGGAATTCCGCGCACATGGAGAACCCGCGCCAGCAACAGGCCGCCCAGGCCGGCGCCGACGATGGTCACGGATGGTGTCATGGTGGTCCTTCCACTGGAACATCGTTCCAGTCAGTCTGGAACAGCATTCCAGATGTGTCAAAATGGCCTATGCCACCGGCGCGACTGTCCAAGGAACTGTTGGTCGAGACTGCCGTCGCCATCCTCGATGCCGACGGCGCCGACGCCCTGACCTTCCGCGCGCTCGCGGCCCGCCTGTCGACCGGCAGCGGGGCCATCTACTGGCACGTGACGAACAAGAACGACCTGTTGGCCGCCGCGACCCAGGACGTGATCGGCCGTACGCTCGGGGCCGTGCACGCCGCGGGGGATCCCCGTGACACCGTCCGCGCCATCGCCTCCGCGGTCTTCGACGCCATCGACGCCCACCCCTGGGTGGGTGCACAATTGGCGCAGGAACCGTGGCAGCCGGCCATGGTGCAGATCTTCGAGCGGGTGGGCCGCCAGATCCAGGCGATGGGTGTCGCGGAGGAATCCCAATTCAACAGCGCCGCAGCGCTCATCGGGTTCATCCTCGGGCTTGCCGCCCAGTACGCCTCCGCGCTCCGCTTGCGCGCGCCGGAACCGGATCGCTCCACGTTTCTGAAAACCGTTGCCGCGCAATGGACCAGCAACGATCCGCTGGATTATCCCTTCGTGCACCAGATCGCCGGTCGGTTTCCGGACCACGATGATCGCGAGCAGTTCCTCGCCGGTGTCGATCTGATCCTGCGCGGCATCGCCGGGTAGGCTGCGTTGCTCACCGCCGCTGGGTGGTCGCAGTGGCGCCGAGAGCCGCCGTCACCGCCTCGCGGACGACCGCCGCCCGCAGGTACGGCCCGATGCCGTGATGATTGTCGGTGTCGTTGACCACCAGCACGTCCGTGCACATCGCGGCGGGGTCGTACTCGCCCCGGATGGTCTTGTCCAGCGCCACCACATCACGCGCGTCGCAACAATTGCGCCACGCTGCAACGGGATCCGGCACCTTCAGCGGTGTCACCACCAGGTCCTGGATCTCGGTGACGGCCAGCGGTGAACCCAGCGTGACGAACAGCGGCACCGTACGGTCCTGGTTGACCGGGTTGCTCAGCACGTCGTAGGCCACCACCGACCCGAGGCTGTGGCCGATGACGATCACGGGCCCGCCGATGTCGTCGAGTACCTGCTGCAGTGCCGCCCTGATGGCGGGCCCGCGGCCGCCGAAGAAATACGCGTGGACGTCCTTGAGCGCGACCTTGACCAGAGCCCGGAACGCTGCCTTGCGTAACGGTGCGGGCAGCGGCAGCACCTCGAACTGTGATTCGGCCAGGCTCTCGCCGTCGGCCACCGCGTCGGCGGCATAGGTCATGTCGCGTAGCCACGGTGCCAGCGGTGAGGTCTGTAGGCTCTCGAGAACACCTGTTTGCGAGGCGATCTCGCTCAATGTCGCCTCGATGAACTGTTCGGGGGACTCCGCTGCGGCCGGCAAGGCCTCGAATTCGCCTGCATCGGGAACCCGCAGGTGCGCCCAGTACGCCATGCGGGTCTGCGTGCCCATGGGATTGCCGAACAACGCGAGATCCCATTCCTGCTTCACATCCTCGGCGGCAGGCTTGTCGCCGATCCCGTGGATGTAGACGACGGTGGGGGTGGTCATGGCGTCCCGCCTCAGTTCGTCGGAGCCTGCACCAGGCCGGTGCCCACATCGAGTGAGTCCGTGCCCGGCGCCAGGCCGGTCATGGTCGCCGAGCCGACGAGCTTGGACTGCAGGAACACCGGGCTGAGTTGCCCGGCGGCGGTGAGCTTCTCCGCCCACAACGCCGCCACGCCGGCAACGTGCGGGGTGGCCATGCTGGTGCCGCTGAGCGGGCGGGTTCCGCCGCCCACCTTGGCGCTCACCACATCGACCCCGGGGCCGGCGATGGTGGCGCGGGTGTTGGAGAACGGCGCGATCTGCAAACCACCCGTTCCTTTGCCCAGCGCTGCGACGGCCAGCACCCCGGTGGAAGCGGCGGGCGGGGCCACGTTGATCTCGTACGGCGGGTTCTGGTTACGGCCGCTTTCGTTCCCCGAGGCTGCGACCACCACCACCGTCTGAGCGAACGACGCGCGGGCACCCAGCAGGTTGGACAGCTGTTCGAACAGCCGGATGTTGGCCCGGTACTGCTCCAGTGCGATGGAAGTGGCTACCGGAATGCTGAAACCGTTGTGCGCCACCAGTTCCTCGACCCAGCCCGGGAAGTCGATACCCAAGGACATCGAGATCACGTTGGCGCCCTGGTCGGCGGCCCAGGTGATGGCCTCGCACAGGGTGTCGCTGCCACCACCTCCGGGGCCCAGCACCTTGCCGATCAGGGCCCGTTGTACACCGCGGGCCACCCCGATGCGTACGCCGTCGACGTCGCGGCCGAAAATTGTTCCTGCGCAGTGGGTGCCGTGACCTTGAGTGTCGTGGGCGCTACCGGATCCGGTGAAATCCTTTTGCACCAACTCGATTCCGGCAAAGGCGGGGTGTCCGGCGTCGATGCCGGTATCCAGGACGGCCACCGTGACGCCGTGGCCGGTGAACGGTGAGCTCGTGGCCCCCACCGCTTCCACGCCCCAGGTCACGGCGGCGTCATCGCTGAACCCGGGGGTTGCCTCCAGCGGCTGCACCAGTGTGATCGGCATCGCCGGTGCGAAGCTGACCACTGTCGGATCGTTGAGGATGGTGTGCAGTGTCTGGCGATCGAGTTGCTCCTCGACGTCGACGGTGATGTCGGCCGGGGGCGTCAGTGCTTCGAAGACGCTGGCGCCGGGACCGTCGTTCGGATTGCGCCGTGCGGCGGCTCCCGGGGTCCGCAGGATCACGGTGTTCTGGTGCAGGGATCGTGAAAGTACGCCGGTCATCGTTGCCCCTCGGTCTCGACGTGGTGTGGTGCGTCGAGCATCTCCGCCGGGGCGCGGCGTCACACGCGTAGTGGACTACCCGTCAGCGCCAGTGCGTGGCGAAGAAATTGCCGGCGTCCACCGAGGCGTCGAAGGCGCGGGTGGTGGCACCCACCTGCTGCACCGGGAGCACGGTGGGTGCGCCCGGCCAGGTGTGGCCGCCGCCGTCGACGCGGGTGAACACCACCGAGGCGTCGTCGGCGCAGCCTGAGCTGATCCGGAACGAACGCATGCCGTCACCCGCATCGGGCAGCGGCACCTCGGTGGGCGCACCGCACCCGTTGAGGTTGCGCCATACGTCGGCCATGGCCGGTGCGGGCACGACGGTGCTACCCCGCCGCGACCCAGCATGGGCCCGCCGTTGAACGGCACCACCGGGTCGGCGGTGCCGTGGGTGGCCATCACGGCGACGGGCTCGGACGGCGCGCACGCATAGTTGGTGCCCAGGGTGCCGTCGACGGGTGCAATGGCGGCGAAGATGTCGGCACGCTCGCAGGCCAGCCGGTTGGCCATGAAGGCGCCGGCCGACAGCCCGGTCGCGTACACGCGGTTGGGGTCGATGTTGAATTGGGTGACCAGTTGATTGACCAACGCCGAGATGAAGCCCACGTCGTCGACGCCCTGGCGGTCCGGGACCGAGGCACCCCGGCCGTCGGCCCAGCTGAAATCGATGCCGTCGGGGTAGGCGACCACAAAACCGTGCGCGTCGGCGATGCCGTCGAAGTGGGTCAGCGCCTGTTGGGACGCGCCGGTGTGGCCGCCGGCATGCAGGTTGATCACCAGCCCGTTGACCGGTCCCGGCGGGACATGCAGGACGTAGGTACGGGGCAGGCCGCCGAAGTCGATGTGGGCGCCCGGGAACGGCTCGGCCACCGCCGGGGCGGCAAAGATGCACAGGGCAGCCGCCAGCGCGCCCGCGCTACTGGCTATCGAATGCAGTCTCACACCGTTTCCCCCACGCCGCCGTGGCACACGTTCCGTGACGCTAATTGCTGACACCGCCTTCCGCAGAAGATTCGCCCGAACCGGTGCCGGCGTTACCGGAGCAGGTCGAGCACCGCATCGACCTCCCGATCGGTGGTCGCCCAGGAGCACACGAAGCGGTACACCGGGCGCTGCGGATCGGGTGCGTGGACGGCGAAGCGTGCCGCCACCCGGGCATGCAGCTCGGGCTCCAGAAGAACAAACACCTCGTTGGCCTCGGTGGGGCTGGCCAGGGTCAGGCCGCGCTCGACGAAACCGGCGGCGAGCCGCGCAGCCATGGTGTTCGCGTGGGCGGCCAGTTCCAGCCAGCGGCCGGCGGTGAACAGGGCCTCGAACTGCGCCGACACGAAGCGGTGTTTGCTGGGTAGGTGACCGATCTGCTTGTGCACGAAGCGGATCCCGTCGAAGCGCTCGGGCCTGCGCACCAGGATGGCGTCACCGAACAGCAGGCCGTTCTTGGTGCCGCCGACGGTCACGATGTCGGCGTCGCCCATTGCCTCCAGGGGGGAGACGCCCAGCGCGGCAACCGCATTGGCGATGCGGGCACCGTCGACATGCACCAGCAGACCCTGGTGGTGGGCCTCGTCGACGAATTCCTTGATCGCGTCGGCGCGCCAGAGGCGGCCGTTCTCGGTGGACTGGGTGATGGTGACGATGCTGGGCTGGGAATGGTGGACCGAACCCCGGCGGGCCGCGTGTGCGGCCAGCGCCGCGGGGTCGATCAGGCCGTCGTCGCTGGGCAGCACGGTCAGCATGGCGCCCGACAGTCGCACCGGGCCGCCGGCCTCGTCCACCAGGGAGTGCGCGATATCGCTGCACAGGATGGCGTGCCACGGCCGGGTAGCGGCGGTCAGGGCGATCACGTTGGCTCCGGTGCCGGTGAGCGCAAACAGCACCTCGGCGTGGGGGGAGTCGAAGGTCTCCCGGATCAGTGCGGCGGCGCGGCTGGTGATGTCGTCGCTGCCGTAGGACATCGCCGGATCCTGGTTCGCGGCGATCACCGCCTCCAGCACCGCCGGGTGGGCGGGCGCGGCGTTGTCGGAAGCGAAGGCGGCGGAGGCATTCACCCCCGCCATCATGTCAGTTGGGCTTCTTGCCCTGTCCGTGCCCCTGGTTGCCCTTGTTCCCCGGCCCGCCGCCCGGCCCGGATTTTTTGGGCGGTGCCGGCGCCTGGGTCACCGGCGCCGGTTCGCTGACGGGCGTCACCGCGGCCGGAGGGACGACGGGTGCTGACGGGGTGGGCAAGGGGGTGCTGGTGCTGACCGGTTCCGGTGCCGGGGTGCTGTCACCGGTGTCCAGGGTGAAAGCCAGCGCCGACACCACGAACGCAGTGGTGATACCGGCTGCAGCCAAAGATTTGCGGGTCCTGGGAGCCAGCCGCCGGCGCGGCGGCGCGGCCAGCATCTGGGTGGCCTCCGGGGGCAGCGGTTCCGCGAGCAGTCGGGTGGCGGGCCGGGTCCCCACCGGCTGACCGGCAAGCGCGGCGCGCATCTGGGCGGCGCTGTTGAACCGGCCGGCGATCGCGCCGTCGATGGCGGCCGCCAGTGCGGGATCAGCGCCCACCGTGTGTGCCGGCGGCGGTGCGGTGTCCAGGATGGCGCGGGCCAGCACGGCCGGGTTGTCGTGCGGGAAGGCGTATCGGCCCGCGAGAGCCTCGAACCCCATCAGCCCCACCGCGTACAGGTCGTCGGACACCGAGGCCGGCGCCCCGGAGATCCGGGCGGGACTCATGTAGGCCATGGTGCCGATGATCTGGCCGGTCATCGTGTGCGCGGCGCCGCCGGTTTTGGCTATGCCGAAGTCGGCGACCTTGAGGCTGTCGCCGCCTCGGGAGACCAGGATGTTGGCGGGCTTGATGTCGCGGTGCAGGACGCCGGCCGCGTGCGCGGTGTCCAGCGCCGAGAGCACCTCGTCGAGCATCCGCCGCACCAGGTCGGGCGGCATCGGTCCGCGTTCCATGACGTCGGCCAGCGTCTGGCCGGGCAGCCGTTCCATCACGATGAACGGTGCGCCCTCGTGTTCGCCATAGTCGTAGATGGCCACGATGTTGGGGTGTGCCAGTGGGGCGGCGGCGCGGGCTTCGCTTTCGAAGCGGCCGCGCACGTCGGGCTGGGTGACCAGGGCGGCATGCAGCAACTTGACCGCCACGGAGCGGCCCAGGCGCTCGTCCCAGCCGTCGTGCACTTCGGCCATGCCGCCGTGTCCCAGCGGGCCGCAGAGTCGGTAACGGCCAGCGAGCAGGTCCTGCTCATTCACGGCCATGTGATTGCCGCCTCGGCGTCTGCGTAAACGGAGGTGGTCCTTACTTCAGCCATTTCCAGGGCTTGTCCCAGTGTCCCGGGGGGACGCCGACGACCTGCCCGATCTGACCCGGGGGAACACCCACCCATTTGGCGACCTGTCCCGGAGGGGGCAGGGGAACCCAGGGATCCGGGTGTGCTGCAGCGCTGCCCGCCCCGAATCCGAGGGCTGCGGCGCCCAACGCGCCGGTGAGAGCGGCGGTGACCAGTGTCTTCTTCATCAAGGGGTCTCCTCTCTTGTGGCGAACCGGTCTGTGTCAGACCGGCCACGCGAATGTTGACCTCTTGGTTCATCGACCGCGCCCAGCGCGGCGTTACCGACCAGGATTTGCACTCTAACCCTCCCGGAGGGTTAGAGTTTCGAGGCCCGGCCATCGTGCCCACAATCCACTCGAGGAGTTTGCTTGTCCGACACTGTCCTCACGGCGCTGCGTTCGCCGAAACGGCTCCGCACCGAGGTCCTGGCGGGGCTGGTGGTGGCCTTGGCGCTGATACCCGAGGCCATCTCGTTTTCCATCATCGCCGGGGTGGATCCGCGGGTGGGACTGTTCGCCTCGTTCACCATGGCCGTCACCATCGCCATCGTCGGTGGCCGTCCTGCCATGATCTCCGCGGCCACCGGTGCGGTGGCGTTGGTGATCGCGCCTCTGGTGCGTGATCACGGCCTGGATTATCTGATCGCGACGGTCATCCTGGCCGGGGTGCTCCAGTTGGTCCTGGGTGGACTCGGCGTGGCCAAACTCATGCGCTTCGTCCCGCGCAGCGTCATGGTCGGCTTCGTCAACGCGCTGGCCATCTTGATCTTCGTCGCGCAGATCCCGCACCTGCTGGGCGTCCCGTGGCTGGTCTATCCGATGGTGGCATTCGCCATCGCGGTGATCGTGCTGTTGCCCAAACTCACCACGGCGGTCCCAGCGCCGCTGGTCGCCATTGTGGTCCTGACGGCCGCCACGCTGGTCTTGGGTTGGTCCGTGCCCGATGTCGGTGACGAGGGTGAGCTGCCGTCGAGCCTGCCTGCGCTGCTCATTCCGGACGTCCCGTTCACCCTGGAGACCCTGCGCATCATCGCCCCGTACGCGCTCACCATGGCCGTGGTGGGTCTGCTCGAGTCGTTGATGACGGCCAAGTTGGTCGACGACATCACCGACACCCACTCCAACAAGTCCCGCGAAGCCGTCGGCCAAGGCGTGGCCAATGTGGTCACGGGTTTCTTCGGTGGGATGGGTGGTTGCGCCATGATCGGGCAGACCATGATCAATGTGAAGGTCAGTGGCGCCCGCACGCGGATCTCGACGTTCTTGGCCGGTGCGTTCCTGCTGGCGCTGGTGGTGGGCCTGGGCGATCTGGTGGCCCAGATACCGATGGCCGCGCTGGTCGCGGTGATGATCATGGTGTCGGTGGCGACGTTCGACTGGCACAGTGCGAATCCGAAAACGTTGCGGCGCATGCCCAAGAGCGAGACGTTCGTCATGGTGTGCACCGTCGCGGTCACCGTTGCGACCGACAATCTCGCCTACGGGGTCGCCGTCGGAACCTTGGCGGCCATGGTGTTGTTCGCCCGGCGCGTGGCACATTTCACCGCCGTCGAGGCGCACACCGCCGATGGCGTGCGGCACTACGTTGTCACCGGCGAGTTGTTCTTCGCCTCCAGCAATGACCTCATCTACCAGTTCGACTACTCCGATGACCCCGACGACATCGTCATCGACGTGTCTGCCGCGCACATCTGGGATGCGTCCACCGTCGCCACCCTGGATGCGATCACCACCAAATACGCTGCCAAGGGCAAGACCGTGACCATCATCGGCATGAACGACAACAGCGCCCAGCGGCACGCACGGCTCAGCGGCGCCCTGGGAGGCGAATCGTGAGCGACGAGCTTCTGCAGATCGGCGAGGTCGCCACGCGAACCGAGCTGTCCGTCAAAACGATTCGGCACTACGACGATGTGGGTCTGGTGCGGCCGTCGGCGCGTTCGGGCGGCGGCTTCCGGCTCTACACTGCCGATGACGTCGCCCGGTTGATCGCCATCCGCAGGATGAAGCCGCTGGGTTTCAGCCTCGACGAGATGCGGGATCTGCTGGGTGCACTCGACACCTTGGCCGACCCGTCGTACAGCGACGCCGAACGCGCGCAGGCCAGGGCGTTTCTCGCGGTGTGCCACACCCGCGCGCAGGAGGCGTGCGTAACGCTGACCCAGCAACTGGCTTACGCGCAGGAGCTGACCCAGCAGCTGGCCGCGTACGGCTCAGAGAGCTGACGTCAGTGCCGTGAGAATGGCTGCGGTGGGAGCGCGGCGGGCCTGTCGATAGCCGGTACCCGCCCACAGGTGCACGTCATCGGCCACGCCGGCAGCGGCCGCGGCCTTGCGCAGCGGGCTGGTCAGATGATGGATCGCGGGATAACCCAGCGGCGCGTGGCTTTCGAAGGTGTCGATGAAGCTGTTGCGCAGTCCGCGGGCCGGGCGCCCGGTGAATGCCCGCGTCAGCACCGTCTCGGTGCGGGCCGGATCCTGCAGCGCCGCTTGATGGGTGGCCGAGGCTCCGCTTTCGTCGGCCAGTAGCAGCAGTGTTCCGACAGCCACAGCCGAGGCTCCGGAGTGCAGCGCGGCGGCCACCGCTGCCGACGACGTGATGCCGCCCGCCGCGATCACGGGGGTGTCGACGGCGTGGGTCACCTGGGTGATCAGTTCGCCGATGGGGACCTCGGTCGGCGGACCGGAGGGCGTCAGCGTGCCCGAGTGCCCGCCGGCCACGCTGGCCTGCACGGCGAGCAGGTCGACGCCCGCCGAGGCTGCCACGCGGGCCTCCTCGGCCGTGGTGACGGTCTGGATGACCACCGTGCCCTGCTTCTGCAGAGCGCTGATGGTCGCGGTATCGGGCAGACCGAAGGTGAAGCTCACCACGGGCACCGGGTCCGAGAGCAGCAGGTCGATCTTGGCGGCCCAGGCATCGTCGTCGTCTTTCGGTTCGGCAGGCAACGTCACGCCGAAGCGGTCGGCCTCCCGCTGGACCTGCGCGGCGTACGCCCGGTAGTCGGCGGGGCTGATGGGCACCGGGTTGGGCGCGAACACGTTGACGCCGAACGGAACCGAGGCTTGGCGCACAGCGGTGATGTCGGCCTGCAACGCGTCGATGGCCTTGTAGCCCGCCGGGACGAACCCGACGCCGCCGGCGTCGGCGGCCGCGATCACCATGGCCGGGGTGGTTGCCCCGCCCGCCATCGGGGCGGCGATCACCGGGATGTCCAGACCCAGGTTGGTCAGAAGTGAGGTCATCGTTGCTCCTCGAGGTGAACGTGCGTCAGGAGATCGGTCAACGCCGAGATCGGTGTGTGTACCACTCCGGCCACGGTGTTGATGATGGTGTCGCGCAGGTCCCGCTCGGCGTGCCGCTCGGCCAGCCAGTGGAACTTCTCGACGGTACGCGCCCAGTCGAAGGGCCGGGTGGCAGCGCCGTGAAAATCATCCTGCGCGCGGCTGAGGTGTTGCCCGTCGCTCAACCACAGATCGATGCGCACCGGCGTGGCCCGCGGATACGCCGCGGTCAGCTGGTCATCGGGATGAACAGTGATGCGGCGCAACAAGCTCTGCACGTCGGCTTGCACCACGCGTTCGGTTCGCAGTTGGTCCGGGCCCACATGACCGTCCAACAGCGCGACCGCCAGAAGATATTTCAGGTTGTAGTCCGCCTGCTCCTTGGTGCGCGGTGTGTCCTTGGGGCCGAAGGTGCCGCCGCCGGCGATGTCGTAGGCGGTCTGGAACACGGCCACCTCCATCCGGTCCACGTCGTCGGGGTGCACGCCGTCGGCCAGGGTCAGTATCGTCTCGATCGGGGCCTGCCCGTGGATCAGCGCGCTGAACTGCTTGAGGTGGGTCTGCTCCACCACATTCAGGCTGCGATCGTCGAGCCGCAGATCGATGGTCTGGCCGAAGAGCTGTTCCAACCCGTTGGGGCCCTCGAAGAGTCCGCGCGGCCCGGTGACACCGAGGCGGGCCAAGCCGGTGGCGTAGACGGCGCGCTGGGCGGTGATCCCGGGGGAGATGCCTTTCCAGTTCGACACCGGCTCGGAGTGGATGGCCGCCAGTGACACGTTGTCGGCGGCGGCCATCGCGATGGCATTCGCTGTCTGCCCCGCATCCAGACCGTAGAGCCGCGCGGCTCCGGCGGCCACCGAGATGGCCAGCTGCAGGGCGTGATTGAGCCCGCGCGCCATCACCGGCACCGCCGCCGAGAAGCGGCACTGTACCTCGTAGGCCAGTGCCATGGCGAGCAGGAAGTCCGCCCCGCCGGCTCTCACACTGTCAGCAACGGCCAGCAGCGCACCGATGTTGTCTGCGGGATGGCACAGGCCACCCGGGGTGAGGTAGGTGTCCAGCAGGTCGGCCGAGCGCACCGCGACGGAGTTGTACAGGGCGGCTTGGTCCACTGACGTACGACCGCCGCCGATCAGCGTCGCCCGCGGCGTACCTCCCACGATGTCGATCTGGTCGCGCAGTCGCCCCAGAGTCTCGCCGCCCAGCGCCGCGATGGCGCAGGCCACGCTGTCGAGCAGGTTGCGGCGCAGCAACTCCGGGTGGCCGATGTCAGCGGATTGCGCCTGGACGACGAATTCGGCGAGGTCGTCGAGCTTCATCGGATGACCTCGACGGTCATCCACGGATACAGCGGTAGTGAGCAGAGAGTCGGTGCGGTACTTACCGCCGGCGGCTCCGGGGTCGTTCGGATGGGACTGTAGAAGTGCCATGATCGTGGTCCTTTCTAGTGTCCGGCGCTCTGGCCGCCGTCGACGTGCAGGATTTCGCCGGTGACGAACGGGGCGGTTTCGAGGTAGCGCACCGCGTCCACCACGTCGCTGATCTCGCCCAGGCGTCCGACCGGATGCAGGGCGGCCAGTGCCTCGTGGGTCTCGGGTGCGTGCATGGGGGTGTCGATGACGCCGAGTGCGACGGCGTTCGCGCGCACCCCTCGACCGGCGTATTCGATGGCCAGCGACCGGGTGGCGGCTGTCACGCCCCCTTTGCTCAATGAGGCCAGCACCGATGGGAGTACGGAATTGGCATGCTCGACAAGGGTTGTCGAGATCGTGACGACGTGACCACGCCCACCGTGGAGCAGGGTCGGCATGGCGGCGCGGGTGAG